>NZ_JANHGR010000001.1:1801611-2101880 GCF_026616205.1 Halolamina litorea
TACAGAATCTCCCCGCGGCGTAAGGTTCAATCCGCTCCCGGAGCAGACCGGAACGATGCCCTCCACCCGCCGCGACCTGTTAGCCGCGTTCGGACTGAGCGTCACGCTCTCTGGCTGTCTCGCCCCAACGACGACGGACGACGGTCTGGGTACCGTCGAGGGCGAGTGGCGAATGGACGGCCGAGACGCGGGTCACACGCGCGCCGTGTCACAGGGCCCAGTCGAACCCGAAACCGTCTGGCGGCGAACGCTCGAGGACGTCCGGGGCGTCGGAAGCCCCGCATCGGCCGAGGACCGACTGTACGTCCCCGCCGACGCGGTTTCCGAGGACGCTCGCTCCCGGTATCGACTGTACGCACTTGCACCCGGGACTGGGAGCACGCGCTGGCAGGTGCCACTCCGCGCCGAACCCAACGGGAGCCCCGCGGTTGAGGGGGACCGAGTGATCGTGAGCGCGAAGCGGTCGCTGGAACGTGGCCGGGTGGTCTGCTTCAGCCGACGGTACGGGGACGAGGAGTGGCTCTACGACGTGGACTCACGCCTCACCGCACCACCGGTCGTCGCTCAGGGCGTCGCCTACGTCGCCGACTGGAGCGGGACGGTCCACGCGGTTTCGGTCCGGTCGGGCGAACCGCGCTGGCGGCGCCGGATCGAGGCCGACGGCGCCGGTCGAACGTTCGCCGGACCCGTCGCAGTCCACGACGGGACGCTCTACCTCGGGTCGCACTCGGGCAGCACCGGCCTCGTCGCACTCGATGCACGGACGGGCGAGGAACAGTGGCGAGTGTCGACTGGTGCGGTCACCGTCGGTCCGGTCGTCGACGACGGTCTCGTGGTCGTCCAGAGCTACGGACTCGTCGAAGCGTTCGACACCGACGGGGACAGACGCTGGTCGTTCAACGTACCGGAGGAGAGCGCGTACCCGATAGCCGTCGGCAACGAGCGCGTGTACGTCTCGGGCCGGCAGGGCCTGCAGGCGGTCACACGGGACGGGAACCGAGCGTGGCGCGTCGACGGCGTGAGCGGGACGCCGACGGTCGTTGGCGACGCCGTGTTCGTCCGGGGTGAAGGGCGACTCAGCGCGTTCGATGCCGCGGACGGCAGCGAACGCTGGGCGGTTCATCAGCGCGGCTCCGGTGACGCCATCGTCCTCGAGAACGCGGTGTTCCTGTCCGACGGGGCTCGCCTCTCCGGCCTCGGCCAGGGTTAGGCGATGTCCCGGGAGGTGTCGATGTTGACGCTCTCGGCCAGCCGTAGCTTGATCGGCTCGGCCAGCGCCTTGCCCCCGCGGAACTTCGGCACGACGAGGCGGTTCTCGATCTCGGCGTTGGTGATGGTCGTCTGCAGGTCGAACACCACGTCGGCGACGTGCGCCGTCACGTCCCGGTTCGCCGGCACGTCGACGCCGTCGAGGCCGTGGAGGATGGCGATCCCGCCGGTGTTGACCATCACCGTCTGGAGTTCGTTGAGGAAGCGTCGGTAGCGGCTCCGATCGTAGCGTTCCAGCGTGTCGACCACGTCGATGATCAGCGTCGCCTCCTCGGGGAGCGTACCGATCATGCGGTTGGCTCGGTCGAGGGGCGCATCGCCGCCGAGGTCCCGCACCGTCGGATCGCCGGTCCGCGTGTTGGCGCGGTCGATGGCGTCCGAAACCGCCTGATCGGACCGGACGGTCGTGAGGTATAGCGAGGGCCGCGCGGCGGTGAGTTCGTAGAGGAACAGCTCCGACTGGCTCGCCGGCTCCGCCGACAGCAACACGATGGAGCCCGCCGGGAGGCCACCCTCGATCTCACGATCGAGGACCGTGATCCCGGTCGGGAGCCGCTTGGCCATGACCACCGTTACTCGATACTGCTCCAAAAGCGTTCCGTGCAGGTGTCACGGAACGTACGTCTCTGTGGCCGCGTGGAGCGCTGAGGCGGCCGTATCGTACCGCCGACGGACCCGCCGATCGGCGAGTGGATCGCCCGGCGTCTCGGGGACGGCGGCGAGGACCGGACAGCCCAACAGGTCGTTCACGTTCGGCGGGCGGGCACTCGTTCGCGTGAGGACCACGCCGACGACCGGCGTGCCGACCGCCCGCGCCATCGACGCCGTCTTGGCAGTGTCGCGGAGCGACGGCGCACAGGCGGTGCTGACCAGCACGACGCCGTCGGCGACCCGCAGCGGCGCGGCAGCGTGAATGTCGCCACCGGCGGGGGTGTCGATCAGGATGGGTGACTCCCCGGGTTCGGGGGCCGTCCGCGCCGTCCACGCACTCTTGACCTTCGCTAATCGGCGCTCCGGGTCGGGCGTGTCGCCGGTCGGTGCCGGGAGGATCCGACACTCGTGCTCGTCGCTGTACCGACATCGGTCGACGACGTCAGCAACGTGGGTCGAGGCCAGCGACGGCGAGTCGGTGGCCAGCGGCGATCGGACGCCGTCAACGGCCCCCGGACGCGCTACGCCCGCGAGTGTGTGGAGGTCCGGCATGTCGTGGTCGGCGTCGACGACGAGCGGGCGTCCCGGGAGGGCGGCGGCGAGGGCGAGGGCGGTGGTGGTCTTCCCGACGCCGCCCTTCCCCCCGGCGATCGTGAGCATAGGTTGGCTGGTCGCGCTATCGGACAAAAGTGTTCGCTGGGGAAAAGTCCAAAACTGGTTCGGCAAAACGCGACCGACGGGTGCGGTGGTTAGTTCTGACAGCAGCCGCCGGCCTCCCCACCGAAGTCGACGGCGAGCTGGGAGGAAATCGCGTCGTTGACCGCGTCGAGTCGGGCCTGCATGGCCTCCTCGGCGGCGAGGTACTCCGCCATCTCCGGGAGCGAGTGGAGTTCGTGTTGGGCCTGCCGGACCTCGTCGACCAGGTCCTGGTCGGCGGTACCGGTCTGCCGGGCCGTGGTGAGTTCCGCGCGCAGCGACTCGAACTCGGATATCCGTTGCTGGGCCTCCTCGCTGGCTTCGACGGCCTCCTTGGCGGCCGCGTACCGCTGGTACTCGTCGGTGGCCGCGATCCGTTCGCCGAGTTCGCTGCCGAGGTCCTCGACGGTCTTGGCGACGCTCATGGCCGCGGCTTGGTGGTGGGTCGGTTTATGGCTACCGACCGCGGTGGGCCGTGCCGCACGGACACGTTCATCGGTCTCAGCCGAACGCGTTTTGAGGCGACCCGCGGAAAGCCGGGGTATGTCTTCGGTCTGGATCGCCGCGGCCGTCACGCTCGTCGCCACGGCAGTCGTCTGGAAGGGGTCGGCGCTGCTCGAAACGACGAGCGAACGGCTGTCCGAGCACTACGGGCTGCCGCCGGTGGTCCAGGGCTCGGTCGTCGCCGCGATCGGGTCGAGTTTCCCCGAACTGTCGATCTCGGTGCTGTCGGTCGTCCTCCACGGCTCGTTCGATCTCGGGGTCGGGGCCGTCGTCGGGTCGGCGGTGTTCAACGTACTCGTGATCCCCGGGGCGGCGGCGCTGCTGGCCACCGACGACCTCGACGCCAACCGCGACGTGGTGTACAAGGAGGCGCTGTTCTACATGCTCTCGGTAGCGACGCTCCTGGTCGTCTTCTCGCTCGGCGTGATCTACTACCCCGTCGAGGGTCAGCGACTGGTGGCCGAGATCCCGCCGTGGCTCGCCATGCTGCCGATCGGACTCTACGGGCTCTACGTGTTCATCCAGTACTCGGATACGGCGGAGTACGTTCCGGACTCCCCTCCGGCCGAGGTGGACTCGCCAGCGAGACAGTGGGGGCTGTTGGCTCTCAGCCTCGCCCTCGTGCTCATCGCCGTCGAGGGGTTCGTCTACGGGGCACAGGTCTTCGGTACGGCGTTCGGCATCTCCGAGGCGCTCTGGGGGCTCACCGTCGTCGCCGCCGCGACCTCGCTGCCCGACACGCTGGTCTCCGTCCGGGCCGCACGGCGCGGGAAGGGAGTCACGAGCCTCGGGAACGTCCTCGGGAGCAACGTGTTCGACCTGCTGATCGCCGTCCCCGCGGGGATCGTACTCGCTGGCGGCGCCGTCATCGACTACTCGGTGGCGACGCCGATGATGGCCTTCCTCGTGTTCGCGACGGTGGTGCTGTTCACCGCCCTCCGCACTGATCTTCAGGTGTCCGACCGGGAGGCGGGGCTGTTGCTCGTGATCTACGGGCTCTTCCTCGTCTGGATGGTGCTCGAAGCCATCGACGTGCTCAGCGCGGTGCCCGGGCTCTGACCGGCGGTGCGCTTTTGCCGGTGTCACCCGAGGGTCTACTAATGCCGCCGGTCCCCGCCGACGCCTTCAGCCGAGAGATCCGGTCGCTCACGAGCAGCGAGCGGGCGGCCTTCGTCGCCGACCTCTGGGAAGCCCAAGGCTGGGAGACACGCGTCGACGGGAACGTTGTGGTCGCCGACCGCGACGGCGAGACAGAGCGGCTTCGGGTCGTCGATCCGGGACGCTTCGGGACGCCCGAGCTCGACGGGGTGGACCGACTCGTCGTCGCGCGCGACCGCGACGGGGTTCGGCGGGTCGCCGAGGAGGCCGGCGTCGAGTACGTCCCACCCGATGCCCTTCGGGACGTTCTGCTGTACGGCGTTTGTCGTTCGACCGCCGAAGAACTGTACGAGCGGCACGTGGGGAAGCCCTTGGCGCGAGCAGCACCGGCCCCCGACACGGACAGTCCCGAGGCGGGTGGTGGCGTCACGCTCCCCACGGTGCCGGTGGGCCGTCGTGCCGTCGCCGCCGTGTTGGTGCTCGCGCTCGTCGGGGCGGCCCTCGCCGGGCCCGCGATTCCCGTGGGAACGTCCAACCCCGTCGCGACACCGGGAACGATCAGTACCACGCCCGAGGACGAGCCTGCCGGGGCTGTCGGCGCCATCGACACCGCGACGCCGACGCCCGCCAGGGAGCCCGAAGTCGTCCCGGGGATGAGTCTGAGCGGGGTCGAGAGCGCGCCGGTCCTCACCGTCGCTCACCTGCGGAGTATCAGGAACCGCTCCCGGGTCCGGGCCGTGCGACTCCGTGGGCCGGTCGGCGCGCCGTTCATGGGCGGCACCAGTAGCCAGAACCTGACCACGTGGACCGAGAACCGGAGCCACTACTTCAACCGGATCAGGGCGGTTCGGGACAGCGGGAACGACAGCAGACCCCTCGAAGTCGCCACGTACGCCGACGGCAGCGGCACGGTGTACGAGCGGTTCTCGGGGACGAACGTGACGCGCTACACCCGGCTCTCCCTCGCCGAGCGGCCGTCGACGTACTACGACGCCGCCGTCGAGGGGTACCTCTACCGGTACTTCGTCACCGTCGACAACACCGTGGTCACCTGCCAGATCGCGTACGACACGGACTGTCCGACCTACCGGGTCGAGATCGACGGTGAGGTCCCTTCGACGCTCCCCGAGGGGGTCGAGGACTACGACGCCCTGATGATCGTCTCCGAGGACGGCGTGATCACGACGATGCGGGCGAGCTACACCCTCCCGGACACCGACGGCGACGGGGAGCGCGAGCCGGTGAGCTTCGCCCTCGACTACCGCTTCGAACCGGTGGAGCCGCCGACGCCGGCGTGGCTGGACGAGGCGAAAAACGAGACGGCGGACTAAGCCTGCTGTTCGACGAACGCGCTGACGGCCGCCAACTCCTCCTGGCCGATGCCGTGGCCACCCTCGAACGTCTCGAAGGTCACGTCGGCACCCGCGGATCGGAGCCCCTCGGCCGCGGCCTCGCTGCGGCTGGCTGGGATGATCTGGTCGGCCGCGCCGGCGCCGACGAAGATCGGTTTCCCCTCGATCCCGTCGGGCGCGGCGTCGGCGTGTGACTCGGCGAGGTAGCCGTGGTGGCCCGCGACCCACGCGAACCTCTCGGGCTGTTCCAGTACCGTCGAGAAGCTCGTGATCGCCCCCTGACTGAAGCCGAGCAGGCCCAGGTCGTCCGTGTCGAGGCCGTAGGCGTCGACGGCGGCGTCGACGGACTCGGCCACGAGGTCGAGGCTGCGCCGGAACCCCTCGGGGTCGGGCTGGCTCGACTCCAACCCGCCCGCCGAGAGGTCGAGGTCGTACCACGTGAAGCCGCCGCGGAGGCGGTCCGGTGCGCGGAAGCTGATCACGTGACGGTCGCCCGGCAGGCGCTCGGCGACCGGGAGGAGATCCTGTTCGTTCGCGCCGCGGCCGTGGAGGACGAAGACGGCAGCGTCGCTGTCGCCGTCAGGTTCCTCGTGGACGTGTTCGAGCGGGATGTCGGTCATGGCCGTCGGTTGGCGGGGGAGCCGTTTGAACGTCTCCCTCGCGGCACGCAGCGTCGACGGGTGTCGATGTCGGCGACCCGCGGGGTCGACGAGCCGTGGTACGTCGACCAACCGGCCCGGGTCCGACAGCGTGACTGCCGGACCACCGGCTTGATAAGCGCGCCACGACAGCGTCCTGTATGGACGAGGAGGTCCCGGACCAGTACGAACCGCGGGCGGTCGAGGAGACCGTCAGCGACCACTGGGACGAACACGACGCCTACGAACGGACCAAGGAGGCACACGCCGACGACCCGCCATTCTTCTTCGTCGACGGCCCACCCTACACCTCCGGGCAGATGCACCTCGGCACCGCGTGGAACAAGACCCTCAAGGACTCGGTCATCCGCCGCAAGCGGATGGAGGGCCACCACGTCACCGACCGGCCGGGCTACGACATGCACGGCCTGCCAATCGAGACGAAGGTCGAACAGGAACTCGGCTTCGACTCCAAACGCGACATCGAGGAGTACGGGATGGAGCGCTTCATCGAGGAGTGCAAGCGCTTCGCCGTCGAGAACCGCGAGAACATGGACGAGGACTTCCAGTCGATCGGCGTCTGGATGGACTGGGAGAACCCCTACCAGACGATCTCGCCGGAGTACATGGAGTCGGCGTGGTGGGCGTTCTCGAAGGCCGACGAGAACGGGCTGGTCGAGCAGGGCAAGCGCTCGATCACCCAGTGCCCGCGCTGTGAGACCGCCATCGCCAAAAACGAGGTCGAGTACCACCAGGTCGAGGACCCCTCGATCTACGTGAAGTTCCCCCTCGCGGCCGAAGAGGGGAGCCTCGTGGCGTGGACGACGACGCCGTGGACGGTCCCGGCGAACACGTTCATCGCCGTCGATCAGGATGCCACGTACGCGAAGGTGCACGCCGAGCGCGACGGCGAGGCGGAGGTCCTCTACGTCGCCGCCGAGTGCGTCGACGACGTGATGGAGAAGGGCGGCTACGAGGACTACGAGGTCAAGGAAGAGCTGGCCGGCGAGGAACTGCTCGGCTGGCAGTACGACCACCCGCTGGCCGAGGAAGTGCCCGAGCATCCCGCCTTCGACGGCGCGGGCGAGGTCTATCACGCCGACTACGTCGAGACCGACCGCACCGGGCTGGTCCACTCCGCGCCCGGCCACGGGCAGGAGGACTTCGAGCGCGGCGACGAACTCGGGCTGGACATCTTCTGTCCCGTCGGCGGCGACGGCGTCTACGACGAGCGCGCCGGGAAGTACGCCGGCGAGTTCGTCCGCGACGCGAACGACGAGATCATCGCCGACCTGCGAGCGAACGGCCACCTGCTCGCCCACGAGTCCTACACCCACGACTACGGGCAGTGCTGGCGGTGTGACACGGACATCATCTTCCTCGCGACGAACCAGTGGTTCATCACGGTCACCGACGTGAAGGAGCAGCTCCTCGAGAACATGGAGGAGAGCGAGTGGCACCCGCCGGAGGCCCGGGACAACCGCTTCCGGAACTTCATCGAGGACTCGCCGGACTGGAACGTCTCCCGGCAGCGCTACTGGGGCATCCCGATCCCGATCTGGACGCCCGAGGGGCTCTCCCCCGAGGAGACGACAGCCGACGACCTCGTCGTGATCGGCACGCGCGAGGAGCTCGCCGACCGCGCCGATCAGGACGTGGTGGCCGACGAACTCGACCTGCACCGGCCGACCGTCGACGACCTCACGATCACCGAGGACGGCACCACCTACACCCGCGTGCCGGACGTGTTCGACGTGTGGTTGGACTCCTCGGTCGCGTCGTGGGGGACGCTCGACTACCCCGGCGAGACCGAAGCCCACGACGAGTTCTGGCCCGCCGACGTGATCATCGAGGCCCACGACCAGACCCGCGGCTGGTTCTGGTCGCAGTTGGGGATGGGCACCGCCGCGGTCGACCAGATCCCCTACGAGGAGGTCGTGATGCACGGGTTCGCGCTGGACAGCGACGGGCGGAAGATGTCCAAGAGCCTCGGTAACATCGTCACGCCCCACGAGGCGATCGAGGAGGTCGGGCGCGACCCTCTCCGGGCGTACCTGCTCAGCCACGACCAGCACGGCACGGACCTGCGCTTCGAGTGGGACGGCCTGCACGAGATGCAGTCGACGCTCAACATCCTCTGGAACGTGTTCCGGTTCCCGCTGCCGTACATGGAGCTGGACGGCTACGACCCCGGCGAAGCCGACCTCGACGACGGCGACCTCTCGGTCGTCGACGAGTGGGTGCTCTCCCGGCTCCAGACCGTCGAGCAGGAGACCGAGGACGCGTGGGCGGAGTACGCCCCCCACGACGCGCTCAACGCGCTGCTCGACTTCGTCACGGAGGACGTGAGCCGCTTCTACGTGAAGGCGATCCGTGAGCGCATGTGGGAGGAGGCCGACTCCGCGAGCAAGCGTGGTGCCTACGCGACGCTCTCGACGGTGATGAACGAGGTCGTGCGGCTGCTGGCGCCGTTCACGCCATACCTCGCCGACCGGATGTACCACACCCTCGACGGCGACGCCGACACGGTCCACATGCTGGAGGCGCCGACCCCCGACGAGGATCTGCACGACCCCGAACTGGAGCGGAACATGGCCGTGCTCCGCGACGTGGAGGAGGCTGCCGCGAACGCGCGCCAGCAGGGCGGGCGGAAGCTCCGCTGGCCCGTTCAGGAGGTCATCGTCGAGACCGACGACGAGACGGTCGCCGACGCCATGCGCGACCTCGAGGAGCTGTTCCTCGAACGCGTGAACGCCCAGAAACTCAGCGTCACCGAGCAGTTCGAGGACCTCGTCGAGATCGCCGACCCGCAGATGAGCGTGATCGGGCCGGCGTTCGGCGGCGACGCACAGGAGGTCATGGGCGCGGTCCGCGGCGAGCCCCGCGAGGCTGTCGAGGGCGGCGTCGAGATCGACGGCGAGACGGTCGAACTGACAGACGAGATGGTGGAGTACGACGCCAAACCGCCCGAGGGCGTCTCCGCCGCCGAGTTCGACGGCGGGCGCGTCTACGTCGACACCGAACTCACCGAGGAGATCGAGCGCGAGGGCTACGCACGGGACCTGATCCGCCGGGTGCAGGAGAGCCGAAAGCGACTCGACCTCGACGTGGAGGAGGAGATCCGCGTCGCTGTCGACATCGACGACAAGCGCGTGGCCGGCTTCTTCGACGACCGGCGCGACCTCGTCGCAGAGGAAGTCCGGGCCGCGGAGTTCGTCGACGTGAGCGAGATCGACGCGGACGGCGGCCTCGTCGAGGAGTGGGAGATCGAGGGCGTCGCGGTCACGATCGGCGTCGAGCCGGTCGATAACTGAGGAGCCCGCGGCTCCCGGCCGGCGTACCTTTTTCACCGATGACGGGGCCAGCCCGTCGCGTGACCTGAGATCGACGGCGCGACGAACAGGGCCGTTGCTCGGAGCCCGTCGCGCCGACCGCTTTCTTCCGACTGTTCGCTACTCGCCAACCACGTCGCTGTCGGCGGGCCCGACCGCGCCGAACTCCCGGGCGAGTTCGTCGAGGCGCTCCGGGCCGCCCGCGCCCGGGAGCGGCTCGACGGCGGTCCGACAGGGCTCGTCGACGCCGAGGTCCTCACAGACGCGGTCGGCGACGGCCTCGGCCATGCGCCGGTGGGTCGTGAGCTTCCCGCCGACGACGCTGACCAGCCCGGGTGCCGTGTCGTGGGCGACGACGGCGAAGTCCCGGGAGATGCCTCGACCCTCCCGGCCGACTTCGTCCGGTTCGTAGAGCGGCCGGAGCCCCCAGTAGGTCCGCTGGACCGTCGCGTCGGCGAGCGACGGCACCATCTCGGCACACTCCGCGAGCGTGCGTTCGACCTCCCAGTCCTCGCGCTCGAAGTCGTCCGGGTCGTCGACGGCGACGCTCGTGGTCCCCAGCACTGCCTGTTCGCCGTGTGGGACGACGATGTCGCCGTCGGCCGGCTCCCGGCAGCGGTTCAGGACGGGACCGATCCCCGACCGCTCGACGGCGACCATCACGCCACGAGTCGGTCGCATCCCGAGCCGGGCGCCAGCCAGCGACGCGACCTCGCCAGCCCACGGGCCGGCGGCGTTGACGACGGTGTCGGCGACGATCTCGGCGCCGTCGGTGTGGATCGTTATCCTGCCCGCAGCGACCTCGATATCGGTGACTCCGGCGTCGGTATAGATGGTTGCACCGTGCTCGCGGGCGCTCGCCGCGGTGGCGGCGACGAGCCGCGATGGGTAGACGACGCCGTCCGGGATGGCGAAGCCCGCCTCGAGGCGGTCTGAAACCTCGGGTACGCGCTCCCGGACCTCGTCGGTGGCGAGTAGCTCCGGCTCCATCCCGAGGTCTCGACAGGCGTCCAGCTTCCGCTCGAAGTACTCCGGGTCGTCCCCGGCCAGGCGGAGGAACAGGCCGCCGGAGTCGGCGACACAGCCGGCGGCGATCTCCCGGATGATCCCGTTCTCCCGGAGGCAGTCGGCGGCGCCTTCGGGGTCGGCCTCGGCGTAGCGGGCGCCGCTGTGGAGCACGCCGTGAGAGCGTCCGGAGGTACCGGCGTTGAGCCCCGAGCCGCGTTCGAGCAGCGTGGTGTCGACGCCGCGCATGGCGAGGTCGCGGGCGACGCCGACGCCGGTGACGCCGCCGCCGATCACGACGGCCTCGGTTCGGTCGGTCATGGCCGGCGGTCGGTCGGCGGCGGACTTGAGCGTTCCCGCTCGGACCGAAAGAGTCGACTCGCCCGCGCTGCGAGGGGGCGTATGCACGTCCACGTGAACGCCGCCGAGAGCGTCGACGGGAAGCTCTCGACCCGCGAGCGCGAACAGGTCGCCATCTCGGGGGAGGCGGACTTCGACCGGATGGACGCCCTCCGGGCGGACGCCGACGCCGTGATGGTCGGCGTGGGCACCGTACTCGCCGACGACCCGAGCCTGACGGTCAAGGACGACGCGCGGCGCGACCGGCGTGCGTCGTCGGGGCAGCCACCGAACCCGGCCCGCGTCGTCGCCGATTCACGGGCTCGAACACCGTCAGCGGCGACGGTCCTCGACGACGACGCGGCGACGTATGTCCTCGTGAGCGAAGCGGCGGACGAGGAGGCAATCGAAGCACTGGCTGACGCTGGTGCGACCGTCGTCGTCGCCGGCGATGAACGGGTCGACCTCGCCGGCGCGTTCGAGGGACTCGCGGACCACGGCGTCGAACGGCTGATGGTCGAGGGCGGCGGCGAACTCATCTTCTCGCTGTTCGCGGCCGACCTCGTCGACCGGCTGACCGTCTACGTCGGCTCGACGGTCGTCGGCGGGCGCGAGGCGCCGACGCTCGCCGACGGCGACGGCTTCGCCGACCCCGAGTCCTTCCCGGAGCTAACGCTGACCGACGTGGAACGGATGGACGACGGCGTGGTGCTCTCCTACGACGCTTAGTCGAAGGCGGCGACGAGTTCGTCGTGAGCCTCGCCGTTGGAGGCGATGATCCCGGCGGAGGTTGGGGTCCACGGCTCGCCGTCGAGGTCGGTCACGGTTCCGCCGGCCTGCCGAATCAGGTGGACGCCGCCGACCGTGTCCCACGGGGCGAGCCTGATCCCCGACACGGCCGCATCGAGTTCACCCGCGGCGACCGAGGAGAGCGCGAACTGGGAGCTTCCGAACCGCCGGCTGTCGCCGAACTCGCTCGCGATGGTGTCGACGTACTCGCTCAGCTTCCGTCGGTGGTGGGCCGAGAGGCCGTATATCGGGTTGATCGTGAACGTCTCCGGGTCACTCGTGTCGCTCACGGAACAGGGTTCGCCGTTGCGTGTCGTCCCGTCGTCCGCGGCGGCGTAGGTGTCCCCGAGTGCGGGGAACTCGTTGACGGCGGCGACGGCGTCGCCACCCTCGACGGCGCTCACGGCGACCCCCCAGATGCGGTTCCCGACGACGAAGTTGTTCGTGCCGTCGATCGGATCGACGATCCAGGCGTCACCGGAGTCGGGGATCGTCGAGTGGGTCTCGACGTCCCGGAGGTCCTCCTCGCCGACGATAGCGGCGTCGGGGTCGTCCTCGCGGAGCAGCGTCGCCAGGCGACGCTGGACTTCCCGGTCGAACTCCGTGACGGAGTCGAGCTTTCGCTTCTTCGACTCCACCGTGAACTCACCGCGGAACCCCCCCTCCGCGACCGCCGCGCCGGTCCGGGCGGCCTCGTGGGCGAGCGTCAGGCGTGTTGCAACGTCCATACCCCCCAGTGCTTCCCCAGAGGCAAGGGTGGTTCGGTGTCACCCCCGAAACAGGTCGTCCGGGACGAACGCTTATTAGCTATCGCGGCCCAAATCCTGGCGATGGACGTCGATAACCACGCCGAGGAGCTCGCCTCCGCTCTCGGTGTTGACAAAGAGGAGGTCAAAGAGGACCTGGAGAACCTACTCCAGTACAGCGTTCCGATCGACGAGGCCAAACAGAGCGTCCGCCGGAAACACGGCGGCGGTGGTGGGGGCGACGGCACCCCCGAATCGCTCGACATCGCGGACCTGACGACCGACCACGACAACGTCACCGTCACGGTCCGCGTGCTCACGAAGGGCACGCGTTCGATCCGGTACCAAGGCGAGGACATCACGATCCGCGAGGGCGAGTTCGCCGACGAGTCGGGCACCGTCTCCTACACGGCCTGGCAGGAGTTCGGCTTCGAACCGGGCGACACCGTCACCGTCGGCAACGCCGGCGTGCGCGAGTGGGACGGCCACCCCGAACTCAACCTCGGCGACAGCACCAGCGTCGCACTGGAGACCGAGGAACTCGCGGTTCCCTACGATGTCGGCGGCGAGCGCGACCTGATCGACCTCGAACCCGGCGACCGCGGCCGCGCCGTCGAGGTCAACGTCGTCGAGGTCGAGGAGCGAACGATCGACGGCCGGGACGGCGAGACCGAGATCCTCTCGGGCGTTATCGGCGACGAGACGGGCCGGCTGCCGTTCACCGACTGGAACCCGCACCCCGAGATCGAGACCGGCGAGAGCGTCCGTCTCGAGGACGTGTACGTCCGGGAGTACCGCGGCGCTCCCTCGGTGAACGTCTCGGAGTTCTCGACGGTAACGAGGCTGGAGGAGCCAGTGGTCGTCACCGACTCGGCCCCGTCGATGAGCATCGGCGAGGCCGTCGACGGCGGCGGCCTGTTCGACGTGGAGCTATCGGGCAACGTGATCGAGGTCCGGGACGGGTCGGGCCTGATCCAGCGCTGTCCGGAGTGCAACCGGGCGATCCAGAACGGCGAGTGTCGCTCCCACGGCCAGGTCGACGGCGTCGACGACCTCCGGACGAAGGCGATTCTCGACGACGGAACGGGGACTTGTACGGTCATCCTCGGCCGTGATCTGACCGAGGCGATCTACGGCGGGGACCTCGACGACGCACGGGACGCCGCCCGCGAGGCGATGGACCGCGAGGTCGTCGCCGACGCCATCGCCGAGGAACTGGTCGGCGACGCCTACCGTGCCCGGGGTTCACTCTCCGTCGACGAGTACGGCGCGAACCTCAACGCCGACGCCTTCGAGCTCGTCGACGACGACCCCGCGACGGCCGCGCGTGAACTGCTCGCGGATCTGGGGGTGGCGGCATGAGCGCCGACTCCGGCCCGGGGAACCGAGAGATCGCCCGACGGCTGTTCGCCGCGGAGTTCGACGACGCCTCGCTCTCCTACTCCGAGAGCGACGAGGAGCGCGCCCCGAACTACGTCGTGACCCCGACTGGGGCGCGCGTGAACCGCCTGTTCGCGGTCGGCGTGCTCACGGAGGTGGAGGCGGTCAACGAGGACAGCCTCCGCGGGCGCGTCGTCGACCCGACGGGCGCGTTCGTCACCTACGCCGGCCAGTACCAACCCGACGAGCACGCGTTCCTGAGCCGGACCGAACCGCCGACGTTCGTGGCGCTCTCGGGGAAGGCTCGCACCTTCGAGCCGGAGGACTCCGACCGCGTGTTCACCTCCGTCCGCCCGGAGAGCATCAACGAGGTCGACGCCGACACGCGTGATCGGTGGGTGGTCTCTGCCGCCGAGCGGACCCTCCACCGGATCGCCGTGTTCGCCGAGGCGCTCGACTCCGACCTCCGTGGCGAGGAACTCACCGAGGCGCTCGTCGCCGCAGGCGTCGATCCCTCGCTCGCGACGGGCGTTCCGAAGGCCATCGAGCACTACGGCACCGGCACTGCGTACCTCGAAGCCGTCCGCTCGCTCGCGGTGCAGGCCGTCGAGCAGGTCGCCGGCGACCGCGACAGCGTCGACTCGCTGACGACGGAGCCCGCCGCGGAAGCACCCGCCGAACTGGGAGCGCTTCCGGACGTGGGTCTCGACCTCGGTGGTGTGGCTCCCGCGGCAGAGGAGCCGGCCGAGGACGAAGCGATGGGTGGCGAGGAGTCGACTGACGACACCGAGCAGGAGCCCGACAAACCCGGCGTAGAACCCGGACCGACAGCGTCCGAGGCTGCCGAAGGCGAGCCTACGGCCCCTCCAGAGGAGCCCTCGGAGTCGGAGGCGGAGCCGGAGACAGCCGAGCCCGAGCCGGAACCCGAACCGGCGACGACCGAAGCGTCGGCGGAGGACACGGACGAAGCAGACGCCGACACCGAGCCAGAGGCCGTCGACGAGCCTGCTGACGAGTCCGATGCGGAGCCGGAGCCCACGAGCGAGCCCGAGGACGACCTCGGCGACGACGATCTCGGCGACTTCGACGCCGGCGACTCCGTCCAGGAGACCGTCGACGAGACGGAGGAGGAGCTGGACGACTTCGATCCCGAGGCGACGATGGACGACACCGACGACGCCCTGACCGAGAGCGAGCGACAGGAGGTCGAAGAGGAGTTCGGCACCGAGTTCTCTACCGGCAGCGAGGTCGGCGACCCCGGCGAGGCCGGTATCGACGTGCCGACCAGCGAGGAGGAACTCGAGGAAATCGAGGCCGAAGTGACCGGCGAGGAGCCGGGCGAGACCGACGAGGAGCCCGAGGAGAAGGAGACGGCGGACGTCGACGTCGACCTCGAAGCGGCCGCGGTCGAGGCGATGGCCGAACTCGACGACGGCGACGGCGCGGACCACGACGCCGTGGTCGCCCACGTCGTCGACGAGCACGGCGCCGACGCGGGCGCCGTCGAGGACGCGATCCAGGACGCGATGATGAGCGGGAAGTGCTACGAGCCCGGCGACGGCACGCTCAAGGCCATCTGATGGACCGGCCAGCGGTCGAGCCCGTCCCCGGGGCCCCAGCGGCGACGCTCGACCTCGGCACCGAGCGCGCGTTGGGGGTCGCGGACTACCACGCCGGCATCGAGATCGGCCTGCGCTACGAGCGTGGCGTCGAACTCGACTCGAACGCCGACGCACGGCGGGAGCGACTGCTCTCGCTACTCGACCGTACCGGCGCCGAGCGCGTCGTCGTCCTCGGGGACCTGGTCCATCGGATCGCCGAACCCGACGGCGCCGAAGCAGATGAAGTGCGGGAGTTACTCGACGCGCTGGAGGCCCGCGACGTCCCGATGACGCTCGCGCGCGGGAACCACGACGGCGGCGTCGCCGACGTGTTCCCCGACCGGATCGACCTACTCCCACCCGACGGAGCCCGCATCGGCGACGTGGGGCTGATCCACGGCCACACGTGGCCCGGCGCGGAGGCGCTGTCGGCGTCGACGGTCTGCATGGGCCACGAACACCCGCAGGTCCGCCTGACCGACGCGGTCGGTGGGAGCCGGGTCGAGCGGGCGTGGCTCCGCGGGCCGCTCCGTCGGGCGCCGTTCGCGGACGCGCTCGGTGAGGAGGGGCTGCTCGAGTGGAACGACCCGGAGTTGGTGGTCTTCCCGGCGTTCAACGAGCGCTCGGGTGGTACGTGGATCAACGTCGACGGACAATCCTTTCTCGCGCCGTTCCTGCCGGACGGGCTGGCCTCCGGCCAGGCGTACTTGACCGACGGTACCCGGTTGGGGCCGTACCGGGAGGTCTAAATCAGCAGCGCAACCGTCCCCGCCGCGGCGGCGCCGACGGCGCCCCACCAGATCGCGGAGCGCTGTTCGGGGCCCCCGGCCCACTCGGGGCGGGCGGCGCCGGCGATAGCGATCAGCGTCAGCAGCAGGCTCCCCGCGAGGGCGGCGACGTTCCCCGGCCAGATGCCGACGCGGGCGACGGCGACGGCCCACGAGAGGCTCTGGGTCGCGCCCAACCACGCGAGGGCGAGCCAGAACGTCCGGCGCGGCGAGAGTTCCATGACCGACCGGGCGGGCGCTGTCGGCGAAAAGCTACCGGACGAAACGCTCAAGCGGGACGCCGGGAGAGTCGGGGCATGGAGATCCGCGATGCGGTCCCGAGCGACGCGTCGACGGTGGCGGCCGTCGCCCGGGAGTCGTGGCACGGCGCGTACGACGATCTGCTCGGCCCCGAGACCGTGGCGCGGACCGTCGAGGAGTGGTACGCGCCGGAGTCGATCCGGGAGGAGATCGGGACGGCCGCCGCGGGTGGGAGCGCGTGCTTCCTCGTCGCCGTCGACGACGGTGAGGTGGTGGGGTTCACGAACGGCGGCGCCGCACGGGACTGGGCGAGCGACCCGGACGACCCCGACGCCTTCCTCTCGCGGCTCTACGTCGCCCCCGGTCGGTGGGGCGAGGGAATCGGGACGCGACTGACCGCACACCTCGCCCGACGGCTCCGTGCGGCCGGCCACGAGCGGGTCTGGCTCGAAGTGTTCGCGGCCAACGAGCGGGCCCGGGCATTCTACACGTCGCTCGGGTTCACGCGCATCGGGCACGTGACGGAGACGTTCGGCGGGACCGACGTGGCGACGCTGCACCTCGCCGCGCCGCTCGACGCGGTGGTAGATGCGACCACGGAACCGAGGTAAGGCGAGCCGACGACGCAAGCTTCATGCCCCTCGGTAGCGTGTGTCGCTTCATGACTGATCTGCTTCGTACGCCCGAGCGCCGCACCTGCGAACGGTGCGGCCGGGTCGAACGACACGACGGCGCCGACGGCTGGCGGGCCGCGCGCGTCGGCGAGATACACTGCATCCACGAGTGGGACATCGACGGCGCGTTCGTCCCGGTTTCCGACGTGGACCCGGACGCAGTCGCGGCCGAGCCGACAGCCGCGAAGGAGTAACTGATCCGCCGGATTACGGCGCTCGTTCTCGCACCCGACTGAGCGCGTCGAGCGTGCCGTCGACGTATCCGCGCTCGAGCACGTGGTCGGCCGCCCCTTTTGCCGTCTCGTCGGCGTTGGCCACCGCGTACGCTTCGCCGGCGACGTCGAACATGGAGGCGTCGTTCTCGCTGTCGCCGACGGCGACGAAGTCCTCCGGCGCGTAGCCCACGCGCTCGGCGACACCCCCGAGCGCCGCACCCTTGCTCGTGTCGGCGCTCGTGAGGTGGTAGGCGTAGCCCGTATCGAGGAACGCGAGGTCGAACTCCTCGGCGACGGCCCGGAGGAGGGCTTCGTCGGCGGTCCGGCTGGCGGCGACTTCGGTCTCGCGCCAGCGGTTCACGGTGTCGACGCCGTCCCAGCCCAGGTCGCCGCCGCGGGCCTCGAACGCCTCGACGGCGGCGTCGACGCGCTCGGGGTCGCCGGCGTAGGTGAGGTCGCCGTCGGCCATCGCCACACCGCCGTTCTCGGCGATTACGCGCTCGGGGACCCCGGCGAAGTGACAGAGCGCGACCGGGTACGGGAACGCCTTGCCCGTCGCGAGCACCACCGGTGCCTCCCACGACGCCAACAGCGAGAGCGTCCGGGGGTCGATCGTGTGCTCGGGCGTGGTGAGCGTGCCGTCGATGTCCAGCGCCAGCGGCGGAACCATCTGCACCCACTCGGCCGTCTCCGAACAAAACCGTCCCGGTCGCGGGTGCAACGACTCGCGTACTCCCGGGGCGTGCCGAGGGCTGGCGGGCGTCAGCGGCCGGCCGATACTCGGCACCGGCCGTCGGGGGAGAACAACGTTTTTCGCCGTGGCCCCGAAAGCCCGAGGTATGGCAGACGAACCCGACGAGGCCGACGGCTCCCCCGAGGAGAGCGGCGAGAACGGCGAGGAGGAGAAGTCCTTCCGCGAGCGCGTCGAGGAGATCCGCCAGCGCCGCGAGGAGGAACGCGAGGAGGGCGACCGCCCCGGCCCCGAGGGCATGGGCGGGATGGGCGGCGGCCCGCCCGGGATGGGTGGCGACGGTCCCGGCGGCGGCGGCAACCCCTTCGCACAGATGATGTCCGGCATGATGGGTGGCGGTGGCGGCCCCGGCGGCATGGGCGGCGGCGCACCCGGCGGCATGGGTGGCGGCCCGCCCGGGATGGGCGCCGAAGGCGCCGAGGAGGGCGGCGAGGCCAGCGGTCGACAGGCCCAGGCGACCGAGGACATGGTTCGAGAGGTCCGACAGCTCCGCGACGAGGTCCGCGACGCGACGCGCGAACTCCGACGGATCGCCGACGCGCTCGAGGACTGAGGAGGCAGTTTCTGCGGCGCTTTCGCGTTCGCCCCGAAAGCACTTGGTGAACTGCCGGGAGTTTCGCGTATGGATCGACGAGGGACGGGGCTGGGTGCGACGGTCGGCGGCGTCGCCTTCGTCCTCTGTTTCGGCATGTTGACCGCCGAGCGGGTCGGCGTGTTCTCCCTCGCGACGGGCACGGAGTCCGTGATCGTCTGGGTCGGCGCAGCCGCCACCGTCGTCCTCGCCGCGGGGGTCGCCTACCGCGTCAGCGACGCGTTGGGAACGTGGCTGGCCGCGTTCGGTCCGAGTCTCGCGTTCACGCTGAACCTCTTCCTTCCGGTGAGTACCGGCCTGCCGGCGACACTGGTCTTCGCCGCCGGGGGCGGCCTCGCGGTCGCCACGGCGCTGGCGCTTCCGGGGTACGTACTCGGGCGAATCGCGAGAATGCTCGACGGGGGCCAGTGAGTGAGGTCGGCCGCGTAGTCAGTCGGCGCTGGTCGGCGTCTGGTGGAACGGCGCGCTCGCGATGCGCTCGCGGAACGAGGGGAGCGCGTCGCGACCCTTCGAACTCATCGCGGTAACGACGGCGAACACCTCCTTCCGGGAGACCTTGACGCCGCGCTCGGTCAACACGTCCTCGGGGTGCTCACTGACTTCCCGGAGCGTCCCCACCGCGAGCAGGAACGGGACCGCCCACGCTTCGAGCGTGTTGCCGTCCCGCAGCGGGACGTGCTGGAGGTACGTCCCGGCGTCGTCGAGATACGAGCGCGCGAGGTCGGTGGTCCGGCGGACGACCGAGACCACGCCCTCGCGCTGCTCCGGGTCGAGCACCTCGTCCTGCTCGACGCCCTCCTCGGCGAGCCACTCGGCGGGGAGGTAGACGTTGTTCTCCTCGTCGTAGTCGTCGTAGACGTCTTTCGAGACGTTGACCAGTTGGAGCAACAGTCCGAACTCCTCGGCGGTCTCGTAGAGGGTCTGTTCCCGGTCGGCGTCGATCTCGCCGCGCGTGACGAGGTTGGTGATGAGGTTCCCGACCGTGCCGGCGGCGTAGTAGCAGTACTCCTCCAGTTCGCCCTTGTCCGCGAGCCGGAGCCCACCCTCGTCGGCGTAGCGCTCGACGAAGTCGGCCATCCCCTCGACCATCTCGTGGACCGGCGGCGTGATCGCCTCGCGCACGTCGTCGGGCAGCGCCTCGAAGGTGGCGAGGATGCGGGGCGTGCTGGCGACGACCGTCCAGTCGGCGTTGCGCTCGTCGGCGTCGGGGAGCCACGGCTCGACCTCCTCGACGAACGTCTCGGCGTCGGTGTCGTCTTCGTCGTCGATGGCGGCGTCGTAGGTCCGCAACAGCGCGGCCTGCTCCGCCGGGGGGATGTGTGAGGCGTCCTCGACGGTGTCGGCGACGCGACAGAGGAGGTAGCCGAGACAGATGTAGGAGTCCATCGGTTCTTCGAGCACGTCAACGGTCAGGGCGAACGTGCGGGACACGTCCTGTACAGCCTCGTGACACCACGCGAGGTCTGTGGACGGGACGTTGGCGAGGGGGTCGGGTCCGGGCATTCGGTTTGTCGACCCTATGTGCAGCGGCGTTAAAAGTCTCTCCCAAGCGGTTCGAGTATCGGACAGTATTCCGGGTTCCTGACCGGGAGCGCTGGTCAGGAGCGCGGGAACTGCATCGGTTAGAAAACCCTAAGCCCGCGCCGGCGGCAGTTCCGTGGTATGGAGTTCAGCCTCGACGCCGAGCAGCGTCAGATCCGCGACACCGTCGCCGACTTCGTCGACGAGGAGGTCGTCCCCCGCGCGTCCGAGATCGACGAGACCGACGAACACCCCGGTGACTTGGTCGACCAGATGGCCGAGTTGGGGCTGATGGGGATGCCCTTCCCCGTCGAGTACGGCGGCGCCGGCCTCGACTACCACAGCTACGCCATCGGGATCGAGGAGATCTCGCGGGGCTCGGGCGGCCTCGGCACCATCGTCGCCGCCCACACCTCGCTGGCGGGCAACATGCTCTACGAGTTCGGCGACGAGCGCCAGAAGGAGGAGTACCTCACCCCCCTCGCCGAGGGCTCGGACCTCGGCGCGTTCGCGCTCTCGGAGGCCGGCGCCGGCAGCGACGTGCCGGCGATGACGACGACGGCGGAGCAGGACGGCGACGGCTACCTCCTCAACGGCGGGAAGCTCTGGACCTCGAACGGCTCGACGGCCGACACCGTCACCGTCTTCGCGAAGACCGAACCCGACGCCGGCAACAAGGGGATCAGCTCCTTCGTCGTCCGGCCCGAGGAGGACGACGGCTTCATCGTCGAGAACACCGAGCACAAACTCGGCGACAAGGGCTGCCAGACCGCGGAACTTCGCTTCGATGACCTCTACCTCCCCGAGGACCGACTGCTGGGCGACGAGGGCGACGGCTTCATCCAGTCGCTGAAGACGCTCAACGGCGGCCGCATCTCCATCGCCGCCCGCGGGGTCGGCATCGCCCGCGCGGCCAAGGAGGCCGCCGTGGAGTACGCCACCGACCGCGAGCAGTTCGACCAGCCCATCGCGGAGTTCCAAGCGATCCAGCACAAGCTTGCGGACATGGACACCGAGATCCAGAGCGCGAAGCTGCTGATGCACAAGGCCGCGGACCTGAAGATGCGCGACGAGGACTACATCAAGGCCGCCGCACAGGCGAAGCTCAAGGCCAGCGAGGTCAGCCGTGAGGTCGCCAACGAGTCGATCCAGGTCCACGGCGGCTACGGCTACACGAAGGACTTCCCCGTCGAGCGCTACTACCGCGACGCGAAACTCAACGAGATCTACGAGGGAACCAGCGAGGTGCTGCGGAACACGATCGCGAGCCGGATGCTGTAGAACCGGACCGGGAGCTCACTCCCGTGAATCGCGCTTCGGCGCCAGACGGAGACGAACACCGATGCGCGAGCCTTCCGGCGACGCCCGTGAGACGAGGTCGCCGTTCGACCGCTTGACGATCCAGTGGACCAGCCAGAGGCCGATGCCGGAACCGTGGCTCAGGTCCGTCTCCTCTTCGGCGTCGAGCACTTGGAGTTCGAGTTGGGGAACGCCGGGACCGTCGTCCTCGACGAACAGCGTGACCCACTCGTCCTCGACCGACGCGTAGATGTCGACGGTCGCCCGGTCGGTCGAGTCGTTGTGGACGACCGCGTTCTCGACCAGCTCCCGGATCGCGAGGTCGAGTTTCGGGTGGGCTGAGACCCAGACGGACGGCACGTCGACGGATATCGACGAGGGCGCCCCTCCGGGTTCGAGCGTGGCGACGGCGCGGTCGACGACCCGTTCGAGTGCGAGCGGTTCGACCTGCTCGTCGGTGAATAGCTGTCCGACGTCTTTCGCCTTTCGCGTGGTCGCGATGAGTTCTGCGGCCGACGAACCGATGAGGCCGGCGTACTCCTCGGCGTCGTCGTCGGCGACGGACTGGATCAGCTCCGCGTAGCCGGCGATGACGTTCAGCCGGTTGCGGAAGTTGTGCCGGAAGACACGGCTGATGACCTGCTTGAACAGCTCCAGGTCCTGCTGTCGGTTCGTTATCGGGGTCACGTCGGTCAGCACGACGACTCGCCCCTGTGTCCCTCGGTAGTGTGTCACCGGGGATTCCTTGACCGAGTAGTACCGGACCTCGCCATCGCGGGTGATCGAGACCATGCCCCGGTCGGTATCTGCCTCCGTGTCGCGGTGCGCTTGAAGCACCGAGGAGAGCCGCTCCGAGACCACGTCCGAACCCAGGAGGTCAGTCGCCTTTCGGTTCGCATCCAACACTTTGCCGTCCGGACTGGTGACGAGAATGGCGTCCTCGACCTGTTCGAACGCCTGCTCACGAGCGATGGTCGTCGTCTTCAGGAACCCGTACTGCTGTGTCGAGACCGCGAAGGCGAGCCCAGAGAGGGAGAACACCATCGGGGTGGGGTAGAAGTATATCGGGACGAATCCGACCACCTTCACCAAGGTCGAGAGGGCGAGTATCGTGAACACGAACAGGAGATAGGCGACCTGCCTCCGGCGGGCACCCGTCGTTCTGATCGCCTCACCGAGCAGCATCCCGGTCGCGAGGCTGACGAGGAGGTAGCCGTAGACCTTGACGACGAGCACCTTGATCGGCCCCCCGAACTGAGGGTAGTGGAGGGTTCCCGCGGCGTCTACGTAGTACTCCTGCGTGTAGATCAGGCCCTGCGGGTTCCACCACGAGAGCACGAACAGCACAGCGACCGGAAGGAAGAGGCCGACGACGAGCGACCGACGTGGGGGCTTTGTCCCGACGTACTCGTAGACGAAGAGGAACATCGCCACCGACGTCGTCGGAATGACTGCCCAGAAGACGTTCGCTAGCGCGAGCGTCAGTTCGGGTGATCGGAGGAGCGTGAACGTGCCGACTAACAGCGCCCAAACGCCACCGAGCACCATCGTCACGACGAACCAGAGCACGCCCGGTTTCTGTCGGTTGTCGAATAGTAACAGGAAGATGAGGATCGCCGGCCCGACACCCAGATATGTCAGTGCCGCGGCCATGTTGGGAGAGAGCCACGGCGCCATAGTCATATCATTGTGCTACGGGTGTGTTAACGGTACGTGTCTCTGATGTGCGGGTCCGGAAGCCAGCCCGGTTGGCCAGCCGTCTTCGCGGCAGACGAAAAGTATCTGAATGTCGATAAGTACGCGAAGTAACAGCCAAGCAGGACGACGATGGCTGCGCCCCCGACGATCCAGAAGAGGCCGGCGCCGGACGCTTTCGCCCCGACGACGAACAGCCGGGTTCGGCCCGCACCGAGCCGGCTCGCGAGTGTCCCGTGGTCGGCCTGCTCGTCACCTGCGACGTCGGCGACGTTCCGTGACTCCACCCCGGCGAAGACGACGAGCGTCCACGCGAGGAACGCGACCCCAACGGAGGCCGAGAGTCCGGCGTCGCCGACGGCGACGACGGTGGCGACGATCAGCGACGACCAAGTGACCGCGACAGCGAGCGAGTCGAGCACCGGCACCGCCTTCAGTTGGAGATAGACGACCAACACCACGAACGGGAGATGTGCGACTGCCAGGGCGACCAGCCCGTCAAACCGGTGCAGCGGGAGTGAGGCGAGGAGGAGGCTCTCGTAGGCGATCACCGCGACCAACTCTGTCACCTGAAGCGGGCCATCGTATCGTGTCACCAGTCGGCTTCGGACCGGGTGGTTCAGCCAGTCGTCGTCAGAAACGGCCCGTCGGTCCCTGACGTAAACGGCGTAGACCACGAACGCCGGGAGGTAGAGCCCCCAACCGAGCGCCTCGAGGGAGACGCCGAGCGCCATCGCTGTCACCGCCACCATCAGCACCGAGGCGACCGCGAGCCAGATGCTCAGCGTGAGGAAGAGTAGCAGTGCGTCCCAGAGACTGGTAGCGACGCCGCCGCGCTCGCTGCCGATCGGTCGGATCGATGAAGGAGGCTGTCCCGATCGCATTCGACTACTGGATGGAGACTGGGCCGGCACCCCTTGGCGCCGGTCCCGCAGGTTCCGAACAGTTCGTGACGAGGTCGGCGATAACGTATGGTTGGCTGCCAGTAAATTCGGTCACAAACGCCGATTAGAAATACTACCTATTGAAGGGATGGGTCAGCCGTGACATCGAGTGACCGACCCCACCCACGTAGCTGGGCCGTTCGAGCGTGCCTCGCCGACGGCACGGTGGCTCAGTGCTGGACTATCTCGGGCGGCAGTTCGATGCCCCCGGAGAGTTCGCGCTGCGGGTACGGGATGTCGATCCCGGCGTCGTCGAAGCGCGACTTGACGTTCTGGACGTACTCGGAACGGATCTTCACGAAGTCAGCCCGCGAGGGGTTGTCGATCCAGATGCGCGAGCGTAGCCCGACGTAGGAGTCCGCGAGTTCGGTCAGGCGGACGCTCGGTGCGGGGTCGGTGAGGATCTCGGGGTGGCGCTCGGCCTCGTCGACGATGATGTCGGTGGCGGCGTCGACGTCGTCGTCGTAGCCGATGCCGAACGTGAACTGCAGGCGCAGGGTGTCCTTGGCGACGGGGTTCTTGATGACGCCGTCGGTCAGTTGGGAGTTCGGCACGGTGAGCAGTTCGTTGTCGAACGTCCGCACCCGGGTCACGCGGAAGGAGATGTCCTCAACGATCCCGGAGTTGCCGTCCCACTCGATCCAGTCGCCCACGCGGAACGGGCGGTCGGTGTAGATGAAGAGGCCGGCGACGAAGTTGGCGATCACGTCCTGCATCGCGAAGCCGATGGCGAGCGTCCCGGCGGCGGCGATGGTCGCGAGCGACTGGAGGAAGTTCTCGAAGCCGGCGAAGCCGAACGCGATGGTGATGCCGACGAACACGATCAGCACCGACGTGATCTTCCGGATCGGTCGGCGGGCGTGCTCGTCCAGCCCGCGGCTGTCGAGGACGCGGTCGAACAGCGGGATCAGCGTCGATCGCCCGATCAGGTAGACCGCGGTGAAGACGACGAGGAACACGATGGCGGCGCCGACGGCGTTTGCGAGCACCGTCGGGACGCCGAGCCCTTCGAGGAACGCCGCGACGACGCGGTTGGCGCCGACGGTCGAGTCGATCCCGTCGGTCCCCGAGGGCACCGGCGTCGCCGTCGTCTGCAGGACGCCCATCAGTGGAACACCGCCGTGTGCCCGCGCGTCTCGATCAGCTCTGCGTTGACGCGCTCGGCGAGGTCCGCCGCGAGTTCCTCGGTGTCGTCGGTGCCCCGGGACGATCGGAGGAACTTGACCTTGACCAGCGTCTCGTTGTTGAGCTGATCGGACAGTTCGTCGACGACCGCGTCGACACCGTTTTTCCCCACCCACACAGTCACGTCGAGGTCGTGAGCCTGCTTTCGCAACTCATCGGACATTCTTACCGGATACTCTCCGCGAGGAAGCTTTGAAGCTTCGGTATAGGGAGCCGTCAGTCGGCGTAGGGGTACCGGGCGGTCGCCCCACAGTCACACCGCCGGATCACGCGGCCGCGCTGGGTCCTGACTCGAACGTTGACGCCGGGGCGCTGGTACACGTCACACCGGCCGCAGGCGGCGCGGGCGAACCCCCGCGGGAGCGAGAGCCGGTGACGCTCGGCGAGGCGTCGTGCCAGCCGGACGTACTCCCGCGAGCGGTCGAACTCCCCGGCGGCGACGGCGGCCTCGGCGAGCCCGGCGAGGCGTTCGATCCGCTCGGCGGCGATGTCGGCGCTCATCGGGAGAACGGACGCCGGCGCCGTGGTTATCGCTTTCGGGGCGGGGCTCACGGTAACCCGTCGTCGCTCGGGGTGCCCCCGGGTCGCCTCGCGTGGAGGACGGAACGTTGATGGTTCCGACCTCCGAACGACGACGAAAGCCGTGCGTGTTCTCGACTATCTCGAACTGGAAGGCCGGATCCGTGGCGGCATCGCCACCGCGACCCGACAGCAACGCAAAGCGCTCGACGCGGTGGGCGTCGACGTGGTCGAGTCGCCGTGGGTCGGCGACGGCCCGCTCGACGCCGCGAAGTCCGCCCTCACGGGCGGCCCGGCGTTCGAGGAGTACGACGTGGCCCACTGCAACCTCGTCGGCCCCGGGAGCGTCGCCGTCGCCCGCCACGCCAAGCGCAACGACATCCCGCTGGTGCTCCACAGCCACGTCACCGCCGAGGACTTCGGGGAGTCGTTCCGGTTCACCGAGCACGTCGCGCCCGCGCTGCGGCCCTACCTCCGGTGGTTCTACTCGCAGGCCGATCTGGTGCTCTGCCCGAGCGAGTACACGAAGGGCGTGCTCCGCGAGTACCCCGTCGTCACCCCCATCGAGCCGGTTACCAACGGCGTCGACACGGAGTCGCTGGAGGGGTTCGAGTCGTTCCGGGAGGAGACCCGCGACCGGTTCGACCTCGACGGGATGGTGGTGTTCTGCGTCGGCGAAGTGTTCGAGCGCAAGGGGCTGACGACGTTCTGTGAGGTCGCGGAGGCGACGGAGTACGACTTCGCGTGGTTCGGCCACTACGAGGAGGGCGCCGCCGCCGGCGAGGCGACGCGCTACTGGACGAACAACCCCCCGGAGAACGTCACCTTCACCGGGTGGATGGACGACAAGCGCGCCGCGTTCGGCGCCGGCGACGTCTACCTGTTCCCGACCAAAGACGAGAACCAAGGGATCGCCGCCCTGGAGGCGATGGCCTGCGGGAAGGCGGTCGTGCTCCGGGACATCCCGGTGTTCGAGGAGTTCTTCACCGACGGCGAGGACTGCCTGAAGTGCGAGACCGAGGCGGAGTTCGTCGAGGCGCTCGACCGGCTGGCGGCGAACCCCGACCTCCGGGAGCGACTGGGTGAGAACGCCAAGGAGACGGCCGCGGAGCACTCCCTCGAACGCGTCGGCGAGCGACTGGTCGAGCAGTACGAACGGCTGCTGGAGCGGCAATCCGGAACCGCTTAAGGGCCGTCGGCCGACCGCTCCTCCATGGAGTCGGTCGCGGCGTTCACGGACACCTACCTGCCCACGGTCAACGGCGTCACCTACACCGTCCAGAGCTGGCGCGACTGTTGGCGGGAGCGGGGCGGCCGCATGGACGTGGTCTACCCCGACGCGCCCGACCGAGCCCCCGAGCCCGGGGAGTACCCGGTTCGGTCGCTGCCGCTGCCGATCTACGCGGGCTACCGGCTGGGTATCCCGAAAATCCCCGACGCCGTCGCCGACGCCGACCTCGTCCACGCCCACACCCCGTTCGCGCTGGGCCTCGCCGGCCTCCGACTGGCACGGGCGGAGGACGTTCCCTTCGTCGCCACCTACCACACGCCGACCTCCGAGTACGCCAGCTACCTCTCCTCGTGGGCGCCGGTCCGGCGACGGACGGCGGCGCTCAGCCGGCGCTACGAGTCGTGGTTCCTCGGGCAGGCCGACGCGGTGATCGTCCCCTCGGCGTCGACCGGCGCGTACGTCACCGACGAACTCGGCGTCGACGACCCGCAGGTCGTCCCGAACGGCGTCGATACCGACCGGTTCCGCCCCGTCGAGGACACGGGGTTCCGCGAGCGTCACGGCCTCCCCGAGAACCGCACGCTCGTCGGCTACACCGGCCGGCACGGCCACGAGAAGTCGCTCCCGGAGATCATCGACGCCTGCGACCGACTCGACCGGGAGGTGACTGTCGTGTTCGGCGGCGACGGCCCCGCCCGGGCGGAGTTGGAGGCGGCCGCCGCCGAGCGGGAGATCGACGCACGCTTCCTCGGGTTCCTCGACCGGGAGGAACTCCCGTCGTTCTACGCGACACTCGATGCGTTCCTGTTCCCGAGCCCCGTCGAGACGCAGGGACTGGTCGCGCTGGAGGCGTTCGCCTGCGGGACGCCCGTCGTGGGCGTGGACAGCGGCGCGCTTTCCGACACCGTCGACGACGGCGAGACGGGCTACCACTTCGAGCAGGGCGACACCGCTGGCTTCGCGGCCGCGATCGAACGCACGCTCGGGGAGCGCGAGCGCCTGCGGGAGAACTGTCTGACCCGGCGCGAGGCGATCAGCGTCGAGGGCGCCGTCGATCGGCTCTCGGAGATCTACGCCGCGGTCCGGGAGTGAGCCGTCGGCGCCTCGGGTGAATCACGGCGCTTAAACCGGTGCCGGGGGTACGAGCGGGCATGAGCTTCGAGAAGGGCGACGTGGTCGTTCTCCACGACGAGCACAGCGAGTTCGACGGCGAGGAAGGCGAAGTCACGCAGGTCATGGAGACCATGTTCGGCGCGCCGAACTACACAATCGTCTTCGAGGAGGGCCAGGAGGCCGGCATCCCCGAGGACCAACTCGACCTCGTCGAGGAAGGCGGCGACGACGAAGACGACGAGGAGTAGACCGATCACGGCGAGGCGCGCCGGGACCGTCGGGTCCCAGTCCCGCCCGGATGCCGTGATCGTTGTGGTCGGCGGCACCGTACCGGTGCCGTGACCCCTCGTCGGGCGCCGATCCCCGTCGAGGAAGCCTTTTGCGGACGAACCACCTACCGACGGTCATGCCGAGTGTGCCGTTTCACTACGTCGACCTGCGGACCTTCTGCTACGCGACCGAGGACGAGAAGCGCGTCGAGCAGGCGATGCGCCAGTTCCTCCCCGAGGAGTACGAGATCGAGCGCGCGGTCAACAGCGGCCACCACGGCGACCGGATCGTCGTCCTCTCGGCGCGCGTCGAGAAGGCCGACAACGTGCGTCACGTGCTCCGCCAACTGAGCGAACTGGAGGACATCGAGACGGTGATCGGGGAACTCGACGACCGCGTCGACGAGAACTGCGCCTTCTTCCTCCGACTGGACAAGCAGGACGCCTTCAAGGGGGAGGTCGACCGCGGCCCGGGGATCACGCTCCGGGCGAAGGTCGAAGCCTACCCCGCGAAACAGCCTGCGGCCGTCGATAACGCCCGTGAGGCGCTCGAACAGGCCCGGGAACAGGCGGAGAGCTGATCGGGGCTGGGTATCGACACAGCCTCGGCATGGCGCTCCGTCCCCGCCGGACGGAGCCGGCGCGAGGTTGCGCGCCGAGGCTGGCTACGTCCACTTGATGCTGCAGCCACGCGAGGGTCGGTCCGGAACCGCGACCTCCTCGCCGGCGATGACGGCGTCGATGGCGTCCCGGATGTAGAACTCCGTGGGTTCGTCGTCGGGGTTCAGCGCGTCGTCGAGGCGCCCGTGGTACGCGACCGTCCACGAGTCGCCATCGTTTCTCAAAAGGAACGGGTCCGGCGTGCAGACGGCGCCGTAGGCGCGGGCGACGTCTTGGGTCTCGTCGTGGAGGTAGGCGTCGTAGGCGATCTCGCCGCGCTCGACGTACTCCTGCATCGTCTCGAAGCTGTCTTCGGGGTACTCCTCGGCGTCGTTGGGGTTGATGCCGACGACGGCGGCGTCGTCGTACTCGGTGACTAGTTCGTTCAGGAGGTCGAACTTGGCTTTCGCGTACGGACAGTGGTTGCAGGTGAACACCAGCAGCAGCGCACTGCTGTCGCTGAAGGTGTCGAGCGTGTACGTCTCGCCGTCGGTCCCCCGGAGGGAGAAGCCGGGCGCCTCGTCGCCGCGTGCCAGTTCGGATTCGGATTCGGTTTCGACCATACGCGCGCTTGGGCCGCGGTCCGGAAGGCCGTTTCGCCGGTACCGACGCTACTCGCCCATGTACGCCGCCTCGCGGGTGTTGCGCATCCGGCGGACGATTTCGAGGTACTCGTCGGTCGACCGTTTGCCGGCTTTCGCCTCCCGGACGGCCGCACGCTTCTCGGGGTCGGCGAGCACGTCGACGACCATCGACGCCGTCACCTTCGCGGGGAGGAGGTAGGCCATCTCCTCGTCGACGGCGCCGAACTCGGTGGAGTGGGCCGACCCCTCGAAGCCGCCGGTCCACGGGTGGACCGAGGGGACGATCTGACTCACGTCGCCCATGTCCGTCGAACCGGTGACGTGCTGGTGCTCGCCGAAGACGGCGTCCTCGCCGATCACGTCGCGGGCGTTGCCGTTGAACGCCGTCACGAGCGTCTCGTCGGTTCGGAGCGGGAGGTAGCCCGGGAAGTCCTCGATGGTGACGTTGGCGCCGACGGCCATCGCGCCGGACTCGAGTGCGCGGTTTGTCGTCCCGTTGGCGTCCTCGATGGCGTCGACGCTCTTGGCGCGGACGTAGGACTCCATGCGCACGTCCGCGGGGACGACGTTGACGCCGTCGCCGCCGTTCGTGACGATGGGGTGGACCCGGACGTGGTCCTCGTCGGCGAACGTCTCGCGGTTGGCGTTGACGGCGTTCATCCCCGCCATCGCGGCGTTGAGCGCGTTGATCCCCTCCTCGGGCGCGCCCCCGGCGTGGGACTCCCGGCCCTCGTACTGGACGGTCTTGCCGACGAAGCCGTTCGAAGAGAAGTCACTGCTGACCTCTCGTTCGGGCGTGTCGCTGGCGGCGTGGATCATCGCCGCACAGTCCACGTCGTCGAAGTAGCCCCGGCGGATCAGTTCCTGTTTGCCGCCGAAGAACTCGATCTCCCCCGAGTCGAGCAGGCCGCGGCGGTACTCCAGATCGAGGTACTCCTCGGCCGGGACGGCGATGAACTCCACCGCGCCCGGGAGGTCGGCGACGACGCCCGAGGCGACCAGTCCGTAGGCGGCACCGACGAGGTTCGCCAACTGCGCCTCGTGGCCGCAGGCGTGGCAGGCGCCGGTCTCTGGGTCCGCCGCGGGGTGGCCGGGGTTGACGAGCGCGTCGAGTTCGCCGAGGACCGCGAAGACGAACTCGTCGTCCTCGGCGTCGGCGGTGTCGGCGTCTGCGTCGTTGCGCCCCCCGGCACGCGCTCGGGCGCCGGTAACGGCCAGTTCCGTCTCCACGTCGAGGCCGAGGCCCTCGAACGCTTCGGCGACTTTCCGGGTGGTCTCAGTCTCCTTGTAGCCCAGTTCCGGCTCCGCGTGGACGGACTTCGCGAGGTCGAGGATCGCCTCGTCGTGTTCGTCGATCGTGTCCCGGACCCGTCGCTTCAGTGACTCCGTGTCAGTCATCGCCAGTCACGATGCGGGGCGGGGAGATGAGTGTGGCGCCGTTCAGGCCACGTTGCGCTCGTGGAGGAGGTCGCCCGACTCGAAGCGGTCGCTCCCCAGCGCGCTCACGTCGACCGTCGACGCCTCGCCGTCGAGGAGCAGTTCGGCGACGACCTGCCCGGTCGCCGGCGAGTGCTGGAAACCGTGGCCGGAGAACCCGATCGCTTGGACGAACCCCGGCACCGACTCCTCGATGATCGGGTGGTGGTCCGGCGTGACCGCGTAGAGCCCGGCCCACCCGCGCTTCAGGCGCGTGTCCTCGCCGAAGTAGTCACAGTAAACCCCCGCTCGCTCGACGGCGTCGACGGCCCAGGGGAGGTCGTGCGTGTCCGAGTAGGCGTCCGGCAAAGGGGTCTCCGGCTCGTCGGCGAAGTAGCCCCCGACGACCGCGGCACCCTCCCGCTCCGGGCGGAAGTGCGAACTCGTTTCGAGGTCGATGGTGAGCGGGTCGTCCTCGGGAACCGGCCGCTCGGGGTCGACGACGACCGCCTGCCGGCGGTGTGGCTCGACCGGAACGTCGACTCCGGCCATCGCGGCCAGTTCGGCGGCCCACGGGCCAGCGGCGTTGACCACCGCGTCGGCGTCGATCGCCCCGTCGCTCGGCGCGCCATCCCCGTTCACGTCGACGCCGACGACGCGGTCGCCGTCGAGTCGAACGTCGGTGACGGCGGTGCCGGTCCGGATGTCGACACCCGCCTCGCGGGCGGCGTCGGCGAACCCCTGCAGCGCGAGGTACGGGTCCGCGAAGCCGTCGCGAGCGTGGTACGTCGCCGCCGTGAGAGTGTCGGGGTCGACGCCCGTGCAGTAGTCGGTCGCCTCCGCGGGCGAGAGGAGGTCGGTCTCGGCCCCGCGCTCGCGCTGCATGGCGACCTGTTGCTCCAGTCCCGCCGCGGTTTCCTCGGTGCGTGCGAGCATCAGGTAGCCCGTCTGGCGGAAGGAGATGTCGACCCCGAACCGCTCCTCGAAGGACTCCCAGACCGGCAGGCTCGCGAGCGTGAGGTCGACGTTAACCGCCGTCGAGAACTGCGCCCGGATGCCGCCCAGCGCCCGCGACGTGCTCCCGTCCCCGAGGCTCCCGCGCTCACAGATCACCACGTCGACGCCGCGGTCGGCGAGGGCGACGGCACTCGACAGCCCGACGATCCCGCCACCCACGATAACGACTCGCATAGCGGAGGCTGAAGCCCGACGGGCAAAAACCGTTGTGCCGAACGTCGCGGAATCAGCCGTGTCACGCCGGCGAGTACTGGCACGGGGCGAGGAGTGATCGAGCGGTACTGGGTCGCGGCTGTGGCGGACACCCCTGGCGGCGGCCAAGAGCTTTCCCCTGCCGCCCGCAGGGGAACGTATGCGCGTGCTCTCCGACGACGACGTTGCGAGCCTGCTGGACCTCGGGGAACTGCTACCGGAGGTCGAGCGGGCCCTCCGCAAACAGGGCCGCGGCGAGACCGAACGGCCGGAGCGCCCCCACTTCCCGGTCGGCGCCGGGCTCGACGGTGAGGAGCCGCTCGGGACGGGGCTCACGATGCCGGCGTACATCCACGGCGACGACCACTACGCTACCAAGCTTGCGAGTGTCCACGAGAGGAACGCCGACCGCGGGCTGCCGACGGTGCAAGCCCAGATCGTACTCACCGACGCCCGAACCGGGGAGCCGGCCGGGCTGCTGGCTGGTACCCGGATCACGAACGCCCGGACCGGCTGTATCGGCGGGCTGTCGGCGAAACGGCTGGCGCCCGGTGACGGGGCGGTCCGGCTGGGGATCATCGGCGCCGGCACACAGGCCCGTTGGCAGGCGCGGGCTATCGACGCCGCTCGGGGCGTGGAGCGAGCGCGGGTCTACTCGCCGAGTGAGTCGCGGGAGGCGTGTGCTGCGGACCTCCGAGGGGCGGGTATCGACGCCGGGGCGGTTGACTCCCCCCGAGCGGCAGTCTCGAACGCGGACGTGGTGGTCACGGCGACGACGGCGACCGAGCCGGTGTTCCCCGGCGACGCACTGGCACCGGGAACCCTCGTCGTCGCCGTCGGCGCGTACACTGCCGAGATGCGCGAACTGGACGAGGCGACAGTCTCGCGGGCCGCGCGACTGTTCGCGGACGTTCCCGAAGAGGCGGCGGGGACCGGCGACTTCCCAGCCCACGACGCGTCGGCGTTCACGCCGCTATCGGCGGTCGTTGCGGGGTCTGCGGGGCGGGAATCGGCGGACGACGTGCTCGTGGTCGGCTCAGTCGGCTCGGCCGTGCTCGATGCCGCGGCGGCGACGGCGCTGTTCGAGCGGGCTGTATCGGAACACGTCGGGCGTCGGCTCCCCCTTTGAACTACTCCTGGACGCCGCCGAAGGGGTCCTCGTCGACGTCACCGGCCGACCGCTCGACGCCGTCGTCGAAGGGGTCGTCGACCTCCTCGAACTCGCGGAACAGCGAGTCGAAGGCCTTCTGATCATCCATCGAGGAGATGGTCGTGTCGAGGTCCTCGCGGAGTTCGGCCAGACGGGCTTCGAGCTCCTGGTACTCCGCGTTCTCGTCGAGTTCGGTGTCGGTCTTCTCGGACTCGAGCAGCGCCTTCTTCGAGGCCAGCGAGAACAGCTCTTGGACCCCGGCGTCGTACGTACTTCGGCGCTCTAAGTCGCCGACGGTGTCGAGAAGCTCCTCCCGGGCGACCGGCTTGACGAGGTAGTCGTCGAAGCCCATCTGGAGCACGTCGAAGTCGGGTTCGACCGCGGTCACCATCGCGACCTGACAGTCGATGCCGCGCTCGCCGATGGCGTCGAGCACCTCGTCGCCCGAGAGGCCGGGCATGCGCCGGTCGAGCAGCACCACGTCCACCTCGGCGTCGAGGTTCTCGAGGGCTTCGCGACCGCCGTACGCGGTGCGAACGCGGTAGCTATTGCCGAGCCACGCGGCATAGAGATCGGCCAGATCGGACTCGTCCTCGACGACGAGCACGAGAGGGAGGTCTTCGCTCATCGGATACTGGGAGCAGTTGGCTCTGCCAGAAGACAGTCGTCCGTCTATATCAAAATACCCCTTCGTGGCCCGTGATCCCCGAGGGCCACCGATCGGGTTACTCGCTCGGGCTGTAGTTGGGTGCCTCGTCGGTGATCATCACGTCGTGGGGGTGGCCCTCGGTCTGGCCGGCCGAGGAGACGCGGACGAACTCGGCGCGCTCCTTGAACGCCGGGATCGTTTCGGCGCCGACGTAGCCCATCCCCGACTGCATGCCGCCGACGAGCTGGTGGAGTTCGGAGGCCAGCGTGCCCGTGTAGGGCGTCGCCGCCTCGACGCCCTCGGGGACGTACTCCTCGTCGTTCTCCTCCTTGAGGTAGCGCTCGCCGCCGCCGGACTGCATCGCGCCGACGGAGCCCATCCCGCGGTACTGCTTGTACTTCTTGCCGTTCATCGTGATGACGCGGCCGGGCGCCTCGTCGGTGCCGGCGAAGTAGGAGCCGAGCATCACCGCGTCGGCGCCGGCGGCGATGGCCTTGATCGCGTCGCCGGAGTAGCGGATCCCCCCGTCGGCGATGACGGGCACGTCGTGCTCGCTCGCCACGTCGGCGACCTGTGCGACGGCGGTGATCTGGGGCATCCCGGCGCCGGAGACGACGCGGGTGGTGCAGATGCTGCCCGGCCCGATGCCGACCTTGAGGCCGTCGGCGAAGTCGACGGCGGCCTCGGCGGCCTCCTTGGTCCCGACGTTGCCGACGACCACGTCGGCGTCGACGGTCTCGGCGATGGCGCGCGCCGAGTCGAGGACGTTGAGGTTGTGGGCGTGGGCACAGTCGATGAACAGCACGTCGGCGCCCGCCTCGTCGGCGGTGACGGCGCGCTCGTCGTCGAACGGGCCGACGGCGACACCGACGCGGAGGCGGCCGTCCTCGTCGCGGGCGGCGTTCTCGTTCTCACGGCGAGCGAGGATCCCCTGCATCGTCACGAGGCCGACGAGGTGCTCCTCGTCGTCGACGATGGGGACGCGTTCGATCTTGTGGTCGTACATCAGTTCGAGCGCGTCGCGGGCGCTCACGTCCTCGGGGGCGGTGACGACTTCGTCGGTCATCGCCTCGCGGACCTCGTCGCTCTCGCCGACCTCGAGGTAGGGACGGATGTCGGTGCCGGAGATGATCCCCAGCACGGTGTCCTCGTCGTCGACGACGGGCGCGCCGGAGACGCCCTCGCGCTCCATCATCGCGTCGACGTCGCTGATCGTCGCCTCCGGGGCGGCGGTGACGACGTTCTCGCGTCGGATCACGAGTTCGTCGGCGCGCTTGACCTGCGTGATGGACGCCTCCATCTCGTCGGTCGTCATGTTCTGGTGGAGGACGCCCAGGCCGCCCTCGCGGGCCATCCCGATGGCCATGCCGGCCTCGGTGACAGTGTCCATCGCCGCCGAGAGGATGGGGATCTGGAGTTCGACGTTCTTCGAGACGCGCGTCGACACGTCCGCCGCGTCGGGTTCGACGCGGCTCTCCATCGGGCGCAGTAGGACGTCGTCGAACGTCAGTGCCTCCGGTACTCGTAGCTTCTCCGAGAAGGGTTCCGACTCGTTGCTCTCCATGTAGCCGGTGGCGGGTCTCGGCCCAAAAACGTTCCGAGACGAACGGCCCCATGGCTCCCGCCCACACGGGTGAACAGCCGTGATAGACCCGCTACCTGCCGTCGGCGGGGAGCGACCCCGAACGGGACCTCGATGATCGACGTATCTTCAGTTTTTGCCCCCGAACGGCGATGGGTCGTAGACGAACGGCCAGTTTTGCCGAAGATACGGGTGTGGTTATGGGGGTCTCTCTCACGCAACGTTTATCGGGTTCTCGGAAGAATCAGTAGGTATGGACGTCGACTGTTCCGCCACGTCGCGTATCGCCGGCCACCCGAACGCACGCGCCGTCGATTCCCCGAAACCGACGTGGCGAACACTTCGAAGTCCACTCCCGACATTTACAGGATCCACGTTCTTCGGCGGCTATCCGGAATCGGGAGATCAACGCCGTTCGGCCACGGGTGAGGCCGCCAGCTAGTCGTGAGTGTCTCTGACCACCCGATAGCGCTTCGCCTCCAGCAACGCGTCGGCGGCCCGACTAAGCTCCTCGCGACCGTCATGGGGCTCCCCCTCGTCGACGGGATCTTCCCCGCGCTGGTCATCGCCGGCGCGCTGACGACCGAAGCCGGCGCCCTCGACCCGGGCGGCGTCATCCAGACCGGCCTCCTCATCTTCGGTGGCTCGGCGACCGTCGCCGTCATCCTCGCCGAGATGGACGGCTCCCGCGCCGAGAAGGTCTCCTCCGTCCTCCTGCTCGGTGCGGTGTTGATCCCGGTCGCCGTCGTCGAGGCGGCGTTCGCGGAGACGCTCCGTTCGGTACTCGACTTCGCTACCTTCCAGCGCTTCGCCGCGGTGGTGATCCTCGCCATCGCCGCCAAGACCGCGAGCGCCGAGATCGGGACCTACATCCCCAGCCCCGGCACCGTGATCGTGTTCGGGCTGATCGCCAGCGTCCGTCCCGCCGGGGCGGAGTTGGTCGTCACCGTCGAACCCTCGACGCTGCTGGCGGCCGCCGGCGCCGCCGGCACGGGCGTCGCGTTCGCCCTCGCCGTCGCGCTCGCGGCGCCGCAGCTACGTGGCGTCGTGGATCTGGACCGCTTCCGCTTCGGGAGTTCGGTGGCACTGGGTGTCCTGGCCATCGAAGTGCTCGGCCTGATGCCCGTCGAACAGCCGGTCGCGCTGGCGGTGCTCGGCGTGAGCGCCGTGTTCGCGTACGACCCCGACGCTCAGGTCGGCGCCGACCCCGGGGCGGCCGCGAGCGAGTTCGACTACACCGTCGACGCCCAGAGCGAGGACCGCCCCGTCGACGGCCCGACTGAGTTGACGGCGCGTGACTACCCCGAGGACCGTGACGAGACCGTCTTCGGTGCCGACGGCGGCACCGAGGTCGACGTCGAGGACCGCCCCGCTGACGCCCCTTCCACCGACGAGCCCGAACGCCCGCCGTACCTGTAACGTCGGCGTTCGGACCCCTACGGGCCTCACTATTCAGTTCTCTGACTCGAGAAGCCCCGCGCGCTCCCGGTACTCGTCGGGACTCACTTCCCCCCGAGCGAGTGCCAGCCGGAGCGCGTCCCGGGCGGCATCCCGTCGTCCCTCTCGGACCAACCGAGCGGCGGTAGCGGTACCCAGAACGAACACGACGAAGACGACGACGAGCCAGCCGACGACGAGGGCGTCCGTGAGCGTCGAGTCGACGGGTCCCGTGTCGCTGGGCAACCCGACCAGTATGGGGATCAGGAGGACGATGGCGAGCATCGGGAGCAGGATTACCGACGTGCTGGCGAGAACCGGCCACTCCAAGGTGTTGCCGTCGGAACTCATACCGACGCTACGCCCGCGGCCCACTTGGTTATACGCCGGATGCCGGGACCGCGCGCCGGCGGCTCACCGGCTCCGGAGCCACCAGACGGCGCCGACGCCGAGTAACACCGTCAGCCCGCCGAGGAAGAAGAGGAGTCCCGGCGGGAGGGAAATCGCCGCCTGGGCTGCCGCCGAACTGGTCGGCTCGGCGGCCTGCGTCGAAGTGGCAACGGCCTCCGCGGTCGGCGTGGGCGTCGCCTCCGCGATGCTTATGCCGCCACCGCTCTCCGGCGTCGGCGTCGGTGTCGACGACGCCGTCGCCGCGAGGTCGGCGTCAGCTCCCTGATCGGCCGGCGGGGCGCTGGCGGTCCCGAACGGCAACGACAGGTCGCCGAAGTACGCCTGTACGAGTACGCTCGTCAGCCCCAGCGCCGCGATGGCGCCGATGAGTCTGGAGAGGGCGGCTTTCAGGCCGGTCGTGTCGTCCTCGGTGCCGGCGTAGACGATCAGCGGCGCGTCCGCCGGGCCGTACACCTGCATCTCGCGGCCCTTCTCCGAGTAGACCGTGTCCACCGGCTCGATCAGGCCGGCGTCTTCGAGTTTGCCGATGTGGTACTGGGCGTTCTGCAGCGAGAGGTCCTGTCGGTCGGCGATGCCCGAGGGGGTGGCGGGGTCGTCGTGGAACGCCCGCAACATCGACCGGGCGGTGTCCGAGGAGAGCGCGGCGAGGGTTTCGCCCGCCTCGTCGCTGTCGACGCCGAGCACCCGTGGTTCGGGGTCGGGGTCGGCGTCCGGGGTGGAGGGTAGGAGGTCGACCATGCAGTCCCAGTTTTACACGCTGGGTTGAAACTCTGTCCCCTCCCTGTGGTCAGTTGTCCGGGATCACGAGCACCCTGAGGTCGTCGACGTTGGTCCCGGTCGCGCCGGTGACGAGGGCGGCGCCCCGCGCGTCGAGGAAGGGCAGGGAGTCGTTCCGGTCGAGCGCCTCCCGCGCGGCGTCGGTATCGGTGACGGTGCCGGCGTCGATCAGTCCACCCGCGGCGTCGGTGTCGCCGTCGCGGCCGTCGGTGTCGACGCTCGCGACCACCACGGTGGCACCCGCGTCGTCCGGCGCCTCCGCGAGCGCCAGCGCCGCCGCGAGCGCGAACTCCGTGTTCGGACCCCCCTCGCCCTCGCCGTGGACGTCGACCGTCGTCTCGCCACCCGAGAGGAGGACAGCCGGGGGTTCGACCGGTTCGTCCGCGACCGCGGCTTCCTCGGCGATGGCGACGTGAGTCGGCGCGGCGTCGCGGGCACCGCCACGCACACGAGCGGAGAGCACGCATGGCTCGTAGCCCGCCTCCCGGGCGGCCTCGGCCGCGGCGTCGATAGCCGTCCGGTTGCTGGCGACGACGAGCGTGATCGCGTCGGCGACCGTCGAGTCCCGACCGGGCGTCTCGTCGTAGTCGCCCGCCGAACCGGCGTCGAGGTGCGTACGGGCCTCCGGCACGTCGACGCCGTACCGCGTGAGGACCGCCAGCGCGTCCTCGTAGGTGGTCTCGTCCGGGGCAACCGGCCCGGAGCCGATCACGGAGGGCGCGTCGCCGATCACGTCACTGATCGCGAGGCCGACCACCGTTCCGGGCTCGACGGCGGTCGCGAGCCGTCCCCCCTTGATCCGGGAGAGGTGCTTGCGGACCGCGTTGATCTCGCCGATCTCTGCGCCGCTGTCGAGCAGCGCGCGGCTGGTCCGCCGGAGGTCACCCACGGAGAGGTCCCCCGCGGGCGCAGCCAGCAGAGCGCTCGCGCCGCCGGTGACGACCGCGAGCACGAGCGTCCGCTCGTCGGCCGACTCGGCCAGTTCGAGCAGCCGTTCGGTGGCGTCGACGCCCTCGGGCGTGGGAACGGGGTGGCCGCCGCCCGCGATCTCGACGGCCCCGATCGATTCGCCGACTTCGGGGTCGTCCTCCGGGACGACGATCAGGCCGTCGGTGATCCGGTCGCCGAGACAGTCGTCGACCGCCCGGACCATGCCGGCGGCCGCCTTCCCCCCGCCGAGGACGAGGATCCGATCGTAGTCGGCGAGGGGGACGCTCGTTCGCTGGTCGCTGGCGATTTCGAGGCGGCCGTCGGTGGCCGAGAGGGCGCTACGGGTCGCACGCTCGGGGTCGACGCCCCGGATCCCGGCCGCGAGGCAGTCGAGGGCCACCTCGTGGGCGGGTGATCGGGCGTGAGTCTCGCGGTTCCGGAACATGACTGAAACTGTGACTGCGGCGAGCAAAACGGTTCGGGGTGTCCCGCCGCTTCGTGCTGGCCCTCCTCGCGTCTGTGGGGCTGGCATAGTCGTACACCGGAGCTACCGATCACGGCGATCCAGCGTCGAGGCGGCCTGACGCCGACTGGGAGGGACGGGACCGCGGTTCGTCACGGTAAAGGCCCGTGGGCGCCGAACCGCTGCCAATGAGTGAATCGGACGGCAGCGTGCGGGTCGTCGGGACCGCGCACGTCTCCGCCGAGAGCGTCCGGGAGGTCGAGGAGACCATCGAGGAGGAGCAACCGGACGTGGTCGCCGTGGAGTTGGACGAGGGCCGCTACAGCCAGATGCGCGGTGAGGAGCCCGAGGACCTCTCAGCGGGCGACCTGCTGGAGGGCAACACCGTCTTCCAGTTCCTCGCCTACTGGATGCTCTCCTACGTCCAGGCCCGGATGGGCGACCGCTTCGACATCCAGCCCGGCGCCGAGCTACTGGCGGCCGTCGAGACTGCCGAGGAACACGGCATCGATATCGAGCTCGTCGACCGGGACATCCAGGAGACGGTCCGGCGCTTCTGGGACCGTATGACGCTGTTCGAGAAGCTACGGGTGGTCGGCTCGCTGGCGTTCGGGATCACCGATCCCCGGATCGGCGGCGTCACCTTCGGCCTGCTCGTCGGGGTCGTCGTCGGCCCGCTGCTGGGTATCTTCGGCGGTGCGCTCGGGATCACTCAGCCGCTGCTGGTGAGCCTCACCGGCGGGGCGCTGCTGGCGCTGGTCTCGGGCTACCTCCTCTCGGAGGTCACGTTCCGGGCGCTTGAGGACGACGCGCTGGCACTCGGCGTCGCCGGCGGCGGCGGGTTCGCGGTCGGCGCGGTCGGCGGGTTCGGACTCGGGCTGACTGACCCGCTCGTGACCCGTTACCTCGGCGACTTCGTGATCACCGCGGTCGGGTCGATGACGCTCGGGCTCGGCGGGGGGCTCGTCGTCGGTGGCGTCGTCGCCGCCCTGATGAGCGTGTTCCTCGGGAGCGGCGAGCCGGCCGACGAGGAACTGGAGGCGTTCGACCCGCAGGAGCTGACCGACTCCGACGTGGTGACGGCGATGATGGAGGAGTTCCGGCAGTTCTCCCCCGGCGGCGCCGAGGCGCTGATCGACGAGCGCGACGCGTTCATCGCCCACAACCTCGTGGCCCTGCGCGAGCAGGGAAAGGACGTGGTCGCTGTCGTCGGCGCCGGCCACCGGGAGGGGATCGAGGGCTACCTCGAACGCCCCGGGACGCTGCCGCCCAAGGAGACGCTCACGGGCGAGGAAGAGAGCCTCCTCCCGTGGGGGAAGATCATCGCGGTCGGTATCACCGGCGCGTTCGTGGCCTTCTTCGTGCTGCTGGCGATGGCGGGCGTCGAGAACCGCTTCCTGCTCGAACTGTTCGCCGCGTGGTTCGTCGTCAACGGCGTCTTCGCCGCGGGGCTGGCGCGGTTGGCGGGCGCACGCTGGCCGTCGGCGCTGGTCGGCGGCTCGGTCGCGTGGCTCACATCGGTCAATCCGCTGCTGGCCCCGGGCTGGTTCGCGGGCTACGTTGAACTGCGCTACACGACGGTCAACGTCGGCGACATCGAGACGCTGAACCGGCTGCTCGACGATCAGGAGACGCCGATCGGGGAGCTGATCCGGCAGATGTTCGCGGTGCCGCTGTTCAAACTCATCATGATCGTCGGCCTGACGAACATCGGGAGCTTCATCGCTTCGTTCCTGTTCGCGCTTTACGTCCTGCCGGCGTTCTTCGGAGACATCGGCGGCGTGGCGGCGGTCCCCGAACTGCTGATCGACGGGGCCCAGAACAGCGCTCGGACGATCTGGGGGTGGGTCGCATGAGCGCGCCTCGGGGCGACGTCGACGGACGCGGCGGCTTCGAGCCGTCGCTGCGCTTCTCTGCCTCGGAGCTACAGGACCTGCTGATTGCGTGGCTCGCGCTCGGCTTCGCGTTCGCGGTCTTCTTCGCCGGCGGCGGGAACGCCGCCGTCTCGCTGATCACCGGGAACCCCGGCGGCTTCGCCGTCGCGCTCGTCGTCTCGCTGCTGACCGCCGGCGTGGGGTTCCTGCTCCACGAACTCGGCCACAAGGTCGTGGCGGTCAGGTACGGCAACGTCGCCGCGTTCAAAGCTGACTACAACATGCTGTTCCTCGCGGTGATGAGCGCCTTCCTCGGCTTCATCTTCGCCGCGCCGGGTGCAGTCCACCACCGCGGCCGGATCACCGAGCGCCAGCACGGCCTGATCGCGCTGGCCGGCCCGGTCGTCAACCTCGTGCTCGCGGCAATCTTCGTCCCGATCTGGATCGGCGGTCTCGTCGCCGGGATCGACCTGCTGACGCTTCTGGGTGGTCGCGGGCTGGCGGTCAATCTGTTCCTCGCCGCGTTCAACCTCATCCCCTTCGGCGCCCTCGACGGGAAGACCATCCTCGACTGGAGCAAGCTTGCGTGGGTCGGCGCCTTCCTGCCCAGCGCCGCGATCACGGTGTTCGTCGTGTTCGTGCTCGGTGTCGGCTTCTGAGTCGGAGGGCTTTTGCGCCACCCTCCCGCCGCTTCAGCCATGACCGACGAGGAGGGGCTGACCTACGCCGACGCGGGTGTCGACATCGCCGACAGTGAGGCCGCGACGGCGGCGCTGGTCGGGGCCGCCGGCGCCGCCGGGGAAGGCACCGACAGCGACTACGCGGGGCTGCTCGACATCGGCGACCGCTACCTCGCGCTGGCGACCGACGGCGTCGGCACGAAACTGCTCGTGGCCGAGGCCATGCGTGACTACTCGACGGTGGGGATCGACTGCATCGCGATGAACGCCAACGACCTCGTGGCGGCGGGCGTGCGCCCGGTGGCGTTCGTCGACTACCTCGCCGTCGACGAACCCGACGAGACGTTCGCCGAGCAGGTCGGCCAGGGCCTCGCCGCCGGCGCCGAGGCTGCCGACCTCGAACTGGTCGGCGGCGAGACGGCGGTGATGCCGGAAGTGATCCGCGGGCTCGACCTCGCGGGCACCTGCGCGGGGCTCGCTGCGAAGGACGCCGTCTTCGAGGGGAGCGCCGAACCGGGCGACGCGCTCGTGGGCTGGGAGTCCTCGGGCATCCACTCGAACGGCCTCACGCTCGCTCGCGAGGCCGTCACCCGCGAGTACCAGTACACCGACCCCTACCCTGGCGAGCGCTACGACGCCGTCGGCGACGCTCTGCTGGAGCCGACCCGGCTCTACACCGACCTGCTGGACCCGATGCGCGCACACGGCGTCCGCGCGGCGGCCCACGTCACCGGCGGCGGCTGGACGAACCTCGACCGGCTCGGCGAGTTCCACTACGAGATCGAGGACCCGTGGCCGCCGAGAGAGGTCTTTGACTTCGTGCAGGACCTCGGCGACGTGAGCGACGAGGAGATGCACCGGACGTTCAACATGGGCACCGGCTTCGTCGCCGCCGTCGACCCCGAGGAGGCCGACGCGCTGGCCGGCGAGACCGACGGGCGCGTGATCGGGCACGTCGAGGAGGGCGACGGCGTGGCGATCCGCGGGCTGGAGCTATAGGCGGCGACAAGCGGGGTTTCTTCGCTGGCGCCGACCGATCAGGAGAGGTGGCTGGCGATATCGGCTTCCGTGATGATCCCGACGGCCTCGCCGCCGTCGGTGACGATGACTGCCTTGTAGTGGTCGAGCAGGTTCCGGACCTCGTCGACAGTCGCGTCGGCGCCGACGGTCGGGAACGACTCGCTCATCACCTCGGCGACGGGAAGGTCGCCGACGTTCTCGCCGGCGTGGATCACGTCCGACTGGGAGATCGATCCCACCGGGACGCCGTTCTGGATCACCGGCAGCTGTGAGAACGCCTCCTCGTCCATCAGGTCGACCGCGTCGCTCACCGAGTCGTCCGGGCTGACGTTGACCACGTCCTCGTGCATGAGGTCCGTGGCGCGGACGACCTCGCCCTCGGCGGCGTCGAGGGCCTCGACGATCCGTCGGAGCGTCGAGAGCCGCGGGTCCACGTCGTCGTTCTCGACGCGGGCGATCAGCGGCTGGGACACGTCGGCGCGTTCGGCCAGTGCGGACTGGGTCAACCCGACCGCGTTCCGCCGCTCGCGCAGGTCCTCGGGTGTCGGCAGTTCCATGCCCGCGAATAACTAGGGGTAATTTGAAAGCGTTTCGGAGCGCGCCGGGGGAACGGTCCACCGGCTGAACGGGTTCGACGCCGCCGTTACTCGTCGTCGTCGTCGCCTTCGCCGGTCTCGATGGTCTGGATGACTTCGAGCGGCACGTCACGCAGGGCGCCCCCGACCTCGCTCTTGGCGATGCGGGTGGCGTGCTCCTCGTTCTCGGCGTTGAAGATGTCGATCTCGAGCACCAGTCCGACGAGGGCGCTGCTCGCGGCGATGAACGCGGAGTCGAACGGCTCGCCACAGGCCGGGCAGTCGGTCAGCCCGACCTCGACGTCGACGTACTCCTTGTCGGCCTCGTTGAGTCGGCGACCCGACTCCGAGACGGCGACGCCGATGGCGTCGTCGATGTCCTCGACGTCTCGCACGAGCCACGCTGCCTCCATCACGACGTGATAGTTGCTCATACGTGGTCGAGTGGCCTGCCGACGTTAACTCCAGCGAAGCGAGGACGAGCGCTCAGTCGCTGGTCGCGCCCTCCGGATCCCCCTTGTGCTGGAGGTTTCGGTTGTCCCGCGCCTCGGTCGGCGTCGCCGGCAACGGCTCGGCGTCGACCTCCTCGGCCGGCCGGCCGGTGTAGGCGTGTCCCCGATGCTCCGCGCAGTGTGCCATCGCGTCGTGCGAGCCCTCCCACGGACCCGCGTCACACTCCTCGGTCGTACAGACGAAGACGATGTCTCCCGGCATCCCACACTGGCGAACACTACTGATTCGGATAAGACTATGCCCCGAACCCGACTGCCGTCGCCGTGTTTGGTGTCACTCCGGGACCGCACTCAGGTCCGGCCCCACGTCCACCGCACGTCGAGGACGTACCGGTAGACACCGCTGAGGAGGATGGCGACCGCGTTGGCCAGCAGGTACTGGATGCCGAGCCAGTCGACCAGCCCGTAGAGCACGCCGAGTTGGATCGGGATGGCGGTCCCGCGGACGAGGTTCGTCTTGAGCAGCCCCGTCAGGTACGCCCGGACCCCGGAGTTCTGCATCGCCGCGAACGTCCAGGCGTTGTTGAGGACGTACGTCATCACGATCGTGATCTCGATGGCGATGGTCGCCCCGACGAGGTAGTTCATCCCGCCGCGGTCGACGAACAGCCAGAGCAACAGCATCTGGACGCCGGCGGTGCTCGCACCGACCATCGTGTACCGTCGAAGCTGAACGGCGAGCGGACCGCTCAGGAGGCTGCGCAAGTACGAACGGAGCATCTATCGGTAGCCCAACGCCTCCAGACGGTGTTCGAGGTCCTCGTCGACCTCGCCGTCGTCGCCCGCCCCGTCGTGGGTACGGAGGCGTTCGGCGTGGGCGCGTGCGATGGCGTCGAACTCCTCGATCACCTCCTGCTGGTCGGGGGTGGGATCGGACACGAGGTTCGTCGCCTGCTCGGGGTCGTCGGGGCGACTGTAGAGCTCCTGGTCGCCCGTGTCGACGTTCCGGATGTAGGTCCACTCGGCGTCGCGGACGCTGACGAACAGGTCGCCGTCCTCGAGCGAGCGCGGGATCGGCTGGCTGGTCACCTCCTCGCCCCGGACCGTGACCGAGACGACCGGCTCGTCGGCCGGCGGTTCGTCGGCCGGTGGCCCGTCGTCGACGACACTCGGCGTGAAGCTCGTTCCCTCCCACGAGTCGGGGGCGTCGACACCCAACAGCTCCGCCACCGTCGGCGGGATGCCGTCGAGGCCGACCTGCTGGGAAACGCGGCCGCCGTCCTCGCCGGGGAGGTTCACGATCAGCGGGACGTGGATCAGTTCGTCGTAGAGCTTCGGGTAGTGAGCGAGGTGGCCGTGTTCCTGGAACTCCTCACCGTGGTCGCCGACGACGATGACCGCCGTCTCCTCGGCGACGCCCGCGGCCTCCAGAGTGTCGAGCACGCGGCCGACGCTGGCGTCGACCTGCCGGACCGCCGCCTGGTAGAGCGTGCGGAGGTCACGGAGCGTTCGCTCGCCGACGTTCCAGCCAAGCCCCGTGCGGGTGTGGGCGTGGATCATCCGGTGGGTGCCGAGCAGGCCGTCGGAGACCTCCCGGATGTAGCGGGGGGCTGGGACGTACGGCGTGTGGGCGTCCATGTAGTGGAGCCAGAGGAAGAACGGACCGTCCGTCCCTTCGATGTAGTCCGTCGCGGCGTGCTCAACGTCGAACATCCGCGAGGTGTCGAGGAACGGTCGCTCGTCGGTGCCGCCGCGGAGCCACGAACCGAGCCGCCGGATCGGCGAGGTGGCGAACTGGAGCCACGCCTCGACGGTCGGGTGGGTCGCGAGGTACTTGCTGTAGATGCTGGAGCCGACGCTGGCGACGAACGGCTCGAACTCCTCGAAGCCGTCGTCGTAGCCCCAGTGGGAGGTCAGGAAGCCGTTGGCGGCGTTGAAGCCGGCCGTCGAGACCCCGGCGTCGGCGAGGGTCTCAGCGAGCGTCTCGACGCCGTCGACGCCGATGCGGCCGGTGTCGGCGAAGACGGGACGGGACGCGAGGATCGACGGGAACGAGAAGGGGGTCCAGTTCCCGGTCGCAAAGGCGTGGTCGAACGTCGTCCCGCGCTCGGCAAGGTCGTCGAACACGGGGGTGTGGCGGTCGTCGTCGTAGGCACCGACCGCATCCGCTCGCAGCGAGTCGACCGTGACGAGCACGACGTTCGAGATGTCTGAGTGAGCCATGGTGGTGCTCCCCCTGTCCGCGACGGCGCGGTGAGAACGGACGCGGATACGCGACGGCGAGCCATATACGTGCCTCCCCGTCGCGGACAGGGGGTGTCTCTCGGTAGATACGTGGGGGGTATTTACGGGTTTTTCTGTTTACTCCGACCGCCGATCGGCGAATCAGACGGTGCGGGCGGCTCCGGTCCCAGTCGGCGGACCGGCTCGGTCACGGTCGCCGAGCGTGGCGCAGTAGACGGGTAATGGTTCCGATAGTGTGCCCGATAGGTCCGGTAAGGAGGGGCAGGACGGTGCGCGAACGGTGAGCCCGCAAGCACCATGTCCCTGCTACCGACTCTCTCGCTGTTCGACCTTGTTCAGTTCGATCAGCAGTCGGAAGATGGCCTTCACGAGGTTCGACTCCACGTCGAAGCGCTCGGCGTTCTCGCCGGCCCGGTCCATCACGGCCTGCTCCTGACTTTCGTCGGTCGTCGGGAGGTCCTGCTGGGCTTTCACGTCGGCGATGGTGTCGGCGACGTAGGTTCGCTGGGCGATCAGTTCGACCAGTTCGCGGTCGATCTGCTGGATCTCCTCGCGCAGTTCGTCCAGAGTCATGTCGTCGGGTGTGCGTTCGCTCATAGGTATCTGCCTCCGGTGGGTCGGGTCTCGGTCCGCAACGTCTCGCCCGGCCGCTCGCTCCAGCGCTCCTCGACCGCTTCGAGCCCCTCGGGCTCGCCGACGGCGACGACGCTCGGGCCGGTCCCCGAGAGCGAGACGCCCTCGACGTGGGGCATCGCCTCGACGGCGGGGTCGGCCGAGAAGCCCAGCGCCGCCGAGAAGGCGAGACCGTTGACCGTCATCGCCCGGCCGTACTCGCCGTCGAGTGCGAGCGTTTCGACCAATCGGGCCATCGGTGCCACCAGTTCACAGCGGTCGGCGTCGGCGTCGGCCGAGTACGCTCGCTCGGGCGGGGTCCAGACCAGCGCCGCCCAGTCGACCTCCTCGCGGGCGAGCAGTTCGTCCGCGGTGTTGTCGGTGACGGTGAGCCCGCCGAGCATCGACGCGCTGGCGTCGTCGAACGCCCCGGTGACGGTGACGCCCGCCTCGCGGGCGGCGGCGACGCCGATCCGGCAGGCCTCCTCGTGGTCGACGATGCCCGCGAGCCCGAGGGCGTCGGCGGTCGCCAGTACGGTCGCGTTCGCGGCCGCCGAGGAACTCTTCAGACCCGCCGCGGTCGGTACCTCGCTCTCGGTTCGGACCGTGCCACCGACCGCGGCCGGGTCGGCAGCGGGAAGGTCGGCGGCGGCCGGGTCGTCGCCCCAGCGCTCGACCGCGAGGGTCACGCAGCGCTCGATCAGTTCGGTGTCGGCGTCGGGCTGACCGTCGATCGTACCCGACACGGCGCCGGAGCCGTCGAGTTCGACGTGGGCGCTGGTCTCGATGTCGAGCGCGAACGCCGAGCCTCGCCCCGTGGCGAGCGCGTTGAGCACCGTGCCCGCACCGGGCGCGGCGGCGTGGCCGTCCATGCCCTGACAGGGGGCGTTCCCGGCTTGAATATGGTGGTCCCGGTCAGCGTCTCCCGGAACGCGCTACAGCAGTCGCGCGCCGGCCGTCGAGACCCGGGTTCGGTTCGGCAGCACGTCCTCGGCGCCGACGGCGAGCACCGTCTCGCCCAACATCGCCATCGTGGCGACGCCGCCGGCGTCCTCGACGCGGACCACGTCGGCGGCGACTCGGTCGGTCGGGAGGCCGAGAGCCTCGGCGAACGGCCACGACTCCCCGACGACGTCCCGAACGGTCGGCGGCTCAGGGAGCGAGTCGAGCACCGCCCCACCCTCCTCGCGCACCGCCGCCATCAGCGCCTCGTCGGCGAGCGCGTCGGCGGTCGGGAGCCCGCCGTAGGAGGCGAACTCGACGGGTGCGTCGGTCTCGACGCGCTGGCGGCCGCTCCCCACGTTGTAGACCAGCCCGCCGGCCTCCTGTACGTACACGTCGCCGAGACCGGTGCCGGCGTCGACCTCCGCCGCGTGACTGTGTTCGAGCAGTTCCTCGCGGGCGTGGCCGAGGTCGAACCGTTCGTTCGCCGCGAGCGCGGTCGCCAGCGTCGCCGCGCCGCTGGCGCCGAAGCCGGCGCCGATGGGGACCTCGGGCTGTACGTCGACGAGAGCGGCGACGCCGAGGCGATCGAGGAGCCCCTCGACGGGCTCGAAGCTCGTGGGCTCACCGTCGACGGTGACGGCGGACTCGGTCGCTGCCTCCACGGCGACGGTGACGCCGGCTTCGAGGGCGACGCTCGCACCGCGGGCGCCGTCGGCGACATCGTCGGGCGCGAACACGGCCGTCACGCTGGCCGGGGCGAATGCGTCCATACCCGGTGGAGGCGGCCGGCGTAGTTGAATCCGTCCCATCCGGCGTCCGACGGTCGAAATCACCGAGGCGTAACACTCAAACGCCGACCCCGACAACCCAGAGGCATGGAACTGCGGGTCATCGAGAAAACCGAGGAGGAACTCCGCATCGAGGTCGCCGGCGAGGGGCACACGTTCATGAACGTGCTGAAGGGCACCCTGCTGGAGAACGACAAAGTCGCCGCCGCGACCTACGACGTGAACCCCGAGCAGTCGGGGGGCCAGACCGACCCGATCCTCTCGGTCAAGACCGAGGACGGCGCCGACCCCCTCGACGTGCTCGAGGAGGCCGCCGGGGACGTGAGCGCGAAGACCGACACGCTGCGGGCCGCGTTCGAGGACGCCGCCGTCTGAAACTTCTTTCCGAGTCCTCTGTGTAGTCGGGGTGAATGACGACCGTCGCCGACCGGGAGACGCTGCTCAAGTCCGGCGCGGGCTTTGCCCTCGCGGGGCTGGTGATCTACCTGTTCGGACGCGTCCTCGGCTGGGCGGCCGTCACCGAGACGCTCGGCGAGGCCGACCCGCGGTGGATCGCTGCCGGCGCGGCCTCGACGCTGCTCTGTCTCGGGACGTGGACCGGCAGTTGGCAGCGGGTTCTCGCGGGCGTCGGCGTGCGGATCCCGTGGTCGTCGCTGGTCGTCGACTACTACGCCGCCACGTTCGTCAACTACGTCACGCCGCTCGGGCGCACCAGCGGCGCCCCGGTGTCGGCGTACGTCCTCTCGACGGACCACCGCGCGCCCTATCGGGAGGCGCTGGCGACGGTCGCCACGGTGAGTACGTTCAACGTCGCCCCGATGCTCACCTTCGCCGGCGTCGGCGCCCTCGCGGTGGCCCGGCGCGGCGACGTTCCCGGTGAGGTGACGCCGTTCCTCGCCGCCATCGGGGGGCTGTGTGTCGCCCTCCCGCTGCTCGCTCTGGTACTGTGGCACCAGAGCGAGCGTGTCGTCGGCACCGTCACCCGGGCCGCGACGTGGCTCTCCGCCCGGACGAGCCACGTCGATCCGACTGGGATCGAACGCCGGGTAACGGAGTTCTTCCTGTTGCTGGACCGCTTCGGGAACGCGCGGTGGCGGCTGGTGGAACTGTTCGTCCTGTCGTACGTCGGGTGGACGCTGTTCGCGGCGCCGATGTGGTTCGCCGCGAAGGCACTGGGGGTCCACCTCGATCCGCTGTTGGTGGCGTTCGTCGTCCCGACGAGTACGCTCGCCAGCGTCGTCCCGACCCCCGGCGGCGTCGGCGGGGTCGAGGCGGCCATCGTGGGACTGCTCACGGGACTGACCGGCGTGTCGGCGGCGACGGCCGGCGCGATCGCGCTGCTCTACCGGCTCTCGGGTTACTGGTTCGTGATCGCCGTCGGCGGCCTCGCGGCCCTCCGGGTCGGCGCGCGGAGCAGCCACGAACCGCATGACGTGCACTAACCGGTTGCGTGGGACCGGGGTCAGAGCCGGGGAGTCGAACCGTCGAACACACGGCGAAGAAGTCGACGAGCGCTCGGCGAACGCGGTCGCGAGAGGCGGTCGAGAGGAGCCGACTCAGAGACGGACCGGGATACCGCGCTCGGCGAGGTACTGCTTGACCTCCTGAATGGTGTACTCGTCGTAGTGGAAGATGGAGGCAGCGAGGCCGGCGTCGGCGCCGGCCTCGGTGAACACCTCGTACATGTCGGCGGGGGAGCCACAGCCCGAGGACGCGATGACGGGCGTCGAGACGGCGTCACAGACCGCCGAGGTGAGCGGGATGTCGTAGCCGTCCTCGGTACCGTCCTTGTCGATGGAGTTGACGAACAGTTCGCCGGCACCGCGGGACTCGGCCTCCTCGGCCCACTCGACGGCGTCCATTCCGGTACCCTCGCGGCCGCCCTTGACGGTGCACTCGAACCAACAGGACTCGCCGTTGACCCGCTCGTAGTACTCGCCACCCTCGTCGTAGCGCCGGCGGGCGTCGAGGGAGATGACGATACACTGGGAGCCGAAGGCCTCGGCGCCGCGGTCGATCAGGCTCGGGTCGGCGATGGCGCCGGAGTTGATGCTGACCTTGTCCGCGCCGGCCCGGAGGGTCTCCTTGACGTCGTCGGTGGTGCGGATGCCGCCGCCGACGGTGAGGGGGATGAACACCTCGTCGGCGACCTGCGAGACGGTGTCGAGCATCGTCTCGCGGCCCTCGGCGCTGGCGGTGATGTCGAGGAAGACGAACTCGTCGGCGCCGGCCTCGTTGTAGCGCTTGGCCATCTCCACCGGGTCGCCGGTGTAGTCGAGGTTCTCGAAGTTGACGCCGGTGTAGACCGCCGGCTCGCCGTTCTCGTCAACGTCCACGTCGATGCAGGGGATGACCCGTTTGGTGAGCGTCATTGTGTGGGCTGGGCGGGTTCGGTCGGGGCTCCGCGCATACCCGACGGTGAGAGAGCCACCCATTTGCACGTTACGGAAAGGGCGATTCAGCGGAGTGCCACGGCCGGCGACTGGGAGCGATCCGCGGGGAGAGCGGGTCGTTCCGGTCGCCGGAAGCGATTTACGCAGTCCGGCCCCACATCGGGACATGGTCGAAGCCACGGAGCGCGACGGAATGACGTGGTACCAGTGTGAGGACTGTGGCCTGCTGTTCGACAACGAGAGCGACGCCAGCCAGCACGAGGAGAACTGTGCCGGCGACGATCCCTCGTACCACCAGTAACGTCGGTCGATCAGCTACGGCGCCGGCTCGCGATGGCCGGCACCACCCATTCGGTGACCAGCGCTCCCGCGAACAGCCCAGTGGCCGCGCCCGCGATCCACACGAACGACGCCGCCGACAAGCCCACCAGTTCGCTGTACGCGACGAAGGCGACGACGGCGGCGACGAACGCCCCGACCGCGATTCGGTCGGCCGTCGATCCCTGGTTTTCCGCCGCACTCACCCCAGTGTACTCGTAGGCGAGCGCGAGGGCGCCGCTCGCGAGGGTTCCGAGACCGACCGCGAGTGTCGGAAACGGGTCGGCGAGCGCGAGGAGGCCGCCGCCGAAGACGACTGCGGGGGCGCCGTAGACGAACAGCGGGTGCTCGGGGAGGAACTCCACGAGCACGTCGCCGATGAGGTCACCCAGCAACGGTCCGGGGTTCAAACGGGGTGCAGTTAGGTTTTCGGGCTCAGGCGTCGTCTTCGGCGACGATTTCGAAGCTCTGCTCGCCCCAGTCGTCCTCGACGAACACGAACACCCGGCCACGAGCGACCTCGGGGTCGGCCTCGATCTCGATCCGCCGGGCCTCGCCGTGGTGTGCGGTGACTCCCGGGAACACCTCCTCGGTCTCGTCGGGGTCCAGCATCACTCGGCCGACGCCGGTGTCCTCCAGGATCTCGTCTTCGGTTTTGAGGTCGTTGATGTAGAGCATCACGCCCTCGGTCTCGGTCGGGTCGGTCACGAGCAGGTGACACTCCTTGCCGGGCCCGGTCCGGATCGAGCCGGGTTCGGCGCTGGGGACGCCCCGGTAGAGGGTCTCGCGGCCGTCGGCGTACTCGACGACGATCCCCTCCTCGCGGAGGTCGACTCCGACGGTGCCGGGTGGCACGTCGTTCCGGTTGGACATACTCGGGCTACCGCCCGCGAGCGCAAAAAGGACCGCGTCCCGCGGTTGGGGCCGGCGGCAGGCGTCGGCGGTTGGGGTCGCCGTGGATCAGCGCATCCCCGGCGGCGGGCCGTCGTCGTCGTCCCGTTCGACGTCGACGTTCAGGCCCATCTCCTCGCGCTGTTCGCGGAGGGCCTGGATCTTGCGACGGTAGTAGACGCCGCCGGCGACGCCGACGCCGAGCAGTCCGACCAGCAGGCCGGTGAACAGCTGGACGTCACGCGGGAGGTAGTACCGCACCGCCATCGTCTCCCCGGAGATGCTTCCCCACGTGATGGTGAGCCGTCCGTCGAGGGTCGCCGTCGAGTCCGGCGCGGGGACGATCCGTCCGAACAGCGGGATGGACGCCTCGCGGCCCTCCGGCAGCACGAGTGTGTAGGAGCCACCCTCGACGGCGATGGGGTGGGTGAACTGCTTGGGCGCGCCGTCGCCGGAGTAGGCGAGCCGACCGTCATCGCCCGGCGGCTCGATGACGAGGGCGTTGTTCTGCGTGCCGACGGAGCCGCCGTGGTCGTCGAACGCCGACCCGTTGATGACCGTCCCGTTGGGGTAGCGGTAGCGCAACGAACGGATCGTCACCGGGGTGTCGGTGCCGAGGAAGCCGCCGGTGGAGAGCCGGAGGCTGTCGTTGATCGCCGAAACGTCGTACACCGCGCGGTAGGTGGCGCTCTGGGTGACGGTGATGTGCACGTCGGTGGTCGTCTCCCAGTCGTAGGCGGCGTCGGGCGCCCGGTCGAGTCGGTCGTCGCTCGCGGGGCCGCCGCCGAGGCAGCCACTCAGAACGACCAGCCCGACCAGCGCGGCCAGTCCGAGGTGTCGACGGTTCATCGGTTCCTCAGGGGACGACGCACTTGAGTTCGGCCGGGAGGTACGTGCCGACGCTGGCGAGCAGGCCAGGTGGGTCGGTCCCCTCCGTGCAGACGACGGACTGTTCGAGCAGCCCCAGCCGTTCGATGGTGACGACGTCGCGGGCGTGGCCCGCGCGGTTCAGCGTCGCACGCACTTCGCCGCGGGTCGCCGAGTTGACGTTGAGCCGACCGCCGGTCTCGCCGTCCTCGTCGCGGGTCCAGCCGTAGAGCAGGTCGCGGCTCTCGTCGGCGAGTCGGTGGTCCCCGTCGGCGTCGTAGACGAACTTCAGGGGCATGTGCTGGACGACGCCGAATCGGTCCCGGACCTGCTCGGCCGTCCCGGGGCCCAGACCGAGTTCGTCGGTCGCGATCTCGATGGGTTGGCCGGCGTCGAGCGTCCAGCCCTTGTCGTTCCAGTAACGCAGGGTGCCGGTGTAGGTCTCGCCGTCGTCGAAGTGGTCGGTGATCTCGCCCCAGCGCTCACGGAGGAGGTTCTGGGCGACCGTCTCGTCGTCGCCCTCGACGGTGACCGAGACGAAGTCGTCGTCGAGGACGCCGATGGTCCACTCGACGTCGAGCTCGGCGAGGTCGTTGGCGACCAGCGAGTCGAGGCTGTCGAGTGCCCGCTCGCGGGCGTCACCCTCGACGTAGCACTTGGTTGCGAGGACGACCATCAGGCCGCCTCGATGTTGAGCTCCTCGCGGAGCTGGTCGAGGCGCCACTCCATCCCCTCGACCATTCGGGTGTTCTCCATCGCTTCGAGCTGGCTGCCACACTCGGGGCACTCGAAGCCGAACTCCATCGCCTCCTCGAACTCGAAGCGCAGCGAGCAGGTCTCACACAGGTAGAACTGGTGTTCGGTCTCGTACTCGATGCGCCCCTCGAGAGCGTCGACGAGCCGGTACATCTCCTCCTCGAGGTTCTCCGGGATGTTCTCGTAGTGGAACGTCCAGAGGTACGTGAGCCAGCCCGAGTCCTCGTCGCGGACCCGGCGGTATGACGCCAGGTCGTTCTCGTAGAGGATGAACAGCGCGCGCCGCACGTCGTTGAGTTCGAGGCCGAGCTCCTCGGCCAACTCCTCGTCCGTAACCTCGCCGTCGGGAGGGGCGGCGGCGACGGGCATCCCCGTCGGGCCGACCAGATCGTGGAGGTACTTCTGAATCACCGGGTCCTCCAAGAGTTCCTCAAAAGCCATTGCGGTGACGTAAAAGGGGCACGCGCTTCAACGTTGTGGGTTACGGGTGTCCGCAGAGGCGTGAGAGCCACAGCGGCCGGGCACCGACGAGCCCGCGAACTCAGCCCTCGTCGTCGATCGCGGCGGGGTCGACGGTGCCGTCCTCGTCGATGTCCTCGGGGGAAACAACGCGCTTACCCGTCTCCATCGGGAGCACGCGCTGTTCGCCGCCCTCCCACTCGCGGTCGAGTTCCGCGCCGTCGAACAGTCGGTCGAGGAAGACGGCGAGGCCGGCGACCTCCGAGTGGGGCTGGTTGGTGACGCCGACGTTCCAGTCGGCGTGGTCGTACACCTCGAAGGGGACCTTCTCGCCCCCGACGACGATCAGGATCGGCTCCTCGGCGTGGACCTCACGGATCTCGTCCTGGACCGTCTGGACCTCCTCGCCGTACATGGTGAGGTGGACGACCGTGCCCTCCCAGTTCCGGATGGTGGCGCGCTGCTCGCCGTTGAGTTCCACCTCGAAGGGCCCGCCGAAGCGGTCGGTGATGTCCCGCACCGTCTCCGCGGACTGGCCGGCGTTGTCCGGCAGGATCACGCGGTCGGCGCCCAGCGCGCGGGCGGTGAGGCCGACGTGGGTCGTCATGCGGTCGTCGCGCCCGGGCCGGTGTCCGAAGCGGAGCACACAGCACTCCGGCTCGTCTTGCATACACCGGCGAAACCGGGGCGGAAGGGTGGCGCTTTCGGTTTCCCGGCCGCCGGCGCCGCCGACGGGCGATGGGTAACCAGAACGCACTTCCCCCGACCGGAACAGCCGGGAACATGGACCTCCGTGGCAAGAACGTAGTCGTGACGGGCGGGGCGGGGCTGGTCGGCTCGCACCTCTCGGGGATGCTGGCCGAGGAGAACGACGTGCTGGCCGTCGACGACCTTTCGAAGGGTTCCCGGGAGGCGATTCCGGAGAGCGTCGAGTTCGCGCAGGCCGACGTTCTCGACCCCGACGACGTGGCTCGCGTCATCGACGAGGAGACCGACGTCGTGTTCCACTTCGCGGCCCACACCGACGTGCGCGTCGACGACCCCGCCGAGGAGCGGCGGGTGTTCGAGGAGAACACCGAGATGACCTACAACGTCGTCGAGCGGATGCGCGAGGTCGGCTGTGACGCGCTCGCCTTCACCTCCTCCTCGACGGTGTACGGCGAGGCCCCGATGCCGACCGCGGAGGAGTACGGTCCGCTGGAGCCGATCAGCATCTACGGCGCCTCCAAACTCTCCGACGAGGGCGTGGTGTCGACGTTCGCGAACTCCTACGGCATCCAGTCGTGGGTGTTCCGCTTTGCCAACATCGTCGGCCCGCGCCAGCGCGGGAACGTGATCCCGGACTTCATCCAGAAGCTGCAGGACGACCCCGAGACGCTGACGATCCTCGGCAACGGGCGTCAGGAGAAGTCCTACCTCCACGTCTCCGACTGTGCGGCCGCGATCCGTGACGTCGTCGAGACCGCCGAGGGGGACTACAACCTCTACAACCTCGGGTCGAAGACGACGACGTCGGTCATCGACATCGCCGACATCGTCGCCGACACGATGGGGCTCGATCCGGAGTACGAGTTCACCGGTGGCGACCGCGGCTGGACCGGCGACGTCCCGAAGATGCGACTCGACACGAGCAAGCTCTCCGAACTGGGCCACGACGTGCCGGAGGACAGCGACGAGGCGGTGCGGCGCGCCGCGGAGCAACTGTACGAGGAACTGCGCTGAGCCGCCGACGGTGATCGACCGACCGGAGAACGGGAGCCGGGAGCGGCGTCAGTCGTCGTCGCGCATGTCCGGCGGCAGGAGGTTCGGGATCCCGTCCTCGATGGGGTAGGACTCGCCACAGTCGGTGCAAGTCAGCGTCCCCGAGATGATCTCACCGTCGTCGCGCTCGTCGACGTCGAGTTCGAGGTCGTGTTTGTCCATCGGGCAGCAGACGATCTCCATCAGCGACTCCTTCATCACCCACCGATGAGGCCGGGCGGGGCAAAAGGGTGCGGGTTCGCCCGGCCGGGCGTTCGCGAGCGGGAGCGGCGTCCCTTACCAGGGGGTCTGTCGCTCGACGGTCTGGTCGCGGTCGGGGCCGACGCCGACGGCGTACACCGGGGCGCCGAGTTCGCCTTCGAGGTACTCGAGGTAGTCACGGCAGGCGGCGGGCAGTGCGTCGTAGCCGTCGGCGGCGACGGCGCTCCAGTCCTGCTCGGCCCAGGTCTCGAACTCCCGGAAGTTCGGCTCACAGCGCGCCCACTCCTCGGTCGTCGCGGGCATCGTGGTGCGGGTCTCGCCGTCGAGGTCGTAGCTGTGACAGACCTTCAGTTCCTCGAGGCCCGCGAGCACGTCGACGTGGTTCACGGCCAGACCGGTGAACGACGACCGGCGCGCCGCGTGGCGGAGCATCGGCACGTCGAGCCAGCCGATCCGGCGCGGGCGGCCGGTGACGGTGCCGAACTCCCCGCCCTTCTCGCGGATCTCGTCGGCGAGGGCGGCCTCGCCCTCGTCCATCTCGGTCGGGAGCGGCCCCTCGCCCACGCGGGAGAGGTACGCCTTCACGATGCCGACGATCTCGCCGGAGCCCACGACGCCGGGACCGACGCCGGAGCCGACGGCGGCGCCGCCGGCTGTCGGGTTCGAGGAGGTGACGTTGGGGTAGTTCCCGTGGTCGATGTCGATGCTGGTTCCCTGCGCGCCCTCGAACAGGAGGTTCCCGCCGGCCTCGTGCTGCTCGTAGAGGAAGTCGCCGGCCTCGACGAGCATACCGTTCTCCTCGAGGCGGCGGCCGTAGTCGGCGAACTCAGCGACGAGTTCGTCCACGTCGAACTCGGCGCCGACCTCGACGCCGAACACGTTCTCGGCGATGGCGCGCTTCTGGGCGACGGTGTACTCGAGTCGCTGGCGGAGCACGTCCGTATCGAGCAGGTCGCCGATCCGGACGCCGCGACGGCCGGCCTTGTCCTCGTAGGTCGGGCCGATGCCGCGGCCGGTGGTGCCGACCTTCATGTCGGAGTCCGCCTTGTCGGCCTCCTCGATGTTGTCGAACACGCGGTGGTACGGCATGATGACGTGGGCGCGCTTGGCGACGCGCACGTCGGGGTCGAGGCCCTGCTCGCGGAGTGTCTCGATCTCGTCGAACAGCGTTCGGGGGTTGACGACACAGCCGTTCCCGAGCACGCCGGTCTTGCCCCGGACACAGCCGCTGGGCACCAGCGAGAGTTTGTACTCGTCGCCGTCCTCGACGACGGTGTGGCCGGCGTTGTCTCCACCCTGATACCGCACGACGGTGTCGGCCGCCTCTCCCCAGCGGTCGACGAGTGCGCCCTTGCCTTCGTCGCCGAGTTGAGCCCCGACGATTGTGACGGTCATACGCGGCGGTTCTGTAGCCCCGGCTAAACCGATTACGATGCGTTCATCGGGGCGTCGGCGAGCGGGGCGGACGCCGATCCCGGCGCCGTCCGGCGACCGAACCGTTAACTACCCCCCATGCGTATCGTCACCATCCGTGCGCGGCCGACGGTCGAGGGGAAGTTTTAACCCCTCGCAAGAGTAGTTAACATACAGCATGATAGATCGACTGGAGAAGGAAGTGGACATGCTGGAGCGGCACCTCCAGGTCCTCCGAATGGTCATCGAAAACGAACCGATCGGCATCGTGAAGATGTCGAACGAGACCGGCTACCCGCACCACAAGGTTCGCTACTCGCTGCGTGTCCTCGAAGAGGAGAACCTCATCGAGCCGTCGAGCCAGGGTGCGATCACCACCGACCACACTGCCGAGTTCGTCGAGGACCTCGACGAGAAGCTCGACAGCACCGTCGAGAAGCTTCGAGACATGCGGATCGAGTCGGCGCCGGAAGCCGAGAACTGAGGATATCGCTTCGCGCTTTTCTGCCTTACAGCTCCGGGACGCTCACGTGGAACTCCCCGTCGCGGGTTTCGATCAGACAGAGGTGATAGCCCTCCTTGCGCGATAGTTTCACGAAGCTCTTCTGGCGGCCACGGTTCAGGAAGCCGCCGCCGGTGGCGTCCTGGGCGGTCTCCAGTGCGCCCGGTTCGTAGTAGCTGCTCGTGACGAAGAACGCGGCCGATAGCTCCTCGGTGGCTTCGGCGACCGGCGTCGCGTTCCGAATCAGCGACTCGAGCATGGGTTCGGTTGCCGGCTCCCGGGAGTCGTTGAGGTCGGTGACCAGCAGGGGGCTGCCCATCCGGTCCCGGAGCACCACGTCGAAGGCGGCGCTCTCCTCCTCGGCCTCCTCGCCGAGGTCGACCGTGCCGCGGAACTCCACGCGGTCGATGGCCGGGATCGCTTCGAACAGCGTCCCCATCGCGGTCTGGTTCCGCGTCTCGCGGATGTCGTGGATGAACGACTGGGTCAGCCACACGACGAACCCGTACTCGATGGTGTCGTGGAGCCACTCCTCGAAGGGGCGGCCGTCGACGACGGCGCCGTCGTCCTCGAACTCGGTGTGGTGTTCCAGCCGGAGGTTGTCGGTGACGGCGTCGCGGCCGGCGTCCCCACGTTGGGCGTCTTCGAGCGTCGGACCGCCCTTGCGCTCGTACCGGACGAACAGGCTCGTCCCCTCCATCGCCGCCTCGGGGGAGAGTTCGTGATCACCCTCCGGGACGTACTCCTCGGCGGCCGATAGCTCCTCCTCGGCGGTCCGAAGTTGCGCTTCGAGGCGGTCGATCGTCTCCTGTAGCTCGTCGATCTCGGCTTCGAGGTCGTCGGCCCGGGACGTCGCCTCGTCACGTTCCTGCGCCAGTCGGTCGCGCTCGCCACCGAGGCGTTCGGTCTCGGCCTCCAGTTCCGAGACCCGCTCTTGGAGTTGGTCGCGTTCCGCCCGGAGTTCCTCGACGGCCGGGGACGGCTGTGTCGTCGGCTCCGCCGGAGCGGCGTCTGACTCCTCGGCCGGTGGCTCGGCGGTCATCGTCACGGACTCCGAGGGGTCGAGTGCGGGAATCGTCGTCGTCCCGCGCCACTCGGCCTCGGACTCGAACTGATCCGTCGACGGCTCCGCGGAGGCCGGCTCCGCGGAGGCCGGCTCCGGCTCCGGTTCCGGTTCCGGCTCGGGGTCGGCCGCCGTGTTGACCTCTCGGTCCGTCCAGCTACCCGAAGAACTGTCGGCCGTCGACGCCGCTGGCTCGTCGACCGTCGACGCCGCCTCGGCGCGGTCAGGCGGCGTGTCCGGTTCAGTCGTCCGTTCCGAACGCCGGTCGGTGGGCTGGGTGTCGGACTCGGTTTCGGCGCGCGCCGAGCGACCGCTGGCCGCCGTCTCCGCGGCCGGGTCGGGGTCGTCAGCGGCCGAGCCGGTGTCCTGCGGCGACTGCTCGTCGTCGGTCGTGGGTGGCTCTGAATCGGTCGCGGTCGGGTCAGGATCGGTCGCTGTCGGGGTGGGGGTCGGCTCCGGCTCCGGTATGTCCTCGATGTCCAGCCCGACGGTGGTGACGCGGTAGATACCGACCTCGTCGGCCGCGCGCTCGAACGCCTCGTCGCCGGTGAGCCGGCGCTCCTGGTTGCCGACGAAGGCGACGGCCATCCGCCGGCCGCCGTAGTAGACGAGGTAGTAGTCCCCCGAGAGGACGTTCTCCGAGAGCTCCACGTAGCCGGTGAAGTTCCCCGAGGTGAGCGTGCCGTCGACCTCCGAGAGCGGCGTCTGCTCGGTGTAGTACTCGCCGCGTTCCTCGCCGCCGGTCTCCTGCATCGCGAACAGCAGCGGGAGCGACCGGTCGGGCGCGGCGAAGGCGGTGCCGTCGGCGTCCTCGAACCGGGAGAGGTCCCCCTCGAAGGACCCAAGCACCCGGCCGTTGAGCATGAACAGCCACGCCGTGCCGTCGGTGACCGCGCCGGTGAACTCCCGGTCAGCGAGGTCGCGCAGTCCCGCGTACCCGTCACTGAACGGCTCCGAGTCCCACTCGGTCACCCGTTCGACCGTGTTACGCTCCATCGTTGGACGGTACTCACCCGGTGCGGTCAAAATACTTTGTGGAGCGCTGCCCGACGGGACAATGATCTGATCCGTCAGTCACCGCGTCGCGTACAGCAGCAGGAAGCCGAAGTAACAGAGCGTCAGCGCGAGCAGCATCCGGATGCGCACCCGCCGAAGTTCGTCGGCCTCGGCCTCGCGGGCCGCGACGACGGCCTCCCACTCGTCGTCAGTCACCTCGTGGGTGTGGCTACTGCCGTGGTGCAGCGCCAGGAGGCGCTCCGTGGGGAACCGCCGGCCACAGTAGCGACAGCGGGTGCCCGCATCCGCAGCCATGTTCAGCCGAGCGCCCGAACCGGGGCGGCGACGACCGGCGGGACGAACACCGCCAACACCACCAGCAGTTCGGGAGTGACCCCGAGCGTCGACGGCACGACGGCGATGGTCGACGGCAGCAGCCCCAGGAACGCGCCGAGTGTCACCGCCGCCGCGACGACGATGCCGAAACTCGCCGCGCTGGCGACCGCTCGGGAGACCGAGGTGGCGACGAGGCCGAGCAGGACGCCCGCGAGAGCGAGCCCCGCGGGGGTGACCACCGTCGCAGCGGCGCCGAGGAGCCACGCGAGCGCGGTCGCGGCGTCGGCGTACCGGCCGAGCCGAACCGGCGCCAGCCGCTCACCGTAGGCGAACAGCGTCATCGAACGAACCCTCGCACGGCCCGATACAGCCCCGGGTCGTACATCAATCCACCCACTCCGCCCGCCCGAAGGGCTAACTGACGGGCGTGCCACGGTCCGGGCGTGTCTCTCCCTCCTGACCGCGAGACCGGTGCTGGACGGCGCCGCGTTGCCCGCCTCGCCGGCCCGGCCGCGGTCGTCGTCACGCTCGGCGGTATCCTGCTGGCGACCGCACTCTCGCCTGACTTCGGCTGGCAGTCGAACGCCCTCTCGGACCTCGGGGTGGCGCCGGCGACGGCGTGGCTGTTCAACGGGTCGTTGGTGCTCGGCGGACTCCTCGGGCTTCCCTACGCGTGGGCGCTGTGGCGCGTCGCCGCCGACCCCTTGGGCTACCTCCGAGCGGCAACGTTCCTCGTCGCGATGGTGGCGATGGCCGGCGTCGGCCTGGCGCCCGCGGGCACGCCGCTGCACGTCCCGTCGGCGGCGACGTTCTTCCTGCTCGCGGCGTTCACTGCGGTCGTCGACGGCGTGGCCCGGTTCCGGCTGACGACAGGGAAACTGGCGCTGCTGTCGGGCCCGCTCGCGGTCCTCGCGTGGCCGGCGTGGCTCGTCTGGCTCGACGGCGGCGGTATCGCGGTTCCGGAGTTCGTCGGGGCGGTGCTGTTCGGCCTCTGGGTCGTGGTGTTGAGCCCGGAACGGCCGTGGTGAGTCGGGGCGCTAGGAGACCAGTTCCGCGAAGGCGTCGACGGCGTCGTCGTCGCCGGCGACGACCAGCGTGTCGCCGTGTTGGATGCGGAAGTCGGCGTCGACGCCGGTGAGCGTTTCGCCGTCGCGCTCGACCGCCAGCACGGTACAGCCGGTTCTGGCGCGAACGTCCGACTGGCCGAGCGTCCGCCCGACGAGCGCCGGCGCCTCCCGGCGGACGAGTTCGACCTGCGTCTCCGGGGTGATGACCTCCTCGGCCAACAGCTTCGAGGCGAGCATCCGGCCGCTCACGGTCGGGAGCGAGAGGACGTAGTCCGCGTCCGCGCGGTAGAGCTTCGGCGCCGAGTCGGCGTCGTTCGCGCGGGCGATGATCCCCGTCTCGGGGGCGACCCGACGGGCCACGAGCGCGGCGAACAGCGCGGTGGTGTCCTCCCCCAGCGCGAGGACGAGCGCGTCCGCCTCGGTGAGGTCGGCCTCCTCCAGCGTGATCGGATCAGTCACGTCGCCGACGACGTCGACGCTCGGGCTGTCGTCGAGGTCGACGAGGGTGACCGACAAGCCCGCGGCGGTGACCGCCTCCGCGACCGAGGAGCCGACGACGCCGTTCCCGGCGACGACGATGTGGTCCTGTGGGGGCCGGTTGGCGTCGAGGCTGCGTCGCTTCATCGCCTCCACGCCCGCGTCCGGGCCGACGACCAACAACACGGTGTGGTCGTCGATCCGGCGGCTCGGGTCAGGGGCCGAGACGAACTCCCCGCGGAACCAGGCGCCGACGATGTTGGTGCCCGGCAGGTCCTCCGTCCCGCAGTCGCCGATGGTTCGGCCTTCGAGGTCCGAGCCACGCTGGACCAGGAGTTCGGCGACTTCGAGGTCCTCGGTGATCTCCACCGCGCCGCTGAGTTCCGAGGAGACCGCCGTCGAGGCTTTCCCCGCCAGCGACTCCCCGAGCACGCTCCGGGGCTGGACGACCTCCTCGGCGCCGGCGTAGCGGTGGTAGTCCGCGTTCGAGCCGTCCTCGACGAGGCTGAGCACCGGGGTCTCGGGGGCGACGTGCTGAGCCGCGAGGATCACGCTGGCGTTGGTCTCGTCGTCGTCGGCCGCGACCACCGCGTCGGCGTCGGTGACGGAGACGGCCTCCATCGTCTCGACGTCCTCCGGGTTCCCGAGGACGACCTCCACCCCGTCGGCTTCGAGTTCCGTGACGGTCTCGTCGTCGGACTCGACGACGACGTAGGACTGACCGCGGGCCTCCAGTTCGGTGACCAGCGTGTCCACCGTGGGCGAGAACGTACAGACCACGATGTGGCCCTCGCCGTCGAACTCGCGTGCCGGACCGGAGGCCAGCGCCTCGGCGAACAGAGGGAGCACGAACGCCGGCAGCGTGAGGAAGATGAGCGCGACGCCGGTGAACTGCATCAGTATCGAGAGCGCGAGCATCGCCGTGGAGTCCCAACTGGCGGACTGCTCGCCGTAGCCGACGGTGGTGAACGTCTCGACGACGACGTGGAGCGCCTCGATGAAGCGCATCTCCACTCCCTCGATCCGGGCCATCCCCTGCTGGTAGAGGACCGCGTAGACCACGATGACGGCGGCCGTCCCGAGGAGGAACATTCCCGCACGCTGCGCCGGCTTCGCCATGGGTGGGCTACCGGGGGCGGGGGCTAAAAGTCGCCGGCTACCGGCGTGGATTCGCCCAAGAGCTATCGGCGCGGGCGACCACCGGCGGGTATGAGCAGGGAGGTCACCCGCGACGCACACGGGCCGGCGTATCTCGACGAGGACGACATCCACCCCGAGAAGGGCGACATCGCGGTCTGTCGCTGCGGGCTGAGCGACGAGCACCCGTTCTGTGACGGCTCACACCGACGGACCGAGGACGAGGGCGACGGGGTCTATCGCTACGTCGACGGCGAACGCCTGGAGGTGGCGAGCGTGACGTTCGCCGACGGGGAGACCGTCGAGTACGGCGCCGAACCCACGGGAAACGGCGAGGACGGCTGACACGTCGGCCGGACGCTTTAGGAGGATGGCGCGTGCAGACAGGGGCGTGTACCGGACCGGCCACCTCGGCGTCTCGCTGCTGGTCTTCGCCCCCATCGGCTACCTGTTCGTCGCCGCGGGCGAGCCACTCGCGGCGCTGGTCACCGGCGGAGCGATGCTCTGGCTGGCGATGCTGCCCGACGTCGACCATCGGATCCCCGGCATCTCCCACCGCGGGGTGACTCACTCGCTGCTGTTCGCCGCGCTGGTCGGCGGCGTCTTCGCCGGGGCGGGCGCGCTCCTCGCCGACGGCCTCGGGACACTCGACCGCGTCCGACTCTCGACGTTCGGCTTCTTCGTCGGGTTCGTCGCGGTCGGTGCCCACCTGCTCGGCGACGTACTCACGCCGGCCGGGGTGAACCTGTTCTGGCCGTGGCGCCGGGAGTTCAGCCTCTACCTCACCCGGGCGGACAACACCCTCGCGAACTACGCGCTGTTCGCACTCGGCGTGTTCGCGGTCGGTGTCGCCGCCGTGTTGGCGGTTCAGGGCGTCCCGGTCTGATCGAGGACGAGCACCGCACTCGCCGCCCATCGCTCGTAGCCCAGCGACTCAGCGAGCGCCAGCGACGCCGACGCGGGCGTTCGGTAGCGAACGACCGCTCCCGGGTCGGCCTCGAACGCCGCGGCGGTGACTCGTGAGACGACCGCGCGCCCGTGCCCTCGCCCGCGGCGCTCGGGCGCGACGACGACACCCACGTCGGGGAACGGCGGTTCGCCGAGCGTCGCCGTTGCGACCAGGTCGCCGTCACGGAACAACCCCGCCGTGCGCCCGGGGCGGAACGTCGGCGACGCCCGGCGCCAGTCGGCGTCGGGAACGCGTGCACGGAACGCGGCGAACGCGGCCTCGTCGTCCGCGGCGAGTAGCCGGGCGTCCGACGGGACCGGCGAGAACGCGGCGGCGTCGACGTACGCGAGGACGAACAGGCCGTGAACCGACGCGACGGCGGCCCCGTCGGCGTCCTGGGGGGTGGCGACGACCATCGCGTCGGCGTGACGGAGGAGTCGAACGGTCCGTGGGCTGGTGCTCCGGGCGGCCGTTACTCCCGATCCGTGGAACGCTTCGGGCGAACAGCCCAGTCGCTCGGCCCACCGGTCGGCGATCCGGTCGCGGGAGGCGGGGTCGAGCGCCACGGTCGCCCACTGTGTCCTGTAGCGACAAAACGGCTGGCCTAGTCGTCGCCCAGCGAGGCCCGCTCCGTCGGGTCGGTCGCGGCGTCCATGGGGCCGTTGACGAGGCTCACGTCCACCTTCCGGAACGGGATCTCGATGTCGAGTTCGTTCAGCCGGGCGTAGATCCCGCGGTTGAGACGGTGGGTCGCCTTCGACCCGCGGACCGGGCTCCGGACCCAGCAGAGCAGTTCGTACTCGAGCGCCGAGTCGCCGAAGGAGCGAAAGCGCATCCGGGGCTTGGGCGAGTCGAGCACCAGCGACTCGGACTCGGCCACGTCGACGATGGCCTCCTCGAAGGTGTCGAGGTCGGTGCCGTAGGCGACGCCGATCGGGACGCGGATACGCTTGCGGGCGCCGGGTGCGGACTCGTTGATGATCTTCGCGGCATTGAGCACCGCGTTGGGGACCGTGACCAGCACCTCGTCACGGGTCTGGAGCGTGGTCGAGCGCACGCCGACCTTGACGACGGTGCCGCGCTCGCCGGAATCGAGGGCGACGAAGTCGCCGATCTTGTACGTGTCGTCGAAGTAGAGCGCGATCCCTCCGAAGAAGTTGGCGACGGTGTCCTTGGCGGCGAAGCCGATGGTGATGCCGACGATCCCCGCACCGGCGAGCAGCGGCGTCACGTTGATGCGCCAGATCGAGAGGACCGCCCCGGCGGCGCCGATGAGGACCACGAGGGTCCATACGTTCGAGAACACCGGCGCGAAGTCGAAGCGCGGGCCGGCGTCCTTCACCGAGTCGACCGCGCGGTTGACGATGGCGTTCAGCGCCCATGCCCAGACCAGCACCAGGAGCGTCAGCGCCGGGCGACTCAACAGCGCGTCCCGGGTGGCGGCGTCGACGGCGAGGGCGTCGAGCACGCCGCCGTCCCCGGTGAGCAGGAACACGCCGGCCAGCGCCGCCGTCGTCACGAGCGGAAGCCGAAGCTCGTCGATCAGGATGTCGTCGAAGGCGTTCTCCGTCGATCGGCCGAACCGGCGGAGCGACCGGATCACGACGCGCTCGACGATGACCGCAGCCAGAAGGCTGGCGACGACCACGACCACCAGCGCGGCGAGTGGCGGGAGCGCGTCGAGGGCCGTGATGGGGTTCATGTGGTCCGGAAGCGGTAAGCTGGCTTAACGGTTTCCCGCGCCGGGCGGCTTGAAGTGGGCGCCGGTCCAACGGTCGGCGATGGCCGATCCCGAACTGGACGACGACGCGATGACCCGCTTTTCGGTGCCCGACTTCGAGGACCTGCCGGAGGACCTGCGGAGCCGTATCGCCGAGGAGACCGAGCAGGCCGGCTTCACGCCCAACGTCTTCTCCGCGTTCGCCTACAAGCCGAGTCACTTCCGTGCCTTCTTCGAGTACCACGACGCGCTCGTCGACGACACCGCACTCGACCGCGAGGAGGTGGAGATGCTCGTCGTCGCCGTCTCCGGCCGGAACCACTGCTACTACTGCAACGTCGCCCACGGCGCGCTGCTCCGGATCTACTCGGGGAACCCCGAACTGGCCGACCAGTTGGTGGCGAACTACCGGCAGGCCGACGTGAGCGAGAAGCGCATGGCGATGCTCGACGTGGCCGTGAAGCTGACCGAACACCCGGACCGCGTGGCCGAGGCCGATCTCGAACGGCTGGCCGAGGTGGGCTACAGCGCCGAGGCGATGTGGGACATCGCGGCCGTGACGGCGTTTTTCAACCTCAGCAACCGGATGGCGATGTTCGCGGACATGCGGCCGAACGCGGAGTTCCACACGATGGGGCGCTGAACGGCACCCGCCCGGCGTGGTCAGTGTCGCTGATCGCTACCGCCGGCGGACGCCGACGAGGTACGCGGGGTTCTGGCTCCAGCGCCGTTCGAACGCCGTCGGGATCGAGAACTCGATCTCCCACTCCCGCCCCGTGAACCGCCGGCGTAGCTCCTCGGGCGAGATCCCGTACACGTCGCCGTCGACGCGCCGAGCGTCGCCGAGGACGTAGTAGTGGCCGCCCGGGGGAACGATCTGGGCGAGTCCGTCGACGAACCGGTCGCGCTCGGCGTCGCCGAGGACGTGGAACATCGCCGAGTCGACGACGGTCGGGAACGAGAAGCCCGCGCGGGCGAGGCCGCCGAGGTCGAGGGCGTCCCAGACGGCGAAGTCGGCGTCGATGCGGCGCCCGCGGGCCTTCGCGCGGGCCTGTTCGATCGCCCGCCGTGAGAGGTCGATCCCCAACACCTCGTGGCCCCGCCGGGCGAGGAAGAGCGCGAGTTCCCCGGTGCCACAGCCCACGTCGAGCACCGGCCCGCGGATGCGGCCCGACTCCGCGAGCGCGAGGAACGCCGCCTGCGGTCGGCCGATGTCCCAGTTCGGGACGCCGGTGTAGGCGGCGTCGTAGACGTGTGAGACCGGGCGGCTCGTGAGTGGGACGCTCATCGGCGCCCACCCGGTCCGTCTCCAAACGTCGTCATAGCCGGGTGATACGCCCCACGACTCATCAATCCCCACCCGGAACAGTCAGCTTCCCGACCGGTCCGCGGACTTTTGCCGCCGCCCGCGCAGGGCGACACATGACCGACGTGCTCGCCGTGACGACCGTCGACGGCGACCCGGCCGCCCGCCGGCGGACGGAGTTCGTCGAACGCAAGGGGATCGGCCACCCCGACTCGCTCTGTGACGGGGTCGCCGAGGCGGTCTCGCGGCGCCTCTCGCGGTTCTACCGGGCCGAGTTCGGCCGCGTTCTCCACCACAACACCGACAAGGTCCACCTCGGTGCCGGCCGGGCCGAACCGACTTTCGGTGGCGGGCGAGTCGTCGAACCGATCTACGTCCTCGTCGGCGGCAGGGCGACGACGACCGTCGACGGTCGGGAACTCCCGATCGCGGAACTGGCTCGCGAGGCCGCCCGCGACTACCTGCTGGGGACGGTGCCCGAACTCGATGCCGACCACCTGCGGATCGAGACCCGGATCGGGCGCACCTCCGCCGACCTCGCCTCGCTGTTCGACCGGGGATCGGTCCCGCTGGCGAACGACACCAGCTTCGGCGTCGGTCACAGCCCGGGGTCGGCCACCGAGCGCTTCGTCCGGACGCTCGAACCGCGGCTCCACGCCGAGATCGACGCCGTCGGCAAGGACGTGAAGCTGATGGCGCTCCGCCGGAGCGACGGGATCCACCTCACGGTCGCCGCCGCGGTCGTGGACCGGTACGTCGCCGACGTGGCCGACTACCGGTTAGTGCTTGATCGCGTGCGAGCGCTCGCCCACGAGCACGGAGAAGCACACCTCGACCGCCCGCTCTCGGTTCGGGTCAACGCGGCCGACGACTACGAGAGAGGGTCGATCTACTTGACGACGACTGGGCTCTCGGCGGAGGCCGGCGACGACGGCGCCGTGGGTCGGGGGAACCGGGCGAACGGCCTCATCACGCCGGGACGACCGATGAGCCTGGAGGCCACGGCGGGGAAGAACCCCGTGACTCACGTCGGGAAGCTCTACAACCTCCTCGCGCTCCGCATCGCCGAGGGGGCAGCGGCGGACCTCGACGCGAGTCACACGAGCGTCCAGTTGCTCTCGCGTATCGGCAGCCCGGTGAGCGAGCCACAGGCGGTCGACATCGAGACGACGGTCGACGACGAGGGGGCGGTCCGGGCGGTCGTCGCGGAGCAGTTCGGCCGGATCGGTGACCTCACCGATGACCTCGTGGCCGGCGACGTGGACGTGTTCTAGCCGGCCTGTGGGGCGGCGACGCCGCCGAGCCGTTCGGGAACGCCTAAACGACTACGGGGGGAAAGGACGGTAATGACCGAAACCGACGACGCGTGGTTCGCCGGCGTCGACCCCGGGGACCCCGAGGCCGCCGCGGCCGCGATCGCCGACGGCGAGGCCGACGAACCGCGGGACTGGCCCGCGCTGGCCGTTGAGAGCGGCTTCGCCGCCGACGAGGACGAGTACTACGACCGACTTCACGACGCGACCGTCGCCGCCGCCCGCGAGGCCGCCCGTGCGGCCGAGCGCGCGGACGACAAACAGTTGGTCCACGCGCTGCGGGCGATGGACGACACCGAGCGCACCGCCAACGAACTCGCCGAGCGGCTGGAGGAGTGGGCCGGCGCGCTGCTCGACGTGGAGACGGGCGCGACCGGGCTTGACTTCGCCGCCGTCGTCGCCGAGCGCGAGCCCGCCGACGCGACCGAGGAGCGGGCGGTCTCGTTGGCCCGGCGTGTCGTCGACCTGCGCGAGGAGCGCGACGACCTCCGGACGTTCATCGAGCGCCGTGCGCCGGCGGTGGCGCCGAACCTCGCCGAGATGGCCGGACCCGTGTTGGCCGCGCGCCTCGTCTCGCTGGCCGGCGGGCTGGAGTCGTTGGCGAAGATGCCCTCCGGGACCGTGCAGGTGCTCGGCGCCGAGGACGCGCTGTTCGCCCACCTGCGAGGGCACGCCCCCTCGCCCAAACACGGCGTCATCTTCACCCACGAGTTCGTCAGCGGCACGCGACCGGACGACCGCGGTTCGGCGGCTCGCGCACTCGCCGGGAAGCTCTCGATAGCCGCCCGGATCGACCACTACTCGGGCGATTTCCGCGAGAGCGTCCACGATGACCTCCGCGACCGGATGGAGACGATCCGGGCGCGTGCCGAGGAAGACCAAACCGAGGAGGACGACGATGAGTGAGCTTCCCGACGGCGTCGACCGGCGCGCCGTCGCCGGCGAGGAGCGCCTGACGACCGAGGGTGAGCCCGTATACGGCGAACCGACCGCCGACGGCCGGCGCGTGTGGGACGCCGGGCGCTCGAAGCTGGGCGCGATGCTCGAACTGGGGATGGACACCCGGCTCGACGGCGGGGAGTCGGTGCTCTACCTCGGTGCGGCTTCGGGGACGACCGTGAGCCACGTGGCGGACTTCTCGGGGCCGACCTACGCCGTGGAGTTCGCCCCGCGGCCCGTGCGTGACCTGGTGGACGTGGCCGAGGTCCGACCGAACCTGTTCCCGCTGCTGGCCGACGCCCGGAAGCCGCGGGAGTACGCCGGCGTCGTGGAGGCGGACCTCGACTGCATCGTTCAGGACGTGGCGACGCGCGGGCAGGCCGACGTGGCGAACCGCAACGCACAGTTCCTCGGCGAGGACGGGCTCCTGCTGGCGGCGATCAAGGCCCGCAGCGAGAACGTCGTCGCCGACCCCGACGCGGTGTTCGAGGACGTGCGCGAGACGCTCTCGGGGCGGTACGAGGTCCTCGAAACCCGGCGGCTGGAGCCGTACCACGACGACCACCTCGGGATCGTCGCGCGCAAGCGGTAGTCGCATCCGTCCCCTGTCACGTCCACCGTTCCGGAGCCGGCACCCTATTTAGGCGGGCGGTCACAGTAACGCACAAATGGAGGAACTGGGCTCCCGGGACAGCTTCGACCGGATGGGGACCCTCGGGGTCGAGGAGGAGTTCTACGTCGTCGACGGGGACGGACTGCCGGTGTCGGGCATCGACGAACTGGTGTACGGCGAGGCCGAGCCGCCCGAGCCACTCGCGGGGAAGCTGGATCACGAACTGTTCCAGTTCACCATCGAGACCCAGACGCCGCTGATCGAAAACGTGGCCGAGACCGAACGCCACCTGCTCGCGGTGCGGGAGGCGCTGGTCGAGCACGCCGAGGACCACGGCTTCCGGATCGCCGCCGCGGGGCTGCACCCCGAGGCTCGCTGGCGCGAACTGGACCACGCAGACAAGCCGCGCTACCGCTCACAGCTCGAACGCATCCAGTACCCACAGCACCGCAACACGACCGCGGGGATGCACGTCCACGTCGGCGTCGACGACCCGGACAAGGCGGTCTGGATCGCCAACGAACTCAGGTGGGAGATGCCGCCGCTGCTTGCGCTGTCGGCCAACTCGCCCTTCTGGAACGGCTTCGACACGGGCCTCGCGTCGGCGCGAGCGAAGGTGTTCGAGAACCTGCCGAACACGGGGATGCCCACCCGGTTCGCGGACTACGAGGCCTTCGAGCGCTTCGAGCGCCGGATGGTCGAGCAGGGCTCGGTTGAAGACCGCGGGGAACTCTGGTACGACGTGCGCCCCCACACCGGCCACGGCACCGTTGAGGTCCGGACCCCCGACGCACAGGTCGATCCCGCCGTCGTCCAGGCGTTCGTCGAGGGCGTTCACGCGATGGTCGTCGACCTCGGCGAGCGCTACGAGGACGGCGAACGCGGCCCGCTCGACGGCGACGGCCTGCGGCGTGAACTCCTCGACGAGAACAAGTGGCGCGCGACCCGCCACGGCCACGAGGCGACGTTCGTCGACCGTGACGGGGAGTCGACGATCGACCTCGCGGAGGCTATCGAGCGCACCTGCGACCGGATCGGCGACGACGCGCTCGCGGGGCTACTCGGCCGGGAGAGCGGGAGCGAGCGCCAGCGCCGGATCCACGGAGAACAGGGCTCGGAAGCGCTGCGGGAGTCGCTGATCCTGTAACGGCCGGTTCAGTACCGGAGGGTGTACTCACGGATCGAGTCCGGTACCGAGTCGCCCCAGAACCGCTCCATCTCGTCGTCGTCCATGCTCCGTTCGGTCTCAACTGCCCCCTCGTAGGCCTCCCTGAGGTCGGAGACGGGGGACCCGGGCGTGTCGACACGGAGGTTGTGGTAGAGCTTCGAGGGCTCGGCGTGGACCAGTAGGGCCGCACTAAGCGTATCACCACGCGTGTCGCCCCCGGCAGCCTCGCTCGCTTCCAGCGCGGTCAGCAGTCGGTCGGTGAACCGACCGGTCGCACACTCGAAGGCGTCGGCGGTCGCATCGATCACGTCGGGGCCGGCGAGGAGGTCACCGGCGACCGTGTAGTGCTCGCCGACGGCGTGGCCGGCGTGCTCGATACACTTCTCGCCGGTATGGACGTACGTGTTCCCCTCGGCGTCGATACCGTGGAGTTGGAGGCCCGCCGATCCGGAGCGCTCGGCGATCAGCGCCTTCGCCGCCGCAGGGAGCGAGAGCCCACGGTCGAGCAGGGAGACCAACGGGTCGCCGTAGTCGGCCCCCGCGTCCCACGACTGGGTGGCGACGGCGCCCTTCTCGCTTACCCACGGACAGACGGCCCCCACCGCCGGGAACGCCGAAGCGACTGCGACGCCGTACTGGTCCGTGCTCGGGTCGCGCGCGGCGATGGAGACAGTCACGATCGGCCACCCCGCACCGTGCTACTGTCGAACACACCACGACTCCGGCGTATTCGGGCTTGAACGTTCCGGCCGGTCCGAACGCTTTTGCTCGGTGGCGACCCCACCTGTCGACGTGTATCTCTCTCACCCGGTACGGCGGATGCGCCGGGAGCCACAGGCGGAGTCGGTCGCCCTCGTCGTCGAACTGGACGACGGCGACCCGTCGGCGCTAACGGAGACTGCCGAGGAGGCCGGCGGCGGGGTCGAGCGGGAACTGCCGTTCGACTGCTGGCTGGTCACGGTTCCCGAGACGGCCATCGACGACCTCTGTGCGCTCGACGGCGTGGTCCGGATCGAGACGGCTGCGACGCTCGAACACGGTGTCGACGAGTCGGTCGGCGGCGCCGATGAGGACCCCGCCACGGAGGACGAGGGGGTAGGAACGGGCGAGCGGCGCTAACGGCCCGAGGCGGGCGACGACGCCGGCGGGGCCAAACCATTTATGTACGTCCTTCGGTACTGAGCTATGTCGTCTCGCCGGGCACGGGTCGATTCGTTGACCGACGACGTATCGGCCCTGAGCGAGAAGGTGGCACAGCTGTACGAGGAACTCGATGCGGCGGTGACGGAACTCGAAGCCGAGTCCGACGCGGACCCGAACGCGGCGGGGACGACGCCAGCCCGCGCCGACGGTGGGCACGTCGAGTGGGAAGAGGTCGAAACCGCAGGGCCGGACGGCGAACAGGACGCCGAAGACGTGGACTGGACGCCGGTCGACACCGAATAGCGGTTCCCGCGTTCTCCGCAGGTACCCTCCGGAGCGACGCCGGCCGAACGGCTGACGTGGCTCCGAAGTCGAACACATCGGGAGCAGCATCTCCGCCGGTCGGCGTGGTTTCAGCCGCGAAAGAGGGGTAAGGGTGACTCGGACGGTGTTCAGTCGGATGGAGAGCGCTGGCGGTCAGTGGCTGGTCTTGATCTCGACGCGGTAGCCGAACGGGTCGCGGGCGTACACCGCGGGCGCCGTACCGGTGGCCCCCTTCAGGTCGCGAGCCTCACGCTCGATTTCGACGCCGGCCTCGCGGAGGTCGCGCTCGATGGCGTCGATGGGGTCGTCGACGACGATGGCGACGTGGTCGAAGTTCCGCTCTCCGGGCGGGTCGAACTCCTCGCTCGGGCTGACGTGGATCAGGCTGGTCTCCGAGAGCCGGATCGAGAAGATCGGACGCTCGCCCGCGCGGTAGGCGTCGAGGTCCTCCAACTCGAAGCCGAGCGTGTCCCGGTAGAACGCGACGGCGTCGTCGACGCCCTCGGTGGGGATGCGGAGGTTGACGTGATCGAGGTGGCTGGGGTTCACGGACGCGTGTTGGCGGTGGGCGCACTAAGCAGTGTGGGCGGCGGTACTCAGACCCAGTCCTGAAGGCGTGTAGCGATGGGGTACGCGAGCCCGACCAACAACACGACTACCGGCAGCTGAACGATCGGGTCCGGCGGCGCCGCCGCGGATGCGATCGGCACCGCGATCAACAGGGCGACGAGCAACGAGACGACGACACGAACGGGCCGGGAGTCGACCATGGGTGCGAACGGTGACCGAACTAACAAAAACCGCCCGCTTGCGTTGACGGCTGGCCCGCCCGGTGGGGAGACATCGACGCCGGCTCGCGGACAGCGAGCGCAGCGCTCTGGAAGTAGCGTCGAGAGAAGTGCGCTGGCTGGGATTTGAACCCAGGTTGTGACCATGGCAAGGTCACGTGATACCACTACACTACCAGCGCGTTCCTTCGCATTCCCACAAAACAGCGATTAGTTATTAAGACTTGCGAAACGCAGCCAATCGACCGCCGGCGTCGGGGTGTCGTTGACAGGGACCACACCTCGGCGTCGACGGATCCGAGGAGCGGGAACGGGAGTAGGAGGCTCCTGCGTATGTGTGACGGCCTCACAGGCCATCGGCGAGTCGCTACCCTTTTACGGTGTGGTTCGGTACTCCCGGTACAGTCCAGTGGCGAGGCATATGACGGACGGCACAACACTGGTCGTCCCGTCGTCGCTCGTCCGGGAGGCCGAAGACAAACGCGAGGCGACCCGAAAGCTCGGGTACGTGGCTCGCGCGGCCGCGATCTACCGGGTCGAGCGAATCCTCGTTTTCCCCGACAGGGAAGCCGAGGGCCGCTGGGGTGGGGAGTTCGTTCGCACGGTGTTGGCCTACGCGGCTACACCGCCGTACCTCAGACAGGCGGTCTGGGACCAACGCGACGAACTGCGCTATGCAGGCGTCCTCCCCCCCATGCGTGTGTCGCCACGGACCGGCTCCCAGGGTGAAACCTGGGAGTCGAGAGAAGGAATCGTGACCGAGGTCGGACCTGACGACCGCGTCCGGGTCAATTGCGGACTGCAACACCCGATCTCCCTGCTCGTGCCGCCGTCGATGGCGGTCGAGGAGGGGGAGCGCGTCACAGTCAGGGTCTCTTCGAGAGAACCCGTCCGCGCTCGCCTCGTCGACGAGGACCCTCCGGGGTTCCGCGTCGAGGCCTGCGGGGACATCCAGGAAGCCCTCGCCCGCGAGAACGCGGGCGTTCGGATCGGCACGTCGCGCCACGGTGAGGAGCTCACCCGAACGCGGCTGTCCGAGATCGCCCCGCGCTACCGAGACGGCGCCACCGTTGTCTTCGGTTCGCCGGGTCGCGGGCTTCCGGAGATCATGGGGGTATCCCCGGATGATCTCCCCGTCGAACCCGACTCTCCCGGGTTCGACCTCTGGCTGAATACGGTTCCGAATCAGGGCAGCGAGGTGGTGCGCACCGAAGAAGCGGTGTTCGCCACACTCGCCCCGCTCGCGCTCAGGGACTGAGCGCGGAGGAAAACGAACATGCCACAACCAAGCAGACCACGAAAAGGCTCGCTGGGCTTCGGCCCGCGAACGCGTGCGGCGTCGGAAGTGCCGCGTATCCGCTCGTGGCCGGACGACGAGGGGTCCCCTGCACTGCAGGGCTTCGCTGGCTACAAGGCCGGCATGACCCACGTCGTGATGGTCAACGACGAGGAGGACTCGCCGCGGAACGGGATGGAAGAGTCCGTCCCGGTCACCGTCGTCGAGACCCCCCCGATGCACGCTGTCGCAGTGCGAGCCTACGAGGACACGGCGTACGGAGCGAAGCCGGCAACCGAGGTTTGGGCGTCCGAGTTCCACGACGAACTCGACCGCGCGCTCGACCTGCCGGCGGAGAACGATTTCGAGGGCGACGCTGACGAACTGCGCACGCTCGTCGAGGACGGTGCGATCGACGACCTCCGGGTCATCACGCACACGACCCCGGCGTCGCTGCAGAACGTCCCCAAGAAGGAACCGGACGTGATGGAGACCCGAGTCGGCGGTGGCTCGCTCCAGGAGCGCGTCGACTTCGCGCTCGACCTGGTCGAGGACGGCGGCGAACACGAGTTCGCCGACGTCTTCCGAGCGGGCGAGTACCTCGACGCCTCGGGCATCACCAAGGGGAAGGGGACGCAGGGTCCCGTCAAGCGGTGGGGCGTCCAGAAGCGGAAGGGCAAGCACGCCCGCCAGGGATGGCGGCGCCGCATCGGTAACCTCGGCCCGTGGAACCCGAGCCGCGTTCGCTCGACGGTTCCCCAGCAGGGCCAGACCGGCTACCACCAGCGGACGGAACTCAACAAGCGCCTGATCGACTTCGGCGAGGGCGACGACGCCTCCGTCGACGGCGGCTTCGTCAACTACGGCGAGGTCGACGGGCACTACGCGCTCGTCAAGGGCTCGCTCCCGGGTCCCGACCAGCGCCTCATCCGGTTCCGCCCCTCGATCCGGCCGAACGACCAGCCGCGCCTCGACCCCGAGGTGCGCTACGTCTCGACGGCCTCCAACCAAGGGTAACACACAATGCAAGCAACTATCCGAAACCTGGACGGCTCGGACGGCGACTCCCTCGAGCTCCCGGCGGTCTTCGAGACGACGTTCCGCCCGGACCTCATCAAGGGTGCCGTGCACGCCGCCCAGGCCAACCGAAAGCAGGCCTACGGCGCCGACGAGTTCGCCGGCCTCCGTACCCCCGCCGAGTCGATGGGTTCGGGCCGCGGCATGGCGCACGTGCCACAGGAGAATGGACGCGCGCGGCGTGTCCCGCAGGCCGTCGGTGGCCGCGCGGCACACCCGCCGAAAGCCGAGAAGGACCAGGGCAAGAAGGTCAACGACAAGGAGCGAAAGCTCGCGACCCGATCCGCCATCGCCGCCACGGCCGACGCCGAGCGCGTCGCCGAGCGAGGTCACGACTTCGACGAGGACATCGAACTCCCGCTCGTCGTGAGCGACGAGTTCGAGGACCTCAACAAGACCAAGGAGGCCGTCGAGGCCTTCGAGGCGCTGGGTATTCACGGCGACGTCGAGCGCGCCGACGCGGGCAAGAACATCCGAGCCGGACGGGGTACCACCCGTGGCCGGAAGTACACCGAGCCCAAGTCCGTACTCGTCGTCACCAGCGAGGAACCCTCCCGTGCGGCACGGAACCTCGCCGGCGTCGACGTGGCGACCGCAGAGGACCTCAACACCGAGGACCTCGCGCCCGGCACGCACGCCGGCCGACTGACCCTCTGGACCGAGAGCGCCGTCGACGAGGTGGCCGACCGATGAGCGGCGTCATCGAGCACCCGCTGGTCACCGAGAAGGCGATGGACCAGATGGACTTCGACAACACGCTCCAGTTCATCGTCAACATCGACGCCGACAAGCGCGACGTCGAAGACGAGATCGAGAGCCGCTACGACGTGACCGTCGAGTCGCTGAACACGATGGTCACGCCGCAGGGCAAGAAGAAAGCCATCGTGCGTCTCAACGAGGACGACGACGCACAGGAGATCGCCTCGCGGATCGGGGTGTTCTGATAATGGGACGACGAATTCAGGGGCAGCGACGTGGTCGCGGCTCGCCCACATTCCGGGCGCCGTCGCACCGCTACAAGGCTGACCTCGAACACAAGAAAAGCGAGGAGGAGGACACGATCTCCGGCGAGATCGTCGGCATCGAACACGACCCCGCCCGCAGCGCACCGCTGGCGGACGTCGAGTTCGACGACGGCGACCGCCGGATGGTCCTCGCTCCCGAAGGTATCACCGTCGGCGACACCCTGCAGGTGGGTGTCTCCGCCGAGATCAAGCCCGGCAACACGCTGCCGCTGGCCGAGATCCCCGAGGGGATCCCGATCTGTAACGTCGAGAGTCAGGTGGGCGACGGCGGGAAGTTCGCCCGTGCCTCCGGCGTCTCGGCGCAGCTGATGAGCCACGACCGCGACGTCGCGGTCGTCCAGCTCCCCAGCGGCGAGGTCCGACGCCTCCCGCCGGAGTGCCGCGCCACCATCGGCGTCGTCGCCGGCGGTGGGCGAACGGAGAAGCCGTTCGTCAAAGCCGGCAACAAACACCACAAGATGAAGGCTCGCGGGACCAAATACCCGCGTGTCCGTGGGGTCGCCATGAACGCCATCGACCACCCGTTCGGTGGCGGTGGCCGCCAGCACCCCGGCAAGCCCAAGTCCGTCTCGCGGGACGCCCCGCCGGGCCGGAAGGTGGGCGACATCGCCTCCAAGCGCACCGGCCGCAGCGGTGGCAAGGGAGGGAACTGACATGAGCTCGGAATACCGAACCGGCCGCGAGGGTGAGTTCACCTACCGCGGTCACACGCTCGAGGACCTCCAAGAGATGGATCTCGACGAGGTCGCGGAACTGCTGCCCGCCCGCGCGCGGCGAACCATCACCCGAGGACTCGGCATCGACCACCGCAAGCTGGTCGAGGCAGCCCGCGAGTCCGAGGAGGAGGAGACGGCCAACGATCCGATCCGCACGCACCTGCGTGACATGCCGATCCTCCCCTCGTTCGTCGGTCTCACCTTCGAGGTATACAACGGTCACAGCTTCGACCGCGTGAAGGTCCAGCCCGAGATGATCGGCCACTACCTCGGTGAGTTCCACCTCACCCGATCCACCGTCGAACACGGTCAGGCCGGTATCGGCGCGACCCGGTCCTCGAAGTTCGTGCCACTCAAGTAACCTATGGGAATCAGCTACAGCGTCGACGCCGACCCGGAGACCACGGCGAAAGCCATGCTTCGGGAGCGTCAGATCAGCCTGAAGCACAGCAAGGCCATCTCGAAGGCCATCAAAGGCAAGACAGTCGCCGAGGCCGAGGAGTACCTCGACGCCGTGATCGAGGGCGAGCGCTCGGTCCCGTTCAAGCAGCACAACAGCGGCGTCGGACACCGATCCGACATCGACGGCTGGGACGCCGGCCGCTACCCGGAGAAGGCCAGCAAGGACTTCCTCAAGCTGCTGACCAACGCCAAGAACAACGCCGACCACCAGGGCTTCGACGGCGAGGAGATGACCATCTCCCACGTCGCCGCCCACAAGGTCGGCGAGCAGGTCGGTCGCCAGCCCCGTGCGTTCGGGAACGCCGACCCGTGGAACACCGTGGAGGTAGACGTGGAAATCATCCTCGAGGAGGCCGATAACTGATGGCCGACGAACAGCAGTTCATCGAGAACGGGCTCCAGCGGAGCCAGATCGACGAGTTCTTCGCGGACGAACTCAGCCGTGCCGGCTACGGCGGCATGGACATCGCGAAGACCCCGATGGGCACGCAGATCGTCCTCAAGGCCGAGAAGCCCGGTATGGTGATCGGCAAGGGCGGGAAGAACATCCGCAAGGTCACCACCGAACTCGAAGAGCGCTTCGACATGGAGGACCCGCAGATCGACGTGCAGGAGGTCGACGAGCCGGACCTCAACGCACAGATCGTCGCGGACCGACTGGCCAACGCCCTCGAGCGTGGCTGGTACTTCCGCAAGGCGGGCCACACCACCATCGACCGCATGATGGAGGCCGGCGCGCTGGGCGCGGAGATCGTCCTCTCGGGGAAGGTCACCGGCGCCCGCTCGCGCGTTGAGAAGTTCAACCGCGGCTACATCAAGCACAACGGTGAGCCGGCCCAGACCGTCGTCGACGAGGGTCAGGGCGTCGCCGTGATGAAGCTCGGTACCATCGGCGTCACCGTGAAAGTCATCGGGCCGGACGCGGTTCTGCCCGACGACTTCGAGATCGCCGAGACCGACGAGGCCCCCGAGGTCGAGCAGGTCGAGACCGGCGAGGGCGTCGAGGAACTGCTCGCGGACGTCGAGGATGGCGAGGCGCCCGAGGTTCCCCAGCACGAGGAGCCCGAGATCCCCGACGAGTCCCCCGAGGACGTCATCGACGAGGAGATCGTCGAGGAGGTCGTCGAGGCCGCCGAGGAGACCGAGAGCGTCGACGAAGACGACGTCGAGACCGCGTCAGAGGAGGCCGTCGAGGTCGCCGAGGACGAGGAACTCGACGAGGACGTCGAGGAAGAGGCCGCCGACCTCGTCTCCGAGATGGAGGAGGCAGAGGAGGAGGCCGACTCCGAGGAAGAGGAAACGGAGGAGTAATACATGGCGATTCTCTACACCGAAGAGATCCGAGACATGACGCCCGCGGAGCGGGACGCCGAGCTCGAGGAGCTCGAAACCGAACTCCTCAACGCTCGCGCCGTCCAGGCCGCGGGTGGCGCGCCGGAGAACCCCGGCCGCGTCGGCGAACTCCGTACGACCATCGCCCGGATCAAGACGATCCAGGCTGAGGAAGGCGACGACGCCGACACAGACGAGTAACGCACGATGGCACTCACACCCGATACCCTCACACGGCACGAACTCAACGGCCTCCACGTAACGGTGGCCGACGCCGCCAACCCCGACTTGGTCGGGATCAGCGGCCGCGTCGTGGTCGAGACGATGAAGACGTTTCACGTCGACGACGGGCGTCGGGTGCGGCAGATCCCCAAGGAGGGGAGCTGCTTCGAGTTCGCGATCACGAACGCGGAGGACGCTCAGGGAGCGAGCGTTACTCCCGCCGCAGATGAAGCCGCGGACGCCGTCGAGGCGTCCGGGTCCGTATCCCAACTCGGGACGGAAACTGCCGGGGTTCGCCCCGGCAAGTCTGGCCCGTCCGCCCCGCCCCGGAGTCAGGGTCGGGGGGCGAGCCAGCGAGGGGATTCCCCGCATGGCGAGTGCGAGGATACGGTCTACGTAACGGTGGATGGCGCGACACTGCTCTCACGACCCGCCGCGCGTACCGAGCGCGGGGGTGATTCGACATGGCAATAGGACTGAACGTAGCAGAACCGGAGGAGACCTGCTCCGACGAGAACTGTCCGTTCCACGGGGACCTCTCCGTGCGAGGACAGACGCTCGAAGGCGAGGTTGCTTCCACCGACATGGACAAGACCGTCGTCGTGGAGCGGGAGTACGACGTTCGTGTACCGAAGTACGACCGGTACATGAAACGCCGATCCCGCGTCCCGGCCCACCTGCCCCCGTGTGTTGACACGGAGGAGGGTGATACGGTCCGTATCGCAGAGACACGACCGCTCTCGAAGACCAAATCACACGTCGTCGTCGAAGTCGGCGACGGGGGTGAGTGATGGAGGCACTGAAGGCCGACGTCACGCAGGGTCTCGAGAAGGGCTCGAAGATCACGTGCGCCGACAACACCGGCGCCCGCGAGCTCAAGGTCATTAGCACCGCCGGCTACTCGGGGACGAAGAACCGTCACCCGAAAGCCGGTATCGGCGACAAGATCACCGTCTCGGTCACCAAGGGGACGCCCGAAATGCGGCGTCAAGTGCTCGAGGCTGTGGTCGTTCGCCAGCGCAAGTCGATCCGCCGACCCGACGGCCAGCGCCTCAAGTTCGAGGACAACGCCGCCGTCATCATCGACGAGAACGAGGAGCCCCGCGGTACGGAGATCAAGGGCCCCATCGCTCGTGAGGTCGCAGAGCGGTTCGGCACCATCGCCAGCACGGCGACGATGATCGTCTAAGTATGACACGACAGCCACGCAAACAACGAAACCAGAAGCGAGACGCCCCCCTACACGAGAAGCAGAAGCAGGTTCGGGCCACGCTCACGGCCGACCTCCGCGAGGAGTACGGCCAGCGGAACGTCCGCGTCAACGCGGGCGACACCGTCGAGGTGCTTCGCGGCGACCACGCCGGCACGGAAGGCGAAGTTCTGGAGGTCAACCTCCGGAACGAAGTCATCCACGTCGAAGAGGTCACCGTGGAGAAGACGGACGGGGAGGAGGTTCCCCGGCCGCTCGACGCCTCGAACGTGCGCGTGACCGAGCTCGACCTCGAGGACGAGGTCCGGCAGGAGCGTCTCGAGGAGGACAACGCATGACGAAACACCAGAAGCGACTCTCGGTACCGAACTCGTGGCCGGTCGAACGCAAGGAGGAGACGTTCACCGTCAAGGCCGACGCCGGTCCGCACGGCGAGAGCGGGGTTCCCCTGCTCATCGTCCTGCGCGACGTGCTCGGCTACGTCGACTCCCGCAAGGAGGCCCGCTACGCGCTGAACAACGACTCGGTGCTCGTCAACGGCGACGCCGTCGCCGACGAGGCCCGGCCGATCGGGATGTTCGACATCCTGGCGTTCCCGGCCCGTAACGAGCACTTCCGCGTGTTCCCCGGCGAGGGGGGGCGTCTCGCGCTCACCCCCATCGACGAGGACAGCGCGTCCTCCCGTCTCGGGAAGATCGCAGGCAAGCGGCAGGTCAGCGGCGGCGACTACCAGCTCTCGCTGCACGACGGCTCCACGATCCAGATCGAGGACGCCGACGAGTACAGCGTCGGCGACTCGCTCGTGGTCGACAACGAGGACAAGGAGATCGTCGCGCACTTCGAGTACGGCGAGGGCGCCCTCGTCACCGCCGTCGACGGTCAGCACGCCGGCGAGATCGGCGAGGTCGACGAGATCCTCGTCACCCCCGGCTCCGGCCGCAACTCGGTCACCGTCACGACCGACGACGGCGCCTTCGAGACCGTCGAGGAGTACGTCGTCACCATCGACGAGAACTTCGTGGGTGATGACGATGAGTGAGGCCGCCGAGTTCCACCCGATGCGCGAACCGCGCATCGAGAAGGTCGTCGTCCACATGGGCGTCGGCCAGGGTGGCCGCGACCTCGGGAACGCCGAGAACATCATCGAGGAGATCACGGGCCAGGAGTCGGTCCGAACGAGCGCCAAGCGCACCGTGCAGGCGTTCGACATCCGCGAGGGCGACCCGATCGGCACGAAGGTCACGCTGCGTGAGGACGACGCCGAGGAGTTCCTCGCGACGGCGCTGCCCCTCGCCGACATCTCGGGTTCGCAGTTCGACGACGCCGGCAACGTCAGCTTCGGCGTCGACGAACACACCGCGTTCCCCAGCCAGGAGTACGACCCCAACACCGGGATCTACGGGCTCGACGTGACCGTCACGCTCGTCCGACCGGGCTACCGCGTCGCCAAGCGCGACCAGGTGACCCGATCGATCCCGGACGGACACCGAATGACCGCCGAGGACGCCATCACGTTCCTCGAGAACGAGTTCGACGTGGAGATCGACGAATGAGTGAACTAGACGGCGAACACACCGGCAACGAAGAAACCGGCGAGCACGCCACCCAAGGGAGCACGCAGGAGCGGGAGTGCCGACGCTGCGAGCGCACCGAGGGCCTGGTGAGCAAGTACGGGGTCTTCGTCTGTCGACAGTGTTTCCGAGAGATCGCCCGCAGCATGGGCTTCCGGAAGTATCGATAACTATGGCAGGAAACGACCCACTGGTGAGTGCCCTCTCCGGCATCGACAACGCCGAGAGCGTCGGGCACCTTGACCACACGGTAGCACCCGCCTCGAACGTGATCGGCAGTATCCTCGAGGTCTTCTACGACCGCGGGTACATCGGCGGCTTCGAGTTCGTCGAGGACGGCCGAGCAGGCAAGTTCGAGGTCGAACTGAGCGGCGCCATCAACGACTGCGGGGCGGTCAAGCCCCGTTACTCGGTCGGCGCTGACGAGTACGAGCAGTGGGAGAAGCGGTTCCTCCCGGCCCGAGACTACGGGTCGCTCATCGTCACGACCAGCCACGGCGTCATGAGCCACTACGAGGCCCGCGAACAGGGCATCGGTGGCCAAGTCATCGCATACGTCTACTGATGAGCAGGACTGAACTCACAATCCCGGACGACGTCTCCGCGGAGATCGACCACCTCGACCTGACCGTCGAAGGGCCCAACGGGACCGTCACGCGACGGCTCTGGTACCCCAACGTGACTGTCACCGTCGAGGACGGCAACGTGGTCATCGAAGCGCCCGAGGACTCGGACGCAAAGACCCGTGCCACGGTCGGCACCTTCGAGAGTCACATCCGGAACATGTTCCACGGCGTGACCGAGGGATGGACCTACGAGATGGAGGTCTTTTACGCTCACTTCCCGATGCAGGTGGAAGTACAGGGCGAGGAGCTCGTCATCGAGAACTTCCTCGGCGAGCGTGCCCCCCGACGGACGCCGATTCGGGGCGACACGCAGGTCGAAGTCGACGGCGAAGAGCTCACGCTTTCGGGCTCGGACAAGGAGGCCGTCGGTCAGACCGCAGCGGACATCGAACAGCTCACGCGGGTCAGCGACAAGGACAACCGCGTGTTCCAGGACGGCGTGTACATCACGCAGAAGCCCACGGGTGATGCCTGATGGCTGACGACGCCCCCGAAGAGATCGAGGACATCAGCGGTGTCGGCCCGTCGAAGGCCGAGACCCTGAGCGAGGCCGGCTACGACTCCATCGAGGACCTCAAGGCCGCTTCGCAGTCCGAGCTCGCGGACGTCGAAGGCATCGGTAACGCGCTCGCGGCCCGAATCAAGGCGGACGTCGGTGGCCTCGAAGTCGAAGAGGAGACCGAAGCCGAGATCGAGGACGAGAGCGAGGAGGAGGCCGAGGAAGAGGAGGAGGTCGAGACCGAACTCCAGCCTCGCGGCCACACCGAGAAGACGCCGACCCTCGACGACGACACCGCGGCCGCACTCGCACAGAAGCACCGCGAGGGCAAGCCGCAGTTCAACCGTCAGGACTACCACAAGAAAAAGCGCGTCCCCACCTCGTGGCGGCGACCACGCGGCGGCCTGTCGAAGCAGCGCCGCGGCATCAAGGGTAAGGGCGACACGGTCGAGGCGGGCTTCCGCTCGCCGAAGGCCGCCCGTGGCCTGCACCCCAGCGGCTTCGAGGAAGTGCGCGTCCACAACGTCGACGACCTCGACGGCGTCGACGGCGACACCGAGGCGGTCCGTATCGCCTCGAAGGTCGGCGCCCGCAAGCGCGAGCGCATCGAGGAGGAGTGTGAGGACGCGGAGATCCGCGTTCTCAACCCCACCTACGTCGAAGTGGAGGTAGAGGAATGACGGACCTGAGCGCACAGAAGCGACTCGCCGCCGACGAACTCGACGTTGGCGAGGATCGCGTTTGGTTCGACCCGGAGGCACAGAGCGAGCTCGCGGAGGCGATCACCCGCGAGGACATCCGCGACCTGATCGCGGACGGAACGATCCGCACGGAGGACGCTCAGTCCAACTCCCGTGGCCGCGCCCGCGAACGAGACGCCAAGCGCGACTACGGTCACCGCACCGGCGCCGGCTCCCGCAAAGGGAAGGCTGGCGCCCGGCGGAACAAGAAGGACGAGTGGGTCAGCCGGATCCGCGCCCAGCGCTCCCGGCTGAAGGAGCTTCGCGACGACGAAGAGGTCCTCGACCGGACCCAGTACCGCGAGCTCTACAACAAGGCCAGCGGCGGCGAGTTCGACAGCGTCGCCCGACTCGAGGCCTTCGCGGAGAACAACTACGACGTCGACATCGGAGGCGACGACTAATGGCAACAGGACCACGATACAAAGTGCCGATGCGTCGTCGCCGTGAGGTCCGGACGGACTACCATCAGCGGTTGCGCCTGCTGAAATCCGGCAAGCCTCGCCTGGTCGCCCGGGTGAGCAACAAGCACGTCAGGGCGCAGCTGACCAGTCCCGGACCCAACGGCGACGAGATCCACGCCGCAGCGTCCAGCGAGGACCTGTCGGAGTACGGCTGGGAAGCCCCCACGGGCAACCTCCCGAGCGCGTACCTGACGGGGTACCTCGTCGGCCTGCGGGCCCTCGAAGCCGGCCTCGACGAGGCCGTGCTCGACCTGGGTCTCAACACGGCGACGCCCGGCAACAAGGTGTTCGCAGTACAGGAAGGTGCAATCGACGCAGGGCTCGAAATCCCCCACAGCGAGAGCGTGCTGGCGGACTGGTCGCGTAACCGCGGCGAGCACATCGCCGAGTACGCAGAGCAGGTAGAGGGTGACCTCTACAGCGGGGAGTTCGACGCCACGGAGCTGCCCGCCCACTTCGACGAAGTGCGTGAGGCGCTCCAGGAGGACTACGAATGAGCCACAACGACGGCTGGGAGCCGGTGACCCGGCTCGGCAAGAAGGTACAGGAAGGCGAGATCACCTCGATGGAGGAGGCCCTGCAGTCGGGCCTGCCCCTGAAGGAACACGAGATCGTGGACCAGCTCCTCCCCGGCATGGAGGACGAGGTGCTCGACATCAACATGGTCCAGCGGATGACCGACTCCGGCCGGCGGGTGAAGTTCCGCTGTGTCTGTGTGGTCGGCAACCGCGACGGCTACCTCGGCTACGCCGAGGGTCGTGACGACCAGGTCGGCGGCGCCATCCAGAAGGCCATCGAGGTCGCCAAGCTGAACGTCATCAGCGTCGACCGCGGCTCGGGCTCCTGGGAGGACCAGGCCGGCGGCCTGAACTCCCTGACCCGGAAGGCCGAGGGGAAGGCCGGCTCGGTTACCGTCGACGTCATCCCGGCCCCCCAGGGGCTCGGGCTGGCCGGCGCGGAGACCGTTCGGAACATCCTCGAACTCGCGGGCGTCCAGGACGCGTGGACCCGTTCTGACGGGAACACGCGTACCACGGTCAACCTCGCGAAGGCGACGTTCAACGCACTCGAGAACGCCTCGCAGGCACGAACGCCGGACCGCGCGAAGCGTGTCCAGCGAGAAGCCGAGGGTGGTCACTGATGCGGGCGATCGTTCAGCTGCGCGGTGAGGTCGACATGACCTCCGGCCAGCGCGACACGCTCGACATGCTCAACATCGGCCGCGTCAACCACGCGGCACTCGTCCCCGAGACCGACACCTACAACGGGATGGTCGCGAAGGTCAACGACTTCGTGGCCCACGGCGAGCCGTCCGCGGAGACGCTGGCGCTCGTCCTCGAGAAGCGCGCGGAAGCGCTCGAGAGTCAGGAGAACGTCGACGAGGAGTACCTCGCCGAGGAGACCGACTACGAGAGCTTCGAGGCACTGGCGGAGGCACTGATCGACGAGGAGACGACGCTGCGAGAGCAGGGTCTCTCCCCGACGCTCCGCCTGCACGCGCCCCGTGGCGGTCACGACGGCATCAAGCACCCCGACAGCACCGGCGGCGAACTCGGTCCCCACGAGGACATCGATCCGCTCCTGGAGGCGATGCGATAATGTCCAAGAAACGACGACAGCGCGGGTCCCGAACCCACGGCGGCGGGAGCCACAAGAACCGGCGCGGTGCCGGGCACCGTGGCGGCCGCGGCAAGGCCGGGAGTCGCAAACACGAGATGCACCACTACGGGCCGTGGGCGAAGCACGGCTTCACCCAGCCCGAGGAGGCACAGGACAGCGTCGCGGAGGTCCGTGTCCAGAAGATCGACGAGGACGCCGCGCTGCTGGCGGCTGAGGACCTCGCCGAGAACGACGACGGCGCGTACACCATCGACGCACGCGACGTCGCCGAGGACGGCTGGGAGGTCGACGTGGTGAAGGTGCTCGGTAACGGGCAGGTCCGTCAGGAACTGCACGTCACCGCCGACGCCTTCAGCGACTCGGCCACCGAGCTCATCGAGGACGCTGGCGGTTCGACGACCGTCTCCGAGCGCGCCCAGGAGCGCGCCGAGCGTGAGGCCGAGCAGGCCGCGGAAGCCGAAGAAGCTAGCGAGGACTGACAATGGGTTGGAAGGAGACCGCCGAACCGGTGCTCACGCGGATGCCCACGGTCGCGCGGCCGGAGGGCCACGTCTCGTTCAGGCGAAAGCTGACGTGGACTGCCGGCATCCTCGTGATGTACTTCTTCCTGACGAACGTCACCCTCTACGGGCTTCGAACGGGTCAGGGTGACTTCTACGGGCAGTTCCGATCGATCCTCGCCGGTTCGTCCGGGTCGATCCTCCAACTGGGGATCGGGCCGATCGTGACGGCGTCGATCGTGCTCCAACTGCTGGGCGGGGCGGACCTGCTCGGGCTGGACACCGAGAACGACCCGCGCGACCAGGTCCTCTATCAGGGGCTCCAGAAGCTGCTGGTGGGCGTGATGATCGTCCTGACCGGCGCGCCGATGGTCTTCGCGAGCCCGATCCTGAGTGCCGACCCGGCGGTCGTGCAGTCGCTCGGGATCGGCGTCCGCGGGGTCGAGGCGCTGCTGTTCGTCCAGATCGCGATCGGTGGGATCCTCCTGCTGTTCATGGACGAGATCGTGAGCAAGTGGGGGGTCGGTTCCGGGGTGGGGCTGTTCATCATCGCCGGCGTGAGCCAGCGACTGGTGGGTGGCCTGTTCTCCTGGAGCGGCCTGACCAGCGGCTCCAGTGACGGCTTCTTCGCCGTCTGGATCGGGATCCTCACCGGCAGCCAGCCGCTCTCGAGCTCGCCGCTCACCAGCGAGGGGCTCTCGACGATCTTCCTCGGCCGCGGGATGATCCTCGCGATGATCACGACGGTGCTGATCTTCGTCGTGGTCGTCTACGCCGAGAGCGTTCGGATCGAGATCCCGCTCTCACACGCCCGCGTGAAGGGCGCCCGCGGGAAGTTCCCCGTGAAGCTCATCTACGCGAGCGTCCTGCCGATGATCCTCGTTCGGGCGCTGCAGGCGAACCTGCAGTTCCTCGGACAGATCCTCCACAGCCAGTGGGCCGGCATGCCCGCGATGCTGGGGGAGTACAACGATCAGGGGCAGGTCACCGAGGGGTTCTTCTGGCTCATCAAGCCGATCCAGAGTCCCCAGGAGTGGATGTGGTTCACCGGCGCGACGGTCACCCAGGATTGGTACTTGGTGCTCGCCCGGATCGGGATCGACCTGACGTTCATGATCCTCGGCGGGGCCGTGTTCGCGATCTTCTGGGTGGAAACCACCGGGATGGGCCCGGAGGCGACCGCAAAGCAGATCCAGAACTCCGGGATGCAGATCCCCGGCTTCCGTCGAAACCCGCAGGTGATCGAGAAGGTGATGGAGCGGTACATCCCGCAGGTCACCGTCATCGGAGGTGCCCTCGTCGGGCTGCTCGCCGTCATGGCGAACATGCTCGGCACCATCGGCCAAGTCTCCGGAACGGGGCTGCTGCTGACGGTCTCCATTACGTACAAGCTGTACGAGGAGATCGCCGAGGAGCAACTCATGGAGATGCACCCGATGATGCGCCAGATGTTCGGTTCGGAGTAACACGGTAGTCCGCGCCCGGCCCGCCGGGCGTCCCCTTCTCGCGTCGGAACCGTCCGACGGCTACGGGCGGTACCGTAGACTCCTTCCATTCTCTCGTGACTCGACGAACAACGCGCCGGCCGCCGCGGCGCCGACGCCGATAGAGACTGAACCAGCGGCGTCACTACCACCGGGTTCCAGCCGAGTTGAGTCAACTAGACATCACGAGTCGGCCGGAGAGACGAAAGAGACCGTCAACGCTGTGACAGCAGGCCTCAGACCTTGGTACACCGACTCAGAGTAAGGTTATAACCCTCCAGGCGATACAGTCGTTGTCCCATGAAGAAGCAGGAGCTCATCCACCTGCACGGTCTTCTCGCCGAACTCCAGAGCCAGTTCGACGCCGCGGGAGAGACCGTCTCCGAGGAGTACCGAGAGCTCGGTGTCCAGCCGACGTCCATTCACCGTTCGAAGACCGACCACAAAGCCGCCGTGTTCGCGCTGATCCACGGGGTTACCGACGAACTCGAAGGCGAGGAAGCGGAGGCCGAAGCGGTCGCCGCCACAGCCGACTGACTCCTCGACGCGCAGCTCTGTGACGACTGTCCTCACGACTGCCAGCGACGCGTCCCGGCGGGGCGAACGTGTCCGGTCCCCGACTGAAGCGTTTATCCGTCTCTCTTCCGTATCGGGAAATAAGGCGCGCCGGGCAACCGCGCTGGGGAACGGGAAACAATGAGTGTACGTCAGTCACATCCGGGCGACCTGCTGGAATCGTACCCCGACTTCGGGCTGAGCTGCCTGTATGACGACGAGGACGACCCCTCGGAAGTCACGGTGTTCCCTGGGGAGGAAGCATCGACCACCGAGTGGGTCACCGCCGACGTGGAGAACGCGGTGGCACTCGACGACGTGCGGTAGTCGGGGCTCCTTTCTCGGTCACGTCCTACCATTAAGTGCCGCGGTCGTGTTACGACGACATGACTGCGACCGAACTCGACCGCGACGTCGGTCTCGGGGGCGCCGTCGCCCTCGGAGTCGGCACGATGATCGCAGCCGGCATCTTCGTACTCTCGGGGGTCGCGGTGGGAACCGTCGGCGCCATGGCGGTCGCCGCGTTCCTCCTCGCGGCGATCACGGCCGGCCTGACCGCGTTGGCGTACGCGGAGTTCGCCGGGCGCTACCCCGAGAGCGGCGGCGGGTACGCCTACGTCGCCAACGTGTTCGACAGCGACCTCACGTACGTCGTCGGCTGGGCGATGGCGCTCGGCTACCCGGCGACGGCCGCGTTCTACCTCGCCTCGTTCTCCGAGTGGGCCGATCGCTTCCTCGTCCCCGCCCTCTCGCTGTCCAGCGGGGTCCCCTACTGGGCGTTCGGACTGGCGGTCCTCGGCGGGCTGCTCTGGCTGAACCTCCTCGGCACCCGCGAGAGCGCGCTGTTCCAACTCGCGGTGGTCCTGCTCAAACTGGCCGCGATCGGCGCGTTCCTCTACGGCGCACTCAGCGCCGTCGATCCGGCCGTCGTCGCCGACTCGGTACGGGCGAACGCCGGGACGCTGGCGGAGTTCCGCGGGCTGTTGTTCACCAGCGGACTGGTGTTCGTGACCTTCTTCGGCTTCGAGACGATCGCCGCCACCGCCGAGGAGGTCGAACGGCCCGAGCGAACCGTCCCGCGAGCCATCTTCATCTCGCTCGGGCTGGTCGTGGCGGTGTACGCCCTCGTCGTCCTCGGGATGGTGGCGGCCGTCGAGAACCCGGAGTTCGTCGCCTACCTCACGACGGAACTCGGTCTCACCAGCGCCGACGCCGCGCGGGCGTTCGTTGCCGACAGCGGGGCGGTGACGATGGGCTACGCCGCCCAGTTCGTCCTCGACTCGATCGGCGACTGGGCGTACCTCGCGGTCGTGGCCGGCGCGCTACTGTCGATGGTGTCGGCGGCCAACGCCACCGTCATGGCCGGGAGCCGCGTGAAGCTGGCGATGGCACGCCGCGGCCACCTGCCCGAGTGGGTCGGACGACTCCACCCGCGGGCGGATACTCCGTACGCCGCGGTACTGCTCACCGGCGGGGCCATCGTCACGTTCGTCGTGTCGTTCACCGTGCTCTTCGGCGGCCGTGTCGGTGCCGAAGCGGGGCCGCTGGGACTGACGACGCTTGCGGGCGTCGCGAACGTGATGCTACTCCTCGGACTCTCCGCCGTCAACGTCGCCCTGGTCGCCTCCCGGTGGAAGGCGCCAGACGCGGATCGAGCGTTTCGCGTGCCGTTGGTGCCGCTGGTTCCGGTTCTCGCCGTCCTCCTGAACCTCCTGCTCCTGGTGGGGTTGCAGATCGAAGCGACGCTGTTGGGGGTCGGGACCCTGACGGCGGCGACGGTCGTCGGCTGGCCCCTCCTCGACCCGGACTCGCCGTCGACGACGCCGTCCGAGCAGCCCCCGGCCGGCGACGAGGACGTGACGGTGTTGGCCCCGGTCCGGGACGAGTCAGACCGATCGCTCGTGACCGTCGGCGGCGCGCTCGCTGCCGGGACCGGCGGCCAGGTGATGCCGGTGAGCGTCGTCGAGGTCCCGGCACAGACTCCACCGAGTGCGGCTGAACGCCGTGCCGAGCAGGAGCACGAACTGCTCGAACGGGTCTCGACCGGCGTCAGCGACGAGTACGTCGAGGGCCGGGTGCGTGCCACCCACGACTTCGGCCACGCGGTCCGGGCGGCCGCCGAGGAGCACGACCCCGACGTGTTGTTGCTCTCCCCGGCGGACGCCGTCGAGGTGTGTCTGTTCGGCGGCGGGCGCACCCTGCTGTCGAGCTTAGAGGAGACCTTCGAGTGTGACGTTGGCGTCTATCGGCCGGGGTCGCTCCGGGAGATCGATTCGGTGTTCGTCGGCGCCGCCGACGGCCCGCACGCCGAAACGGCCATCGCCGCCTCCGCGGCCATCGCCCGCGCCACGGGCGCTCGACTCGACCTCTACCGTGCAGTCCCCTCGGGGACGAGCGACGAGGCACTCAGGACCGCCCACGAGGAACTGGAGGCGAACGCGGGGTCGCTCCGGGACGTGGACACGCGAACGCTGGTCGAGCCGACCGCCGAACCACAGCAGGCGTTCCTCGACCGCTCCGAGTCGGCCGACCTCGTGGTTCTCGGGTCGACCGACGGTCGGGACCAGGACGTGAGCGTCGCCGGCGCTCTGCTCCGGGAGCGCGACGACCCGACGCTGGTGATCCAGTCGGGTGAGGGGGAGGTCCACCTCCCTCTGTTCTGAGCGCCGGGCGCTCTCCACAGAAGGTAGGGTTAAACGGGTGGCGGCAGTACGCCACTCCATGAGCGACGAATCGTCAGCATCCCTTATCACACATCTGCTCGTTCCGGTTGCGACAGAAAAGGACGCCCGCGAGACGGCGGCCGCACTGGCGCCGTACGCCCCCGAACGGGTGACGGTCGTCCACGTCGTCGAGAAGGGTGACGGCGTGCCCGACAAGACCCCCGTCGAACAGTCCGAATCGGTCGCCGAGGCCGCCTTCGAGGCGTTCCGCGAGCGGTTCCCCGACGTCGAGACCGAGACGGCCTACCGGCGGAACGTCGTCGACGGGATCACCGACGTAGCCGCCACCATCGGCGTCAGCGCCATCGCGTTCCAGCCCCGGAAGGGGAGTCGCCTCGAACAGTTCCTCTCCGGTGACCGTACGCTCCGCCTCGTGACGGAAGCCGATCGCCCCGTGATCACGCTGCCCGGTCGCACCGAATGAGCGACGAAGAACTCGCCAAGGACCTCGGCCCGCTGGCCGCACTGACCATCGGGGTCGGGACGATGATCGGTGCCGGGATCTTCGTGCTGCCCGGCGACGCCATCGAGGGGGCCGGCTCGTTCGCGGTTCTCTCGTTCCTGATCGGCGGCGCGATCGCGCTGCTGACCGCGCTGTCGGCCAGCGAACTCGGGACGGCGATGCCCCGTTCCGGCGGCGCGTACTTCTACGTTAACAAGGCGCTTGGGCCGCTGTTCGGCAGCGTCGCCGGGTGGGCGAACTGGCTCGGTCTCGCCTTCGCCAGCGCGTTCTACATGGTCGGCTTCGGCGACTACGTCGTCAACATCGCGGGGCTGCCCGACGGCTTCGTCGTCGCCGGCTTCACCGTGCCCTGGATCAAGTTCATCGCCTTCCTCGGCGCGTCGCTGTTCATCCTCATCAACTACGTCGGCGCCAAGGAGACCGGAAAGCTCCAGAACGTGATCGTGGCCCTGCTCGTGGCGATCCTCGCGGTGTTCACGGTGTTCGGGCTGACGGAGGCCCAGCCTGCGAACATCCCCGCCTCACAGGGGCTGACGGCGACCCTCGAGACGACCGGGCTGATCTTCGTCTCCTACCTCGGGTTCGTTCAGATCACGAGCGTCGCCGAGGAGATCAAGGAGCCGGGGAAGAACCTCCCCCGCGCGGTCATCGGCTCGGTCGTGATCGTGACGCTCATCTACGCGCTGGTGTTGCTGGTCATGAGCGCGGCGGTGCCGGAGGGGTTCATCGCCGAGCAGTCGGCGATGGACCGGATCGCCATCGTCGAGGTCGCCCGGCTGGTGATGGGGCCGGCGGGCGCGGTGGCGATGCTCTTTGCGGGGCTGCTGGCGACGGCGTCGTCGGCGAACGCGTCGATCCTCGCCTCCTCGCGAATCAACTTCGCGATGGGTCGTGAGCGGATCGTCACGCCCGACCTGAACGAGATCCACCCCCGGTTCGGCACGCCGTACCGTTCGATCGCCCTGACGGGCGCGTTCATCCTCGTGTTCATCGTCGCGATCTCGAACATCACGACGCTGTCGGACATCGCCAGCTTCCTCCACCTCGTGATCTACGGGCTGCTCAACGTCGCGCTGGTCGTGATGCGTGAAACCGACGCCACCGAGTACGAGCCCGACTTCGAGGTACCGCTGTACCCGATCACGCCGATCGTCGGCGGGATCCTCTCGTTCGCGCTGATCTACTACATCCCCGGGCTTGCACAGCTCATCGGCGCCGTTATCGTGCTCTTCGCCGCCGTCTGGTACCTGCTCTACGCCCGCAGCCGTACCGATCAGCAAGGGATGTTGAGCGAGTACATCCTCGAACGGCCCGACGAGATGCCCGACGCCGCCGTCGACGCCGCCGAGAGCGTCCAGCCGACCGGCGATAACGAGTACCGCGTGATGGTGCCGCTGGCCAACCCCGCCCACGAGAAGGAACTGATCACCCTCGCCAGCGCGATCGCGAAACAGCGTGGCGGCAAACTCGATGCCGTTCACGTCATCACCGTCCCCGATCAGACCTCGCTGAGCTACGCCGCCGAGCACGTGAACACGCTGGAGGAGAACCACCACTCCGTGCTCGACGACGCGAAGGCCGACGCCGAGACGTTCGGCGTCGACGTGGACACCCACACCATCATCTCCCATCGCGGGATCGAGGAGGTGTTCGACGCCGCCGCCGACTACGGCGCTGACCTCGTCGTGATGGGCTGGGGCCCCGACAGCGGGAGCCGCGTCGAAGGCGCCGTCGGCGAGCTCACGGGCGACCTGCCCTGTGACTTCCTCATGCTCAAAGACCGGGGCTTCGACGCCGAGCGCGTCCTGATCCCGACGGCGGGCGGTCCCGACTCGGAGCTCTCCGTCGAGGTCGGGAAGCTCCTCCAGGCGGAGTTCGGCGCCGAACTCACGCTGCTGCACGTCGCCGACGACGAGGCCGAGGGGCGGGCGTTCCTCGAGTCGTGGGCCGACGAACAGGACGTGGACGCGGAACTCCGCGTCGAGACCGGTGACCCCGAGACGGCCATCGAGCGCGCGGCCGGCGACGCCTCGCTGCTGATCCTCGGGGCTAGCGAACGTGGCCTGATCTCGCGGCTCCTGACCGGCTCGCTGGTTCCGAGCATCGTCGACGACGTGGAGTGTTCGGTGCTGATGGCCGAACGAAAACGGAGTCGCGGGGTGCTCGAACGGCTCCGCGGGCTCCTGCGGTAGTCAGCGCTGCGGAGCCGCGAGCAGTTCCGTCTCGACGACCCGCACGTCGTCGTCGACGACCAGCCGGAGCACGTCGCCGTCGATCCGGCAGCGCACTTCGACGCGCCACGGATCGCGGTCGAGAACCTCGTCCTCGGCGTACTGGTAGATCGACCACGGGTGTCGCTCGAAGATGGCCTCGCCGTGGTCCTCGAAGAAGCCGATCACCGCGGGCTCGGTGTTCATTGCGAAGGGAACCCCCGAGTGCATCGACCAGCCACAGCGCTCGCAGACGAACTTCGCGACCGCGGAGTAGACCCGTTCGTTGAACTCCTCGATCTCGCCGCCCTCCTCGATGAGTTCGCGTTCGATCTGTCCCGCACAGTACGGACAGATCCCCTGACGCGTGGACACCTGGTCGCGGAGGATGTAAGCGCCGCCGGCCCGGAGCAGCGACTCGGGGTCGTCGCGGTCGAAGCTGGCCGGCGGGATGATGTAGCGGATGACGAGGTTGTCACAGGCGCTACAGCCGAGGTGGAAGCGGCTGTCGTCGTACCACGCTGCCGCCTCGGCGCCGCAGTACGGGCAGTGTTCGCCCTCGACGGGGACCGGGTCGGTTCCGCGGTCGTCCGTGTACAGCCCGGAAACGATGGCCTGATAGATGTGGGTCCCGGGTGGTTTGAGTTCGTAACCCCCCTCGCGCTTGGCGACCAGTTGGCCGGTCAGCTCCGAGAGGTGGTAGTTGAACCGCCCGTTGTCCTCGACGCCGACGCGTCGCTGGAGTTCGGTGAACGTGAGCGGCAACTCGTCGTCGCCGGCCATCGCCTCACCCAGCGTTCGGAGGATGTCCAACCGAACCTCGTTCGACAGGAGGTCGAACGCCTCGATCGACCCGTCGGCGTCGTCGCTCATCCGGACAGAACGGTGAGCGCAACGGGTTTATAGCTTCTGTCGTCGAGCCGATGTTAGTGAACGGCAACGAACGATCGCTGTTCAGTCCCGACTCGTTACAGCGATTTCCCTAGGCGAAGTTAGTGAAGTGGGTTTCACCGAGTGCTTTTGGGAGCGTGGCGCGAACAGTAAATCGCGTGCGAGTGGGTGCCACTGCCTCTGACAATCTACCCCCCGCACGAGAGGCCCTTCACACTCCTTCCCGTGAAGGGCCACCGGATCACGGGAACGCTTTACTCCCCGCCAGCGCAAGCGCCCCCATGCACCGAACTCGTTCCGACCGGCAGCGCCGACGAAGGCGGCCGTGACGGGGAGCCATGCGCGTCGCGGGAAGCCGACACGGTATGATTTCTCGACCCGCAGTATCGGCTTCGATGACCGCCGAGGCCACCTGTTCGTCCCGGACCGGCCCGCCGACGCTCCGGTCGTCGTGCTCGCGCCCGGGGCGGGCCTGCAGTGGCGACCGACCCTCGAAGCCACCGCCGAGCGACTCGCGGCGCGGGGCTACGCCGTCGTCGTGTTCGACCACCGCGGCTTCGAGACCATCGACGGCGACGGACTGCTCTCGCCCAGTCGCCAGCGCGCCGACCTCGACGCGGCCATCGAGGCTGCTCGTGACGCCCCCGAGGTCGACGGCGACCGACTGGCGCTCTGGGGAATGGACCTCTCTGCGGGCACCGCCCTCGCGGCGGCGGCGGAGACGTTCCACGTCGACGCTGTGGTCGCCAGGTTCCCCGTACTGACCGGGAAGGCACTCCTGCCAGCGTGGGTTCGCCCCCGACTCGCCGGACTGGCCCGCGGGTTCGTCGACTACCCCGTCTCGCTGATCGATCGGATTCGGGGCGTCGAGGAGTCCGACCGTGGACTGCGCGTTCCGCTGTTCGGCGAACCGGGGGAGGTAGCCGCCATCGCCGCCCCCGGCGCCGAGCGCGGAATGCGGGCCGTGACTGGGCGCGAATCCCGGACCACGCCGGCCCGCTCGCTCGTGAAACTCTCCCGCCACGACCGACACGATGTCCTCGGAGAGCTGACGTGTCCGACGCTGTTCGTCGCCGGCGCCGACGACGAACTGGCACCGCCGGAGACGGTCGCTGCCGCCAGCGAGCAGGTGGCCGACGCTTCGCTCGTGCGCGTGCCGACCGACCACTACGGTGCCCTCGATGGCGAGGGGCTCGAACGGACCCTCAACCACGAACTCGCCTTCCTCGACGCCGAACTCGGCGACCGCGACACAAAGCTCTTGTAGACTGTCCGAGAGTTGTCCGGTATGGACAGCAAACGAGTCCTCGCCGGCGGCGCCGTCGTCGTCGTCGTCGTCGCCCTCCTCGCGGCGGTCGCGGTCCCCGAGGCCGTCGCGTCGCCGCGCGACGATCGGCCGGTCAGACCCGGGCCGGTGAACGTCGTCGACGCCGACATCGCCACCGGGGAGATCACTGGACAGACCGCCGAACTGGAACTGTTCGCCACGCTCGACCACCGCGGGAACCCCGCGGAGAACGTCACCGTCCTGTTCAAGGCGACCGACGCCGAGTCGGGTCTGCTCGAAGCCGAACGGGAGGTGGCCGTCGGGGACCTGACCGCCGAGGGCGAGCGACGCGTCTCGACGGTACTACGGGTCCCCCGTGAGGGTGGCTACCGACTGGAGGGGATCGTCTACCGGAACGACACGCGCGTGGACCGCTTCACCCGCGAGGTCAGCGGCGTCGAGGCGCTCACCCCCGCGTACGCCCGGGCGAACGTGAGCTTCGTTGAGGACCCCGTGCTCGAACCGGTGTCGGTTGCCATCACCGACGCCGGCGAGAACCGGACGACGCTCGAACTGGGGGGCTGGCTCACCGCGACCGGGCCCACCGAGGCCGACTCGCTCTCGGTAACGTTCATCCTCCGGCAGGCCGAGTCGAACGTCGTCGCCGCCCGCACGACCGTCGACGCCGGGAGCCTGCGTGAGGGACGCAGCGAGACCGTCAGCGCCGACGTGGCGGTGCCCAGCGAGTACAACTACTACGTCGACGCGGTGCTCACCCGCGACGGCGTAATCATCGACACCGCCGGCGGCGTGGTCAACCTCGACCCCAGCGAGACCATCGACCGCAACGAGACCCGCCGGGAAGTCGAGTTCGACGCCAGCGACTTCGAGGGCGACGACGGTGAGCGCCCAGATCGACCGGAGACGACCGACGCGGAGACGGCCGTCTCCCAGCCCGGATTCGGGCCGGTGGTCGCCATCGCCGCGCTTCTCGGCGCGGGCCTACTTGCACGGAGGCGACGATGAGCGACGACGGACACGGCGAGCGCGAGAGGGAACACGAGGACGACCGACCCCAGACGGAGGCCACCATGACCGAGCAACCGACGACCGACACCGACCCGACCGAGGACCGCACCGACGACCGGACCGACGACGGCAGCGACCTCCGGCGGACGCTCAACTACGTCCTGTTGGGTGGGCTGGCGCTGCTTGGCCTGATCGCCACGATCCAACTGTATCTCAACGTCTCCTCGGCGATCAACCAGTGGATCACCTACGAGTACCGCTCGCTGTTCCAGGCCGCGTTCAACCTCGTGGTGCTGTTGCTGGTGGGCGTGGGGATGCTCTGGCAGGTACAGCGGCTACGGGACTGAGGAACTGCCCCCTTTTCGTCCGGGTTAGACGCCGGGGCTGGCGAACCACCACGCGAGGAACACCACGACCCCGCCGAGTACCGTCGAGGCCACCGCGTGGAGTCGGAGGCGGTCGAGCGTCTCGTGGGCGTCGGCGTCGACGCTCAACGCATCGTGAACCTCGCTCCCGAGTTCACAGCGCGGGAGAAAGTCCATCGCCACGTGGAGGAACACGCCGGTGGCGAAGCCGAACACGACCCCGTTGATCCGCGGGTCCGCCGGTAGCGTGACCGTGCTCGCGAGCACCGCGACGACGCCGACGCCCGCCGCAGGGAGCAACACAGGGAACCACGAACGGCCGTTGCGGGTCAGTCGGTCGGCCGCCGCGTAGCCCGCCGGCCCCTTGTGGGAGACGATTGCGATGCCGAGTAGCAGCCCCACGTCGGGCATGTTGCCGTAGACGATGCCGATGATCGCACCCGCCGCGGCCGCGTGGGCGGTCAGCTGTGCGACCGTCGAGTCCATCGGCATGTCGACGTGGGAGAGCCGGTGGCCGATCGTGTGGGCACCGAAGCCGACGATGATCCCCAGAGCGACTCCGAGCCCGCCGAACCGGAGGTGGTGACCGAGCGCGTCGGGAAGGAGGAAGAGGCCGACGCTGGTCACCATCGCGCCGCTGGCGAGCCCCCCGCCCCAGACGAGCGCGCCCGCTTGCTCGTTCGTCCGAAGTGCCAGCCAGACCCCGCCGGTCATCGCGGCGAAGGCGACCCAGCCGATCTGGATCGGCTTCCACGCCCCCGTCACGGCCGCGATTCCGGTGGCCGCGACCAGCAACAGCACGCCCGCGGCCCCGACCAGCCGCTCCCCGCGGAGTGGCTGCTGCGATACCTGAGTAGCCATCTATTGTGAAGTAGCTGTTTCGCGTTAATAAGTCCTCGCAGTCGGTCCGACTCAGCGCGGGAGCTTCTCCGGCTCGCCGTCCTGTCGGATGTACTCGACGGCGATCCCCGTGATCGGCGCGTCGGAGGCCATCGCCGCCTCGCGGGCGGCGTCGAGGTACGCCTCCGTGATCGAGACCGTCGCGTCGTAGGCCGCGGCGTCGGTGTCGGCGAGCAGGTACTCGGCGGTAACGGGAGTGAGTTGGCCCTCGCGTACGTCGGCCGCAAAGTCGTCCACGTCGTCGAGCCAGATCTGGGCGCCGATGATCGAGAGCACCACCGCACGCTCGAACTCCGCGGAGAGGGGGACGCCCGCCTCGCGGAACATCTCGACCATCCCGTGGTAGATGACGCCGACCCGGCCGTACTGGGTGAGCAGGTACGGGAGGTCGAGTTCGGCCGTCTCGAACAGCGCCGGCGGGTCCTCGAAGGCGGGGTGTTTGTACTCCTCGCGGAGCGCGTCGCGGGCGGCCTCGGCGTCGACCTCGTCGGTGTCGGCCCCGTTCCGGAGGTCGGCGACTGTGTCGGCCTCGGCGGCGGCGACGGCCTCGCTCATGAGCTCGCGGAAGCGCGGGTCCCGGTCCTGGTGGGCCTCCGAGCGCTCGACGGCGGCGTCGTAGGCCGCCCGGACCGAGTCGGGGAACGCGGCGAACTGCTCCTGTACCGCGGCCTGCAGCACCTCCTGTGCGATCCCGGCGACGCGGGCGCGATCCCCGGACGCCAGTTCGAAGTCGACGGCGAAGTCCTCGTACTCGCCGTCGTTGATGGCGTCGCGCATGTCGCCGTCGAGCAGGGCGACGACGACCAACTCAGCCACCTCGCAGGCGCGGCGGGTCTCGCGGACGAGGTCGGCGGCGTCGACGTCGCTGTCGGCGCGTCGGCGGCGGAGTTTCGCGATCGGATCGGTCGCGCGCCGCCCCGAGACGGGATCGACGCCGGGGGGTGCTGCGGCCGTGGCTCGGCGGTAGACGTGTGCGAGCGTCAGTTCGACCGGGAGGGTCAGCTTGGTGTCGTAGGCGAACTCGACCGACTCGCGACCGAACTCGTCGGCCAGGGCGGCCTCGACGTCGGTGTAGGCGTCGTCGACGATCCCCTCGATCTCGGCTTCGACGCGGCGCTGGAGGCGGATCGCGGCCAGTTCGAGCGAGCCGCCCGCGCCGTAGTGACTGAACACCGCACGGGCGGGCGTCGGCAGGGCGTCGACGCTCGCGAGGCTGTCGGCGAACCCGCGGAGCGGTCCGGACATGGCTTTCGGTGGGCCGACCAGCGGTTTGAAGCTGTCCATCCCCGAACCGACCGGGTTTTTGCTACCCGGCAGCGAGGAGTCTGTATGCGACGGCATCTCGCGGCGCGGGGCGAGCGGGTCGCCGACCTCGCTCGGCTGCTCGCCCGGAGTGCGCTCGACACCAACCCGGTTCCCGACTGGGATCACGTGACGAAAGTCGACCCCGAGGGGGCGAAGAAGCTCCCGCTGCTGTACCCGCTCTGGCTCGCGGAGACCGACGCCGTCTCCGTCGGCGGCTCCGCCGACGTGACGCCCGAAAACACCGCGGCGGCGTTCGACCTGTTGACCCCGCTGTCGACGCCGGTCTGTCACGAACCCAGCGGCGCCGACCACGTCACTGAGGAGAGCCACGACGCCGCCGACCTGTTGCTCGTACCGGAAGTGCTCAACGGCGACAGCGAGGCGCTCGTCGGCACCCTCGGCGCCGCCGTCGAGAGCGTCCGCGAACGACTGGCCCCGGACCTGATCGCGCGGAAGGCGCCGTGGCTCCCCGACCGGGTCGCCGACTGGCTGGCGAGCGTGGCGACCTCGGTGATGCTCTCCGACGCCGCCTTCGAGGCGTACATCGTCCAGAACCCCGACAGCGCCGCCGCTCGGGAGTCCGGCGTCGGCCCCGACGACGTGCTCGACGCGCGGGAAGCCAAACGGCGGGCGATGGCCGCCGACCGGCATCTGGAGTCCGAGATCCTCTATCTGGAGTACTCCGGAACGTTCGGCGGCGACGAGGCCGTCGAGGCACTCGAACTCATCGACGGGGCGATGGAACGCTCGCGGGTCTGGTACGGCGGCGGCCTCGCCGACCGTGAGGACGTCCGGACCGTCCGCGAGGCGGGGGCCGACACCGTCGTCGTCGGCGACGCGTTCCACCGCGTGGCCGAACGGGAGGCCGAGATCCTGCAGGCGGCGGAGGCCGACCTCGACCCCGACACCGATCCGGAGCGAATCCGGGAGTGGGTCGCCGACCGCGTCGGCGCCGACGGCCCCGGTGCCCGGTACCTCTCGACGGTGCCGGGCGTCGACGACCCGCTCGGACTGGCGCGGGAGTACACCGGCGCGACAGTCCGGTCGTGGCTCGAACTCCGTGCACGGCGTGAGCGGGCACGGGAACGCGGCGAGGGGGTGCCGGTGATCGACATACAGCGGACCGCGCTGCGCGCGGCGCTCGCGCCGGTGGTCGAGGACCCCGATACGGTGGCGGCGACGGTCGCTCGGGCCGCCCTCTCGGGGCGGGGCGCGGGCAACGGCGACGGCTCCCACGGCTCCGAACAGCTCAGCCTCTCGCTGTTCGCCGACGGGACGGCAAACTAAGTTCTTGCCGGCCTCTGAACACGGGTATTGTGGATACGTTCGAAGCCGGTGATCGCGTTCTGGCCGACGGTTCTCACCCTCGGGACCGCCACCGTGTTCCTGTCGATCGAAGAACGGTAACCACCGGGCTGACCCCTCCGAGCGGGCGGCGAAGACCCAAAACAGCAGTTTGAAACGCGGCGCTCTCCTCGGATCGTCCGATGACCATCCCCTCGTTCGTGGTCGGCATCGCCGGCGGCACCGGCGCCGGCAAGACGACGGTCTCCCGCCTCATCACCGAGAGCGTCGGGGAGTCCGTGACCCGGATCCCCATCGACAACTACTACGAGGACCTGAGCCACCTCGACATGGCCGAGCGCCAGGAGGTCAACTACGACCACCCACAGGCGTTCGAGTGGGACCTCCTGCGTGAGCACCTCCGACAGCTCTCGGAGGGGCAGGTAGTGGAGATGCCCCAGTACGACTTCGAGCGACACAACCGCAAGGACGAACCCATGACCGTCGCGCCGACGGACGTGATCATCGTCGAGGGCATCCTCGCGCTGTACGACGAGGAGATCAACGGGATGCTCGACCTGCGGCTGTACGTCGAGACCGACGCCGACGTGCGGATCCTCCGCCGGATCAAGCGGGACGTGATCCAGCGCGGCCGGGAACTCGAGGACGTGATCGACCAGTACCTCTCGACGGTGAAGCCGATGCACGAACAGTTCATCGAGCCGAGCAAGAAACACGCCGACCTGATCATCCCCGAGGGGGCCAACTCGGTGGCGGTCAATCTGCTCGAAGAGAAGATCCAGGCCGAGGTCGAGGGCGAGGGGACTCGGACGTGGGAGCGCGGTGCGATCGAACAGCAGGTCGGCGAGCGGATGTCCTTAGAGGAGGAGTAGCGGCGTCGCGCCCGGGGTCGACACAGCCACCGTCTGCCGTGCTCACCGCTCCGCTTCTGCTGTCGAGCCGTCGCCGCCCGATCGGGACCCCACAGTCCCGAACTCGGGCGTCCGTCGGACGACGATGTCGTACCGTGGAAGCTCGGGGTCGTACCCCCGGAGCACCGCGCGGTACTCCTCGGTCAGTCGGGCCGCCTCACAGGCCGTCGAGCGGTTCTCGAAGCGACAGCCGGCAGCCGGTACCGGGCGGTCCCCGTAGCGCCCACAGACGAGGTAGTACTCCCCGCGCTCGGACGCGAGGGCCTCGATCCGCTCGCGGAGCGGGCAGAGCTTCCCGTCGGTCATCGATCACCACCGCTCCGCCGTCGGAGCCCTTCCACGCCCCGTTCACGGCTGGATCGACGCCAGATGTCCGCCGCCAGTCCGAAACCAGTGCCAGCGTGTCGCACATCCTTTAGGCCGGCCTAAAACCATATAGTCGTTTCGGCGTTTGGGCTCACGGACACCGGCCGCCAGCGAGCCGCGGGGCTGGTGGGGTGGGAACAACCGGAGGGTGGACGCCTGCTCAGGCGTCGACGAACTGCTCGGATCCCTCGTAGAACCAGTAGCCGTTCTCACGCATCGCCGCCCCGAGGACGCGGTGGAACTCGACGAAGTCCGCGAACTCCTCGTGGTCGACGCTCTCGAAGATCTCCGCGACCGAGACGACCTGCTCGTAGCTGATCCGAACGGGGTCGTCGCCGTACTCCGCCACGTACTCGGCGGCCGAGAGCGGGAAGTCCTCCTCCTCGTCGATCTTCTTTGCGAGTATCGCGTGGCCGTACTTGCGCCGGCCTTCGCTGCCGTGCTCGCCGTCCGGGTCGTGGGGCCAGTCCTCGGCGTCGCTCATTAGTCAGGGGTTCGCCCGACCGGCCCAAAGCCTTTGCGTTCGACGCGATGATGCGGGACGCGTCGCTCCGACGGGCGGGTACGAAAGGCGGTGGGACTGGGATTCGAACCCAGGAGGCTGACGCCACCGGTTTTCAAGACCGGCGCAATAGGCCACTCTGCCATCCCACCGCTACGCCCGCACCTACTTGCCGGGGTGGGTTGAAGCTACCGCTCTGTGGCGATCAGTCGTTCCGGACCAGCCCCTCCTCGCCGTCGACGATCAGGCTGAACTCCTCGATCAGCGCGGCGGTGAACTGCGGGACGACACGGCCGGCGGCGACGCGGGCGCGGACCTCTGCGACCACGCTCGCGAGGTCGTCGCCGGTCCGGACGGTCGGTTGGGTCGGGATGAACTCGGTGTCGTGGCCGGCGCCGCGGGCCAGTTCTGCGAGCGTGTTGAGTACGGGTGGGGCCATCGCGTCGGTGAAGTCGACGGTGTCGGTGAAGCCGGCGAAGTACACCGAGCCACCGGCGCCCGGGCCGAGGACGACCTCGTTGCTCCGGAGCTTCATCGCCGAGGAGTCGATCCCCGTCCGGGTGATGAATGGGGTGTTCCCGGGCAGCACCACGACCGATCCTGCCTCCTCGTCGCGCAGCAGGTGCGTGACCGTGTTCCCGACGCGGGCACTCGGGGTGGAGCCGACCTGGGGCTCGAAGCGAACGCTCCCAACGTCCTCGACGGCGTCGGCGGCGAGGGCGCGGACCTCGGCCTCGGGCGACACGCCAGTGCGGTGTTCCTCCGCGAGCAGGTCGTCGGGGAGGTAGTTCACCAGCAGGCTCGCCCCGGATCGCTCGACGGCCCGCATGGCGTCCTTGTCCATCGCGGCAGCGAGTTCGGCGACCTCGCCTTCGTTCAGCGGGCTGGTCGCCGGGAGTTCGGGGAAGCGGACGCCGGGACGTGGGGGGTGAGCCAACAGGGCGACGACTGTCATCGTCGACCATCGGCCCGCGGCGCGCTTGAATCCGGCGAGTCGGGCTTGGCGGGTCGGTGGGTCCGAGTCGATCGGCCCGGGTCGTGCCCGCGCCGTCCGAGCGCCGCGCTTAAGCGCCGCCCGCCCGACCGCTCGGGTATGTTCGGCTCCCGCACCGCGCTCCTCGTCGCCGGCGTCGTCTCCGCGATCTCTCTCGGCGGGCTGGCGACGTTCCTCCGACTGCTCCCCGACTCGACGTCGATGGTCCCGAGCGCGGCGACGTTCGCACTCGTCGTGGCCACCGTCGCGGTCGGCGTCGTCGTCGGCAGCCGGGGCGTCCCGGACGAGACGAGCTACTGGTAGTCACTCCTCCCGATCGAGCCCGTAGTCGGCAGGGTCGTACGCGTCGGTGACGCTGAGAAGGATCAACACCAGCGACGACGCGATGACGAGCCAGTAGGCGTCGACGCGGAGCGGCCCGAGCACCACGTCGTGCGTCCCCGGTTCGCCGAGAACGACCGCCGCGAGGAGCATGCCGATGCCGACGACCGGGTAGTGGTAGTGGTGGAACCGAGTCAAGCGCGCGAGCCAGTCACCCACGGCGCTCACCGGCTCCGGCGGCCCTTCGTCTGGCGGTAGTCCCGCGGGAAGACGTTCTCCGTCAGGTGTTCGACGAACGCGGTCTCCTGTTCGTCAGTCTGTTCCTCAGGGAGAAGCATCGGCACCAGTTCGAACCCGCGACCGCGCACCGTCGTCGCGTGTTCGTCGGCGGCGTCGAAGCTCTCTGGGGCACGGGTAGTGTACTCGATGGCCAACTCCCGGAGGGCTCTGGTGCCGACCGGGACGATGATCTCGGGGTTGATCATCCGCAGTTCGGCGTTGAGGAACGGCTCGCAGGTGCGCACTTCCTCGTCGGTCGCGTCCCGGTCGGGGTGGCGACAGCGCGAGAGGTAGGTCAGATAGACGTTCTGGAGGTCGGGCTCCGGCGAATCGGCCGGCGAACGCGAGAAGCCGAGTTCGCCGAGGATGCGCTGAACGCGCTCACCCGCCGGGTCGCCGGTGAAGGGGACGCCGGTCGCTTCGGCGCCCGCCGAGGGACCCTCGCCGACGAAGACGAACTCCGCGCCCGCGTCGCCGTAGCCGTGGACGACGCGCTCGCGGCAGTCGGCCAGCGCCGGACAGTTCCGGCAGTCCTCGTCCATGTTGAACGGGTTGGTGAGCGTCTCTTGGTGCGCGGTCACGGTTGCCGAAAGGTGGGTGTCGGCGAGGAAAACGGTTCGGGTCGCTACTCGTCGCGGCCGCGGTTCAGCCCGCCCTGGGCCTTGATGTCCATGATGTGGCGCATGTTCAGGTAGATCTCCGCGGGCGAGGTCTCCTCGCCTTCCTTGTAGAGGTCAGAGACCCGGTAGAGGAACGCCGAGACCTGCGACGCCTCCGAGGAGTCGTCGCGGGCACGGACCTCCTCGGCGACCTCGCGGAGCAGTTCGCGCTTCTCGGCGTCCTCGGGGAACGTCGAGTCGCTGTCGGGTGCCATCTGCCAGTCCGGTTCGTCCCCGGCGCTCGACCCGTCGCCGCCCTCGTCGTCCTCACCGGCCATGCTGCTGGACACCCTGTCGGCGGATCACGCCGATGTTGTTGGCGACGTTCTCGGTCAGCACGCGGAACGCGTCGGCCGTCTCGCCCTCCGTGAGTACGACCGGCTTCCCCTCGTCGCCGCCGGCGCGGATCTCGGGGTCGAGCGGAACGCCGCCGAGGAAGGGGAGGTCGCTCTCGTCGGCGAGTTCGCGGCCGCCGCCCTCGCCGAATATCTCGTGTTGGCTCCCGCAGTCCGGACAGCGGAACGAGGACATGTTCTCGGCGATGCCAAGCACCGGCGTCTCGTGTTTGCCGAACATCCGCAGCCCCTTTCGGGCGTCGTCGACGGCGACGCCCTGCGGCGTCGTGACGATGACGGAGCCGGTGAGCGGGAGCGTCTGGAGGATAGTCAGCTGGGTGTCGCCCGTCCCCGGCGGGAGGTCGAGCACCATGTAGTCGAGTTCGCCCCACTCCACGTCCTCGACCAACTGGGTCAGGAGCTTGTGGACCATCGGGCCACGCCAGATGACGGGGTCGTCCTCGCCGGAGAGGAACGCCATCGACATCAGCTTCACGCCGAACTTCTCCGGCGGGATGATGGTGTCCTGCTCGGTGGCCCGTGGCGCCTCGTCGGCGTCGAGCATCCGGGGGACGTTCGGCCCGTACACGTCGGCGTCGAACAGGCCGACGCGGGCGCCCAGCTTCGAGAGCCCGGCGGCGATGTTGACCGCCATCGTCGACTTCCCGACACCGCCCTTCCCGGAGGCGACGGCGATGATGTTCTTCACGCCCGGAAGGACCTGGTCCTCCTCGGCGGTGTCGTTGGGGATGTTGGCCGAGAGGTCGACCTCCAGGCCGGCGTCGTTGAGCGTCTCCCGGACCTCGGCGGCGATGGCCGACTCGTGGGGGGCGTAGGGTGCCCCCAGCGCGAGCGAGACCCGAGCGGTCCCGTCCTCGACCTCGATCGCGTTGACCAGTCCGAGCGAGACGAGGTCGTCGCCCAACGCCGGGTCCTCGACCTCCGCGAGCAGGTCGCGTACGGCGGCTTCGTCCATAGCTTACGGAGACGCGTTTCGCTAATAGGGGTTTTGAAGGCGCGATAGAGCGGGGCTGCCTTCGGGAGTCACTCCGTCCCAGTCCCGCCGGGCGTCGGCACCGGCACGGCCGGGGAACTGGAAAAGTCGGACGGCCGACCGATATGCCCTTGTCGACATATCCAACGAAACCGTATTCGGTTTCGTGTTGCGGTAGTTGTACCCGCCAATTTAAGCCCATCCGGTCACTTTACACTGGAAATGACGCTCTCGGACGACTTCGGCCGCGAGGTAACTGGCGTCCGGGTCTCCCTCACCGACCGGTGCAACTTCGACTGCGTGTACTGTCACAACGAGGGGCTCGGCGACACCCGTGGCCCGATGGAGCCCGGCGACGACGAGATGGACACCGACGACGTGGTGCGCTTTTTGGAGGTCGTCTCGGAGTACGGCGTCGACTCCGTGAAGCTCACCGGCGGCGAACCGATGCTCCGACAGGACTTAGAGGAGATCATCCGCCGAACCCCGGACTCGATGGAGGTGTCGATGACCACCAACGGGACGTTCCTCCCCGGGCGCGCCGAGGACCTGAAGGAAACCGGGCTCGACCGCGTGAACGTCTCACAGGACGCCCTCGACCCCGACGAGTTCGCCGAGATCACGAAGTCCGGCGCCTACGACAAGGTGATGGAGGGCGTGCAGGCCGCCGTCGACGCCGGGCTGGCGCCGGTGAAGCTCAACATGGTCGTCTTCGAGCACACCGCGGGCTACGTCGAGGGCATGGTCGAGCACGTCGCCGAGAACGAGGGGCTCCAGCTCCAGCTGATCGAGTACATGCCCGAACTGACCGGGAAACCGGAGTGGAACATCGACATCCAGCGCGTCCACGACTGGCTCGCGGACATCGCCGAGCACGTCGAACACCGCGAGATGCACGACCGCAAGCGCTACTACGTCAACCCCGAGGCCGCCGAGTCCGTCGCTGCCACGCCCGAGCCCGCCGACATCGAGGAGTTCCAGGGCGGGATGGTCGAGATCGTCGACCCCGTCGAGAACGCCGACTTCTGTGCCAACTGCGGCCGGGTCCGCGTGACCCACGAGGGCTACCTCAAGGGCTGTCTCAACCGCAACGACGACCTGAAGTCGATGGGGGAGATGAGCCGCGAGGAGATCGCCGAAGCGTTCGAGGAAGTCGTCGCCGAACGGGTGCCCTACTACGGCGAGTACCTCGTGGAGAACGAGCGCGGCGAGTACGAGATCAACGACGAGTACATCTCGACCGGCACCGCGGACTGAGGCTCACCGACCCGGTACCAACTCACCGTACCGCTCGACCAACGTTGACGCCAGCCGGCGCTCCACCGGCGTGAACCCCAGCAGCTTCATCGTCGCCGCGAACACGGCCAGCCCCAGCAGCGTCCCCACGACGGCGCCGACGACGCCCGGCGCGAGCACGTAGGCGCCGAGCGCGACGGCGGCGTAGGGTACCGCCGCGATGAGGGGGTAGCTGTGCCGCTTCGTGAACGGCTGGAGCCCTTCGAGGTGGTAGAGCACCGCCACCTCGATCCCGTTGTTGAGCGTGAGCATCAGCAGGTAGGTCCAGACCACGCCCGCGAGACCGTACTGGACCGTGAGCGGGACGGCGACGGCCGCGAGCACCGTGGTGATCACGACGTTGGTCACGAGCAGCGCCTGCTGGTGGTCGGTCATGCGCAGGAGGATCCCCACGCTACCGGCGGCACACGCCGCGATCTGGGCGAACACGAAGAGAGTCAACAGCGGCGCGTACTCGGTGAACGTCGGGCCGAAGGCCGCCATCACCGTCTCCCGATAAACGACGACCGGCACCGCGGCGGCGACGACGCCGACGAGGACGAGGCGGCTGGTGACGTGGTAGAGCCGCGAGAGGGCGTCCTCGTGGCCCTCCTCGTTGAGCGCGGCGGCGACCGGCGGGATGAACTGGTTGATCGCCATCAGCGGCAGCCGGACGAGTTGGGAGACCAGCACGCCGACCGAGAACACGCCGCCGGCGACGCCCGAGAGGAAGACGGCGATCAGGGGGTAGAACCCCAGTCGCTGGGTCGTGGTGGCGATCCCGCCGAGGAACAGCGGGACGGTGTAGCCGAGGTAGCGCCGTCGGAGCGCCGCGAGCCCCTCCCCGCGGATTCGCGGGCGGAAGCCACGGGCGCGGACGATCCAGACCGCGGCGCCGACGCCGGTGAGCCCCATCACCGCCAGCACGCCGCCGGCGACGAACGCGATATCGCCGACGACGAACGCGCCGACGGCGCCCACGGCCAACTGGGCGGCTGGGTAGAGCAGCCGCAGCGTGAGGTTCAGCGGGGCGACCTCCTCGATCCCGCGGAGCACCTCGGTGACGGTAAACAGCCAGACGCTCGCCGGCATCCCCAGCGCGAACACGCGGAGCAGCGTCTCGAAGCGCTGGCTCTGGTCGGCGAAGGCGGTGATCCGCGGTGCGAGAAGGAACAAGCCCGCTCCGAAGACGGTGGCGACGCCGAGCAACAGCAGCGCGGCGAAGGTGGCGAGGGCGTCGCGTTCCTCCTGATCGGCGGTCGGGAGGAAGCGGCTCAGCCCGTTCCGGAAGCCGAGGACGATCCGCGAGAGGAACCGTTGGGTGCGGCGCGCGAGCGCGAACAGGCCGTAGGGTGCGGCGCCGAGCCCGTTGGTCAGCGCGGCGGTGAAGGCGACGGTGAGGGCACGCTGGAGCAGGATGCTCGGCACCGAGACGGCGGCGCCGTGGGCGACGCGCTCCAGCGCGTCGTCGAGCCGACGAGTCACCTCGTCGACGGCTTCGCCCTCGGGCGGATCGTCGGACACGTCGCCGGCTACCCGGAACGCGTGAATAAGCCCGGCGGTCCGTCGTCGCCGGCCAAGGCTTCGCTTGCCAGTTCGCCGTCGACGTGGGTGGGCATGAGCGTCGATGCCGCGCGGGGGCGGGTAACACCATCTCTCGGGTACCGATGGGGGAGAATGACGGCGAGGGTAGCTTGATGGGCGCCCGCGGCGACTGGTCGGTATGAGCGACGCCTGTGAGTTCCTGGAGCGACGGTCCGTCGGCGACGATGGGGAGTCGTTCGAGCACGAGCGACCGTACTGCACCGCCGTCGAGGCGTTCGTCCAGCCGATGCGGGCCGACATCTGTGCGAAACGGTACGGCCTCGACCCGGAGACCGACTGCGAACACTACCGCGAGGCGAAGGGCCTGGGGTCGGTGACGGGGCTCGACGGCGACGCCGTGGACGACGGGGCGTCGACGCCGACGGGGGGTGACGAGTCGTGAGCTACAACGACTACCGCGCGGGTAAGCCGCTGATCGTCACCGCGGCGCTGACCGGCGGCGTCCACGGGAAGGAGTCGAACCCGAACGTTCCCGAGACCCCCTCGGAGGTTGCCGAGGCCGCGGCGGCCGCCGAAGACGCCGGTGCGAGCATCCTCCACCTGCACGCCCGCGAGGACTCCGGGGAGCGCGCGTTCTCGACCGAGCGGTTCCAGGAACTCACTGACGCGGTTCGGGAGGCGACTGACGACGTGATCATCCAGCACTCGACCGGCGGAACCGCGGCGTCCGACGCGCTCCGGGCCGAACCGCTCCGGACCGACCCCGCCCCCGAGATGGCGTCGCTGGATATGGGGCCGCTGAATCGCTACCAGCACCTCACCAGCGAGAACACCCGAGCGCTGGTCGACGCACTCCACGAGGAGATGCAGGCCCGCGGGATCAAGCCCGAACTGGAGGTGTTCAACGGCGGTCACGTCAACGAGGCGCTGCGGATCTGGGACGACCTCGACACGCCGCCGTACGTGAACCTCGTCTTCGGCGGCGGGACGACGACGATTCCCTCGCCGCGCAATCTGCTCAACATGGTGGCGGACCTCCCCGACGGCACGGAGTTCAACGTCCTCGCGTTCGGCCCGCACCAACTCCCGCTGACGACGATGGGGATCATCATGGGCGGGCACGTCCGCGTGGGGCTGGAGGACAACCTCTACTACCGGAAAGGCGAGCCGGCGACGAGCAACGCCCAGTTGGTCGAGCGGACGGTCCGCATCGCCGAGGAACTCGGTCGCCCCGTGGCGTCGACGGCCGAGGCACGGGAGATACTGGAGTTGTAGGCGTCGGCGGCGACGATCGGGGCGCCGTGACCGTGGGCGGGGGCGACGACGGCGACCCCACGAGGTCGGCGCCCTCCCCGGTGTTTCCCTCTCACACACCCACCCCCGTTCCGTGATGTTTAAGTACGTAGTGCCGGAAGCGATGAGTGTAGTGAACTGTAGGGGCGCCGGGTCCCGAGTCCGACGACGGGCGACGATACCAGCACGCGGGTTGCGGTAGCCTAGCCTGGCCCAAGGCGCAGGGTTGCTAACTCTGTGGCGCACAGCCTCCGGGGTTCAAATCCCCGCCGCAACGCTCGCACCGACACCAACCAGATATGAGTGCAGAAGAACCAGCGGACGGCGAGACGGAGGACGAAGACCTCCAGTATTTCGTCCGGATCGGGCAGACCGACCTGGACGGGACCAAATCCGTCGAGCGGTCCCTCAGTGAACTCAAAGGAATCGGCAAGCGCATGGCGCGCATCGTCGCCGACAAGGCCGACGTAGATCGGCAGGCGACGTTCGGGCGTCTCGACGACGACGACATCGAGAGTGTCGTCGACGTCGTCGAGAACCTCGAGAGCTACATCCCGACGTGGATGGCCAACCGGCAGAACGACTTCTTCACCGGCGATACCACCCACGTGACCGGGAGTGACCTCGAGGAGTCCCGGCGCCACGACATCAACCGAATGCAGATGATCAGCTCCTACAAGGGCGTCCGCCACGAGCGCGGGAAGAAGGTCCGCGGACAGCGGACCAAGTCCACGGGTCGAACCGAGGGGACCATCGGGGTCAACATCGAGGAGATCCGCGAGGAGATGGAAGAAGACGCTGGTGAGGAATAATGACGACCGGAAACGCAACCAAACGCTACGAGACGCCGAACCACCCCTTCCAGGGCGAGCGTATCGCCGAGGAAGCCGGGCTGGTCGACCGATACGGACTCGAGAGCAAAGAGGAGCTCTGGCGTGCACAGTCGCGTCTGCGTGACTTCCGACGCGAGGCTCGACGACTGCTCGGCGCCGCACAGGGTGACGTCGAGGAAGCCGGCGAGATGGGCGCGGAGTTCGTCGCTCGCCTCCAGAAGATCGGCATCCTCAACGAGGCCGACGACATCTCGGAGGTCCTGACCCTCGACGAGACCGACGTGCTGGAACGCCGCTTCCAGACCGTCGTCTACCGACAGGGGCTGGCGGCAACCCCCCAGCAGGCTCGACAGTTCCTCGTCCACGGCCACGTTACCGTCGACGGCGCACGCGTCACCGCGCCGTCGAAGTTCGTGACCGTCGACGAGGAGGACAGCATCGAGTTCGACGAGAACTCCGTGCTGGCAGACGAGCTCCACCCCGCACGCGCGGAGGATCAAGAATGAGCGAGAGCGAGACCACAGCCAACGGCGAGAAGTGGGGCATCGCACACGTGTTCGCGTCGTTCAACAACACGCTGATCACCGTGACCGACGCGACGGGCGCCGAAACCGTCGCCAAGTCCTCCGGTGGGACCGTCGTGAAGCAGAACCGCGACGAGGCGTCGCCCTACGCGGCCATGCAGATGGCCGAGGCCGTCGTCGACGACGTGAAGGCCGCCGGCATCGGCGGCGTCCACGTCCGCGTCCGCGGTCCGGGCGGCAACGACACCAAGTCCCCCGGCCCCGGTGCGCAGGCAACCATTCGCGCGCTGGCCCGAGCAGGGCTGGAGATCGGCCGTATCGAGGACGTGACCCCGCTCCCGCACGACGGGACGCGCGCACCCAAGAAGAACCGACTGTAACACATGGCAGACGAATTCGACGTCGAGTTCATCCGCGGCGACGACCGCGAGGCGCGGATCCTCGTCCGCGGGCTGACCCCAGCGTTCGCCAACGGGCTGCGCCGGGCGATGATCGCCGACGTGCCCACGCTGAGTATCGACACCGTCCGGATGGTGGAGAACTCCTCGGTGATGTTCGACGAGATGATCGGGCTCCGACTCGGGCTCGTCCCGCTGACGACGCCCGACGACTTCGAGTACGGTGACACCGTCACCCTCGCGCTCGACGTCGAAGGGCCCGGCACGGCGTACTCGGGGGACCTCGAGTCCTCGGACCCGGACGTACAGCCGGCCGACGAGAACATTCCGATCATCGAACTCAAGGAGAACCCCGGTGGGGAGAACCAGCGTATCGAGCTCGAAGCCGATGCAGTGCTCGACGACGCGAAAACCCACGCCAAGCAGTCCGGGGGCGTCGCGGTCGGCTACCGCCACCTGCAGAAGGTGACGGTCGTCGGCGACCGCGGCGAGTTCGACGACGAGGAGACCAACATCCTCCGCGGGGTCATCGAGACCGAGGAGGGTGAGCTCGTCCACACCGACGAGTTCGACAACGACCTGACCGAGCGCTACCCCGGCAAGGAACTCGAAGTCGAGGACGTTCCGGGGGCGTTCGTCTTCCACGTGGAGACGGACGGCTCGATGACGGTCGAGGAACTGATGCTCCGCGGTATCGACTCGATCGAGTCGCGCGCGGACGAACTGCAGGAGAAAGTCGCAGTCTGATGACCCGAAACCCACGACACCCCGACGCCAGCCCCCGATCCGGGAGCGCCGGCGCCGCCGGTTCGTGGGGGCGGACCGAAACCGCTTTCAAGGGACATCGAGTACACGAGAGTGCAGGCAGGGATAGCCAAGTCAGGCCAACGGCGCAGCGTTCAGGGCGCTGTCCTGTAGAGGTCCGCAGGTTCAAATCCTGCTCCCTGCACTCTCAGCTTTTCGGAGGCAACTCCACTCAAGAGGTCAATCCATGAGTAGCAACAAGACGAACCCGAGACTAGGGAGCCTCATCGCCGAGCTCAAGTCGGTCTCGCGTGACGTCGGTGCCAACGTCTGGTCCGACGTGGCGGAACGGCTCGAGAAGCCGCGCCGCACCCACGCAGAGGTCAACCTGGGCCGCATCGAGCGCTACGCGCAGGAAGACGAGACCGTTATCGTGCCGGGCAAGGTGCTCGGTAGCGGTGTGCTCCAGAAGGATGTCACCGTCGCCGCCGTGAGCTTCTCCGGAACCGCCCGGAAGAAGATCGACCAGGTCGGCGAGGCGGTGCAGCTCGAACAGATACTCGAAGACAACCCCGAAGGTAGCAACGTGCGGGTGATCCGATGAGCGTCGCCGAGTGGGAGGCCGACCTCGTCGTCGACGCCCGCGACTGCATCATGGGACGAGTCGCCAGCGAGGTCGCCCAGCGCGCCCTCGCCGGTGACCGCGTCGCCATCATCAACGCCGAGGACGCCGTCATCACCGGCAACGAGGAGTCCACGATGGACACCTACCGCAAGCGAGCGGACCTCGGCTCGGACTCGGGGCCCTACTACCCCAAGCGTCCGGACCGCATCTTCAAGCGCTCCGTGCGCGGGATGCTGCCGTACAAGCAGGACCGTGGCCGCCAGGCCTTCGAGAGCGTGCGGGTCTACGTGGGCAACCCCCACGACCGCGAGGGTGAGGTGCTCGAGGGCACTTCGCTCGACCGACTCTCGAACATCAAGTTCACCTCGCTCGGTGAGATCTCCGAGACCCTCGGCGCCAACAAGACATGGTAACGAACACGTCCGGTAAGAAGAAGACGGCCGTCGCCCGCGCCACCGTGAGCGAAGGCGAGGGTCGCGTTCGCATCAACTCCCAGCCCGTCGAGCTGGTCGAACCCGAACTCTCCCGGCTGAAGATGCTGGAGCCGTTCCGCATCGCCGGCGACGACCTCCGCGAGCAGGTCGACATCGACGTGTCGATCTCCGGCGGTGGGTTCGCCGGGCAGGCTGACGCCGCCCGCACCGCCATCGCGCGTGGGCTGGTCCAGCACCTGCAGGACGCCGAGCTCCGCGATGCCTACATGGAGTTCGACCGCTCGCTGCTGGTCAACGACTCCCGGCAGTCCGAGCCGAAGAAGTGGGGCGGGCCCGGCGCGCGTGCTCGCTACCAGAAGTCCTACCGCTGAGGTGATCCACCCATGATGATACCCGTCCGGTGTTTCACGTGCGGCAACGTCATCGGTGAACACTGGGAAGAGTTCCAGGAACGCGGTCGTGAGGGCGACGAGGACCCCGCAGAGGTCCTCGACGAACTCGGCGTCACCCGCCACTGCTGCCGGCGGATGATGATCAGCCACCGCGATCTGGTGGACGTGGTCTCCCCCTACCAATGAGCACGGAGTTCAATCGGTACGAGAAGGCCCGCATCATCGGCGCCCGAGCGCTGCAGTTGTCCTACGGCGCGCCGGTGCTGGTGGAGACAGGGACGACCGAGCCGTACCTCATCGCGGCTGAGGAGTACGACGCGGGCGTCCTGCCCTTCACCGTTCGACGGGAGGGCAAATGACGCGAATCAGCGGCGTCTCGCTCCGGCGCGTGCTCGACTCCCGTGGCAACCCCACGGTCGAGGCCGACGTGCTGACGGCGTCGGGCGGCTTCGGCCGCGCGGCAGCCCCATCCGGGGCCAGTACCGGCGAGCACGAGGCCATCGAGCTCCCACCCGGCGAAGCGATCGCCGCGGCCCGGAAGCACGCGGTCCCCCGACTCGTGGAGACGGCCCACGCGGGGAACCAGCGCGAGGTCGACGCCGCGCTCCGCGGTGCCGACGGCACCGAGAACTTCTCGGAGATCGGCGCCAACAGCGCGGTCGCCATCTCGATGGCCGCCGCCAAGGCCGGCGCCGACGTGCTCGGGGCGCCGCTGTATCAACACCTCGGCGGCGCGTTCCGCGGGGAGAACTTCCCCGTGCCGCTGGGTAACGTCGTGGGCGGCGGCGAACACGCCGCCGACGCGACCCACATTCAGGAGTTCCTCGCAGCACCCGTGGGGGCGCCCTCCGTGTCGGAGGCCGTCTTCGCCAACGCCGCGGTCCACGAGACCGTCGGCGAGATCCTCACCGAGCGTGGCATCCCCGCCGCCAAAGGTGACGAGGGCGCGTGGGCGCCGGCGATCGACGACGCGGAAGCGTTCGAGATCGTTGCGGCCGCCTGCGAACGGGTCGCCGAGGACGTCGGGTTCGATATCCAGTTCGGTCTCGACATCGCCGCCTCGGAGCTCTGGGACGGCGACGCCTACCAGTACGGCGAGACGAGCCGAACGCCCGAGGAACAGATCGACTACGTGGCTGAGTTGGTCCGCGAGTACGATCTGGCCTACGTCGAGGACCCCGTCGAGGAGAACGACTTCGACGGGTTCGCGGCGCTGACCGAGCGTGTGGGTAGCGAGACGCTGCTGTGTGGCGACGACCTGTTCGTCACCAACACCGAGCGACTCGAAACGGGCATCGAGCAGGGCGCTGGCAACAGCATCCTGATCAAGCCCAACCAGATCGGGACGCTCTCGCTGGCGGTCGACGCCATCGAGACCGCGACCCGCAACGGGTTCACGCCCGTGATCTCCCACCGCTCGGGGGAGACCGAGGACACGACGATCGCACACCTCGCCGTCGCGACGGGGGCCCCGTTCATCAAGACGGGCACCGTCGGGGGCGAGCGAACCGCCAAACTCAACGAACTCATCCGCATCGCGGAGGACGCTGTATGAGCGAAAGCGAGAACGACGAGACAGAACCCGCCGAGGAGGAGGTGGCCGCCGAGGCCGCCGAGTCCGAGGCGGCGGCAGAGACCGCCTCGGACGACGAGGCAGAAACAGAATCCCGGTTCGACGAGAACGTCATGCCCGAGGGCGAGGAGGCCGACCTCCTCATCCCCGTGGAGGACTACCTCTCGGCTGGGGTCCACATCGGGACCCAGCAGAAGACCGCGGACATGGAGCGGTTCATCCACCGCGTCCGTGACGACGGCCTCTACGTGCTCGACGTGAGCCAGACGGACGGCCGCATCCGAACGGCTGCGGAGTTCCTCTCCAACTACGACCCCGAGCAGGTGCTCGTCACCTCCTCGCGGCAGTACGGTCGGTTCCCGGCCGAGAAGTTCGCGGACGCCATCGGCGCCCGCGCACGCACCGGTCGGTTCATCCCGGGCACCCTGACGAACCCCAAGTACGACGGCTACATCGAGCCGGACGTCGTGGTCGTCACGGACCCGATCGGCGACGCACAGGCGGTGAAGGAGGCCATCACGGTCGGCATCCCCGTCATCGCCATGTGTGACTCGAACAACGCCGTCTCGAACGTCGACCTGGTCATCCCGACCAACAACAAGGGTCGACGTGCGCTGTCGGTCGTCTACTGGCTGCTGGCCAACGAGACGCTCGACAACCGCGGCGCCGAGCCCACCTACGCCCTCGACGACTTCGAGGCGGGGCTCTAGAGTCGCTGATCCGTTTCCGTACTACTTTCTAACGCCCGATAGCGGCGGCTCTCCCGTGGCGATGAGCCACCGGCGACGAGCTTTTGCACACGGTGGGTAAGTGGCCCGTATGGGCTACCGAACCGTCAGGACCGAGGACGTGGAGCCGACACCGGACCGACCCTGTGAACTCCGCCGACTGACCGAGGCCGCGGGGCTGGAACACGTCGCCGTCAACCGCTACAGCGCCGACCCCGGCGAGACCATCCCGCTCCGGTACCACTACCACGAGGAACAGGAGGAGGCGTTCTACGTCATCTCGGGGGCGATGGCGGTCGAGACGCCGGAAGAGACGTTCACCGTCGGCGCCGACGAACTGTTCGCCGCCGACGCCGAGAGCCCCCACCGGGCGTACTGCCCCGAGGACGCCGAGGGGACCGTCGAGGTGTTGGCCATCGGCGCGCCGCAGGTCAGCGGCGACGCGCGGGCGTACGACGCCGACGAGTAGCAGTCGGAACGACTGTAACCATCGAGGGCGAGCGTTCGGCCATGACGACTTCGAGCGCTCCCGGGAAGGTGTACCTGTTCGGGGAGCACGCCGTGGTGTACGGCGAGCCGGCGGTCCCGTGTGCCATCGAGCGCCGGGCGCGGGTGACCGCCGAGCCGCGGGACGACCACCGCGTTCGTGTGGAGTCCGACGACCTCACCCTCGACGGCTTCACCGTCGAGTGGGGCGCCGACACCGACGACCACCCCAACGTGGACGTGCCCTCGAACCTCGTGGCTGCGGCGACGGGCTACGTCGACGAGGCACTGGCACAGGCCCGCGACGCGCTCGGCGATCCCGAGGCCGGCTTCGACGTGACTATCGAGAGCGACATCCCGCTCGGCGGGGGGCTTGGCTCCTCGGCGGCGGTCGTCGTCGCCGCCATCGACGCCGCGGTCCGCTCCCGCGGCGAGTCGATCGAACCCGAGGAGCTGGCCGACCGTGCCTACCAGGCCGAGGCAGCCGTCCAGGACGGCGAGGCCTCCCGCGCAGACACCTACTGCTCGGCGATGGGCGGCGCCGTCCGCGTCGAGGGCGACGACACCCGACCGATCGGGGCCCCCGAACTCCCGCTGGTGATCGGCTACGACGGCGGCGCCGGCGACACGGGGAAGCTCGTGGCCGGCGTGCGGGCACTGAAGGAGGAGTACGAGTTCGCCGCTGACACCGTCGAGACCATCGGCGACCTCACCCGGGAGGGCGAGCGACTGCTCGCCGACGCCGAGCCGGGGGGTGAGCCGGGCGACGAACTCCTCGAGGAACTCGGCGACCTGATGGACTTCAACCACGGCCTGCTGTCGGCGCTGGGCGTCTCCGCGCGCTCGCTGGACCGGATGGTCTGGACCGCGCGGGAGGCCGAGGCCACGGGCGCGAAGCTGACCGGCGCCGGCGGCGGGGGCTGTATCGTGGCGCTCGACCCGAGCGAGGCCACCGAGCGCGCGCTGGCGTACTCCCCCGGCTGTGAGGAGAGCTTCCGTGCCGAACTCGCGACCGAAGGGGTGCGGGCCGAATGAACCCGACGATCCTCAAACTCGGCGGCTCGGTGATCACCGACAAGGACCGCGCGGAGACCTTAGACGGCGACGCGCTCGACGCGGCGGCCGACGCTATCGCCGACGCGATGGAGAACGGCAGCGTCTCCGGGTTGGTCGTGGTCCACGGCGGCGGGAGTTTCGGCCACCACCACGCCAGCGAGGCGGGTGTGAGCACTACCGAGGGGACCACCGACGCCGCCGATGCCATCGCCATTCACGGCGCGATGAAGACGCTCAACCAGTTCGTGCTCTCCCGACTCCACGAGCGTGGCGTGCCTGCGCTCCCCGTCAACCCGCTCTCTGCGGGCGCCCGGGACGCCGAGGGGGACCTCGACATGCCGACGGGACAGGTGGCGACGATGCTCGGGGAGGGGTTCGTCCCGGTCCTCCACGGCGACGTGATCGCGACCGAGGGGAAGGGCATCACGGTCCTCTCGGGCGACGAGATCGTGACGACGGCCGCCGAACAGCTTTCGGCGGGCCGCGTGGGGCTCTGTTCGACGGTGCCGGGCGTGCTCGACACCGACGGCGACGTGATCCCCGAGATCACGGCCTTCGCCGACGCCGCCGGCGCCCTCGGCGGCAGCGACGCCGACGCCGACGTGACCGGCGGGATGGCGGCGAAGGTTCGGGAACTGCTCGACCTCGGCGCACCGGCGTCGGTGTTCGGCCCCGACGACATCGGGGCGTTCTTGGACGGCGACACGCCGGGGACGACGATCCGGGGCGGCGACTGACAGCCGCCACGGACGATGATCCGCGGACGGTGACCGTCAACCGTCCCGGTGCGACGATCCGTTGTCCGCACCGGTCGAGCGTGCTAGGGAGTAGTTCGCCGTGGAGGACATTTAGTTAAGCCGAACGCGAGTTCTTTCGAGACAGTGAACCGCCATCAGGAAAGAGTTGCCCGTTTACTGGTTTATATGCGGTTTTTCGCTCACTACATCGGTATGGACGATGGTGGGGTCGATCTCCCCGATCTGGTGACGGACCTAGACATCAACGTGGTCGTCCACGATCCGGAATCCGGGAGGATCGTCGACGTAGACCGCTCCGCTGCGGAGCTCTACGGACGCCCACGGCAGCGGCTTCGAGGGATGTCGATCGGGGACTTGACACCCCCGTCGACGCGGTTCACACAGCAGGACGCAGTCTCGCGTGTCCGGACGGCGGCCACGGGCGAGTCCGGCAGCTTCGAGTGGCAGATCCAACGGGCCAACGGGGAGCTACGCTGGATTCGGGTCCACCTCGGCGCGACAACCATCGACGGGGTCGAGTACGTCGTCGCCGAGATCGAGGACATCACCGAGTACCGAGCCCGCGAGCAGCGGCTCCGACTTCTGAGCAGGATCGTCCGACACAACCTCCGGAACCGGGCGAACGTGCTGATGGGCTACGCCGACAGGATCAGCCGGGCCATCGAGGACGAAGCGCTCGAAGAGGAGATCGAGACGATCATGGACGTCACCACCGAGGTCGGGACGCTGAGCGACTCGGTTCGCCAACTGGAGGAGATCGCCGAGCCCGACGCAACCGAACGAACGATCGTCGACCTCGGAGAGCTGGTGGCGCCGGTGGTCGCCGATTTCAGAGAGGAGTACCCCGAGGTCGACCTCAGCTACGAGGCGTCGCCGGGCGTCCACGTCGTCGCCGACCAAGGACTCGAGTACGCGATCGAACACGCCATCGAGAACGCGATCGTCCACAACGATCAGGCCACCCCGACCGTGTCGGTGAGCGTGAGCGAGGACACCGGTCGAAAGAACGGGAAGGTCCAGGTCCGGGACAACGGGCCGCCGATCCCCGAGAGCGAGATCAGGGTCCTCGAGGCCGACGTGGAGTCGAGCAGCACGTACCACGGCTCGGGCGTCGGGCTCTGGATCATCCAGTGGTGTGTCGACTCGCTGGGCGGCGAGCTCAGGTTCGGGGAGAACGAGCCCCGGGGAAACGTCCTCGACGTGTTCCTGCCGAGGAGCGACGCGGTGAGCGGGTAACGGCTACGCCCCCCGCCCGGCGGATCGCCGGCGCTTCAGCAACCCTTTAGCCTTCCCCTGCCCCGGTTGGACCATGCACGAGATCACCGGGAGCGGCTTCGTCGAGGTCGTGGCCGGGTCGATGTTCTCGGGGAAGACCGAGGAGCTGCTCCGGCGACTTCGCCGGGCCGAGATCGCGGGACAGGACGTGGCAGCGTTCACGCCAGCCATCGACGACCGCTACGGCGAGACCACCATCGGCTCCCACGAGGGCCGTCAGTGGGAGGCACAGGTGATCGACAACGTCGGCGAGGGCGTCTGGGACATCCAGGACCACCTCAACGGCGAGGAGGTCGTCGCCATCGACGAGGCGAACTTCTTCGATAAGGACCTCGTCAACGTCTGTAACGTCCTCGCCAACGACGGCCGGCGCGTTATCGTCTCGGGGACGGACATCACGTTCCGCGGCGAGCCGTTCACGCCGCTGCCGGAGCTGATGGCCATCGCCGAGTACGTCGATAAGCTCCGGGCGATCTGTACGGAGTGTGGCGAGCCGGCGACCCGGAACCAACGGCTGGTCGACGGTGAGCCGGCACACATCGACGACCCGACCATCGTCGTCGGCGCCGAGGAGTCTTACGAGGCACGGTGTCGGAACTGTCACACCCTCCGGACCGACTGATGATGGCCACGGAAACGCCGGAGGACCGCCGATGACGACGTGGGTGGAGAACCCAGAGGGGGGGCGCGACCGCGGGCCGCGGGCGCTCGCCCGGGCGTGGGCGGAGGTGATCGTCCGACCGCGGCGGTTCTTCCGGAACGGGATCGCGCCGGCCGATCAGGCGCCCGGGCTGGTGTTCGGCGTACTCGTCGCCCTGGGTGCGGTCGGCGGGCGCCTGGCGACGGGCGACCTCCCGAGCTTCGAGACCGTCGACGCCATCCCGCCGTTCGTCCCCGAGACGGGGCCGGTTCGAGTGCTGTTGGTCCTCATGGGCGTCGGCCTGTTTCTCGCCCCGGCGACGTTCCACCTCGCGGCGGCGGTCGAGACGGTCGGGCTGTCGCTGCTGGCCCCGGACCGGGCGGGCGTGAGCGAGACGGTGCAGATCATCGCCTATGCGACCGCCCCGTGTCTGCTGACCGCGGTGCCGTGGGCGCCGCTCCGGGTGGCGTGCTGTCTGTACGGTGCGGGGCTGTTGGTCGTCGGGACCGCGGTCCGGCACCGAACGACGCTGCCGCGGGCGGCGATGGCGGCGGCGGTCCCGGCCGCGTTGGTGTTCGGCTACGGCTTCGGCGGGTTCGCGGCCGCCGGGCTCTGAGTCCGGATACGGGCGTTTCGACAACACCTTTAGGGCGGACCGTGTGGGTTCTCACAAATGGGTAACTGCATTATCTGTGGCGCCGATACCCAGGGCCACATCTGTCAGTCGCACGAGGAAGACGTGGTGTTCGAGTTCCGGGGCGACAGCCCGGACCAGCTCGTCGAGAACCGATTCTACCGCGGCGTCGTCGACGGCTACGCCGACTTCGGCGTGTTCATCGACCTCTCGCCGAGCGTGACCGGCCTGCTCCACCGTTCGGAGCTCGACGGTCGCCTCGAGAGCCTCGATTGGGAGCCGGGAGACACCGTGTTCGTCCAAGTCAAGAACGTCCGTGACAACGGCAACATCGACCTGACCTCCTCGATCCGGCAGGCCGAACGCGAGTTCCGCGGGATGCTGATCCAGGACGGCACCGAGGAACAGCTGCCGGAGGACGACGAGGGAAACGGGAGTGAGGAGGTCGAAGCGGGAAACGGACGTGAGCGGAACGGCGAGTCCGTAGCCGCGACGACCTCCGAGGAGGAGTCGACGGACGAGGCCACCGAAACGGACGAGCCCGCGGCGGAAACGGCCGACGACGAGTCGGTGACCGACGCTGCGGAGCCCGAAGAAGCGAGCGAGGAGGACGAGCCCGAGGCCAAGGCTGAATCCGAGCCCGAAACGGAAGCTGAGCCCGAGTCCGAACCCGAAGCCGAGGACGTGACCCGCCGCGAGATCGGCGACCTCTCCGACCGCGTCGGCGAGGAAGTCCGTATCGAGGGCGAGGTCGTGAGTGTCCGCCAGACCGGCGGCCCGACCGTGTTCGAACTCCGTGACGAGAGCGGCGTCGTCGACTGTGCGGCGTTCGTCGAGGCGGGCGTCCGCGCCTACCCCGAGATCGAGGTCGGTGACATCGTCCGACTGGACGGTGAGGTCGAACTCCGCCACGACGAACTGCAGGTCGAGACCGAGGCGCTGGTCGCCCTGGAGGGCGAGGAGGCCGAGGAAGTCGAACGGCGACTCGCCGACGCGATGACCGAGCGCGCCCGCCCCGACGAGGCGACGCTGGTGGCCGAAGACGACGCCGTCGCGGCCGCGAGCGAGGAACTGCTCGACGCCGCAGAGGCGATCCGCCGCGCCGTGCTCGAGTCCCGACCGATCGTCGTCCGACACGCCGCGACCGCCGACGGCTACGTCGCCGGTGTGGCGCTCGAACGCGCGATCCTCCCGATGGTCCGCGAGGAGCACGCCGAGAGCGACGCCGAGTACCACTACGTGACCCGGCGCCCGCTCGAGGAGTCGGTGTACGGCATGAACGACGCGACCAACGACGTGACCCGGATGCTGCAGGACCGGGACCGTCACGACGAGAAGCTGCCGCTGGTCGTGCTCGCCGGCACCGCCTCCACGGTCGAGAGCGAGGACGGCCTGGAGATGCTGGGCATCTACGGGGCACAGCGCGTCGTCGTCGACGCCGCGCCCGCCGACCCCGAGATCGCCGACGCGGCCGAGGTGCTGGTCAACCCGGCCGCCGACGGCCTCTCGACGGGCGCGCTCGCCTCGTCGCTGGCCTCGACGGTCACCCCCGAGGTCCGCGAGGAGATCGCCCACCTGCCGGCGGTCAGCTACTGGCAGGACACCCCCGAGGCCTACGTCGACGCCGCCAGCGAGGCCGGCTTCGACGCCGAGGCCGTGACGGAACTCCGTGAGGCCGTCGCACTGGAGGCGTTCTACCAGTCCTACGACGAGAAGCGCGAACTGGTCGGCGACCTGCTGTTCGGCGAGTCCGTCGAGGCCATCGCCGCCGGCGCGCCGGAGGACGCCGCCGAGTCCGAGACGCTCGCAGGTCACATCGCCACCCAGTTCCGCGAGAAGATGGATACCGAGGTCGAGACCGCCGAGGCGAACTTCGAGACCAGCGAGACCGACGGGATCGAGGTCGCCGTGCTCGATACGGATTCGTACACCCACAAGTACGACTTCCCGCCGAGTTCGCTCCTACTGGACGAACTCCACCGCCGCGGCGACGCGAGCGTGACGATCGGCGTCGCGATGGACGAACTTTGGGTCCGCGCGGACGCGGACATCGACCTGCGCGAGGTCGCCCGCGAGGCGGCCTCGAACGCGCCGGGCGCCGGCCTCACGGCCGCGGGCCTGCGCGAGGGGCGCATCGAGTTCCTCTCGGGTGCCCGCGAGGAAGTCGAGATCGCCGTCGTCGGCGCCGTCGTCGAGCAGTTCGACTGAGACGCCGACCCCTGCGTGCCGGTTTCTGCGGTTTTCGTCCGCTCGGTAGTTGCTTCTGGGTTCAGCTACTGAGACTGCGATAGCGCCGCGATCGGTGACGACTGCAACAGCAACAGCGCCTCGATGCGTGACCTCTTGGACCGCAAAGCGCCGGATACGCGGGTCCGGCGCTGGAAAAGAGTCCCCGCTACTCCCCCCGCGCTCGCCGACCGCTTGCGAGCGCGAGGCGTCCACCGCCACCGCAACGGCGGTGGCGCGAAGCGCGAGCGGCTCCGGCCGCGAAGGAGCGCGAGGGGCGAGGGACTGTAGGGAGCGAGCCGGTTGGGGAGGGTGTGGCCGTTGTCCGGTAGCTGTGGGGCCACAAGTGCTCATGCTCGCTCCGCGGTCCTGTCCGCTTAGCAGTCACCGACGAGTCGCACGCGACGTTTCCCTACCGAGGCGGTTTCCACTCACTGTCGGTCGGGTTTCCCCGCCTCGCAACCCTTAACCCCAAAAACCACCCAACCAACACCAATGAGCACGGACGCCGCCACCGACGGCGACCCCCCGGCCTTCGCCGACGCCTGTGAGGAACTCTGCCGCCGCATCATCGAGGACGGCCTCGAACGCGACGACCTCGAAGCCGCCAAACGGGAGGTCTGCAGCGACACCGGCGCGCCGAAGGTGCCCACCAACGGCGACATCCTGAGCTACGCTCCCGACGACCGACGGGACGACGTGAAGGAGGTCGTCCGACGCAAGCCCGTCCGGACCGCGTCGGGCGTCTCGCCCATCGCCATCATGACCTCGCCGCACCTCTGTCCCCACGGGAAGTGTCTCTACTGTCCCGGCGGGCCGGCCTCGGAGTTCTCCTCGGCGCAGTCCTACACCGGCCACGAGCCGGCGGCGGCCCGCGGCGAGCAGAACGACTACGACCCCTACGGACAGGTCACCCTCCGCCTCGAACAGCTCCGCGCGATCGGCCACCCCGTCGACAAGGCCGAACTGATCCTGATGGGCGGCACCATGACCGCCCGGAGCCACGACTATCAGGAGTGGTTCGTCAAGCGCGCGCTGCAGGCCATGAACGAGTACGACCTCGATTCGGACCCGAACCCCAGCCAGACGGAAAGCTTCGCCGAGCCCCGCGACGACCAGTCCTTCGAGTACCTCGAGGACGTGATCGCCCGGAACGAGACCGGCGACATCCGCGTGACGGGGATCACCTTCGAGACCAAGCCCGACTGGTGCGATCCCGAGCAGATCGACCGCATGCTCGATTTGGGCGGCACGAAGGTCGAGGTCGGGGTCCAGACGACCTACGAGCGGATCAACCGCGAGATGCACCGCGGCCACGGCACACAGGCCTCCATCGACGCCAACCGCCGCCTGCGGGACTCGGCGTTCAAGGTCGGCTTCCACATGATGCCCGGCCAGCCCGGCATGAGCCAGGAGATGTGCCGCGAGGACTTCCGCCAGCTGTTCGACTCGCCGCAGTGGCGCCCGGACTACCTCAAGATCTACCCCACGCTCGTCGTCGAGGGCACCCGGGTGTACGACATGTGGAAGCGGGAGGACTTCGACCCGCTCGACAACGAGACCGCCGCCGACGTGGTCGCCGACGCGATGAACGAGATCCCGAAGTACTGCCGGCTCCAGCGCGTCCAGCGGGACATCCCCGCGGACTTCATCGAGGGCGGCGTCTGGAAGTCGAACCTCCGGCAGCTCGCCCAACAGCGCGCCGAGGAGAAGGGCTACCAGATACGGGACATCCGTGCCCGCGAGGTCGGCCACAACGACGAGGACCCGGATCCCGCCGAGATCACCCTGGACACTATGGAGTACGAGGCCGGCGGGGGCACCGAGCGCTTCATCTCCTTCGAGGACCCCGTTCGGGACCTGCTGATCGGCTTCTGCCGGCTGCGGTTCCCCAACGACCCGGTGCGCCGGGAGCTGCAGGACGCCGCCCTCGTGCGGGAACTGCACGTCTACGGCTCTGAGGCGACGTTCGACGGCGACGCCGACGGCGGGAAGGAGTGGCAGCACCGCGGCTACGGCAAGCGCCTCGTCCGGGAGGCCGAGCGGCAAGCCAACGAGGCCGGCTACGGGAAGCTGAGCATCATCTCGGGGATCGGCGTCCGGGAGTACTACCGCGAGAAGCTGGGCTACCACCAGGACGGTCCCTACGTCTCGAAGCGACTCTGATCGGGGGTGTTTTTTGCCCGGGTAGCGCCAACGACTGGGCATGAGCGATTCGCGTGCGGGCGAGAGCGACTCGGTAGCCCAGCGGTTCCGGGAGAACGCCGTCGGTATCGTGAGCACGCTCGTCACTACGGTCTGGCTCGGCGCCATGTTCACCGGGCAGGACTGGTGGCTGGCGGCGCTGCTCGTCGGCTACGTGGCGATCGTCCCGATCACGGCGATGCTGTTCGGCGACGACGAGGACGACCTCGACGAGTGGGTGGGCGAGAACTGGGGGCGTGAGCGCGCCGAGCAGTCGGCTGGCGCCGACGACGGCGACGGCGACGGCGACGGCGAGACCGCGCTGGAAGCGCTCCGCCGGCGCTACGCCGAGGGGGAGTTGACCGACGAGCAGTTCGAGCGCAAACTGGAGCGACTGCTCTCGACGGAGACGTTAGAGGACGTCGAGGACCGATCGAGGGAGCGGTCGGTCGAGCGCGAGCGGTAGTTCGCCGGAGGGCGTCGACTACGCTGCGTACCTACTACAGGCCGCGGAAACCGCACTAGATGCCGTCCGGTCGGCCGAGAACGTCCTCGAGATCCCTCTCCGGCGGTGATCGAGGGGGAGTTCTGCGACTCCGCGGTCGTCCTTCGGTTCCGGTTCTGGATCGACAACCCCTCGGCGCGCCGGAATGGGGGACCCGCGCGGTGGTCATCAGCGCCCTGAAGCGCGCGTTCGACGACGCGGGCATCGACATCCCGTTCCCCCAGCGGGAGGTCGCCGGCGACGCGGGGGCGACGCTCCGTCGGGAAGCGACGGCCGGGCCGGGTGACTGACCGATCAGGCGATCGCCGGGCGGGTCGGGCGACTGGTCGATCCGGCGATGGAGGCGCGCATCGGACGACTGCTCCGACGGCGTCGGCCGCTCCGAAACGCCTAACCTTCGGCCGGGCGCAGTCGACGATCATGCCACCGCGCGACGAGGTCGATCGGCTCCTGTTCGGCCGCGACCCCGTGCTGTCGACTCGACTGCTCCGTGTCGCCGGCGGACTGTTCGTGCTCGCCCTGTTGGCGTACCTCCCCGTTCGGTACATGGGGACGGTCTCGCTGACCGGACCCGTCGTCACGGCCGGCCTCGCCGTCGCCATGTTCGGCGTGGCGGCGGCCGCCGCCTACGTCAACGATGGGCTGTTCGTCTCGGTCGCGCTCTCCTCGGGGGTCGGCGTCGGCTTCTACGCGCCCGCCATCGCCTTCGAGCTACAGGACCCCGGCGACGCCGCGCTGTGGGTGCTCGCCGCCGGCCCGTTCTCCTCGCTTGCGGTCGGGGTCGTCGGCTTCGCCGCCGGTGCGGGGCTGGCTCGGCTGCGGTCGTCGCGTCGCCGAGCGGGGGCGGATCGGCGGTGACCGTCAACCGCCGAGCGGGGGCGGATCGGCGGTGACCGTCAACCGCCGAGCGGAACGCCCTTCCCGATCGGCCGAGAAATCCGGCGCATGGAGCCGAAACGCGAACTGTCGAGCGTCGACCTCGCGGCGCTCGCAACCGAGCTCTCCCGCTACGAGGGGGCCAAGCTCGACAAGGCGTATCTCTACGACGAGGATCTGCTGCGGCTGAAACTCCGGGACTTCGACCGGGGTCGCGTCGAACTCCTGATCGAGGTGGGCGAGTACAAACAGGCCCACGTCGCCGACCCCGCGCGCGTGCCTGACGCGCCGGGGCGGCCCCCGGAGTTCGCGATGATGCTTCGCGGGCGCTTGGAGAGCGCAGACCTCGTCTCCGTCGAGCAGTACGAGTTCGACCGCATCCTCGTCTTCGAGTTCGAGCGGCCGGACCAGAACACCACCCTCGTCGTCGAACTGTTCGGCGACGGCAACGTCGCCGTCCTCGACGAGAACGGCGAGGTCGTCCGGTCGATGGAGACGGTGCGGCTGAAGTCACGCACCGTCGCCCCGGGAAGCCAGTACGAGTTCCCCCAGTCCCGGCTGAACCCGCTGGAAGTGAGCTACGAGGCGTTCGAGGCCCGCATGGAGCAGTCCGACACCGACGTGGTGCGGACGGTGGCGACCCAACTCAACCTCGGCGGCTTCTGGGGCGAGGAGCTCTGTCGCCGCGCGGGCGTCGAGAAGGCCATGCCCATCGGCGACGCCGGCGAGGAGGAGTACCGCGCGATCCACCGCGAGCTAATGGACCTCGCCGACGCGCTCCGGAGCGGCCAGTTCGACCCGCGCGTCTACGTCGAGCCCGACGGCGACGGCGCCACCGACGAGGACGACGACCGACCGCTCACGGCCCGCGAGAGGGTCGTCGACGTGAGCCCGGTCGCCTTGGAGGAGCGCTCTGACCTCCCCAGCCGGGCGTTCGACTCGTTCAACGCCGCGCTGGAGGAGTACTTCTTCCGGCTCAAGGCACAGGAGCGCCGCGAGGACGAGGGAGGCGGGCGCGAGCGCCCCGACTTCGAGGCCGAAATCGAGAAGCAGAAACGCATCATCGAACAGCAGGAGGGCGCCATCCAGGGGTTCGAGGAGGAGGCCGAGGAACTCCGCAGCAAAGCCGAGATCTGTTACGCCCGCTACGACCTGATCGACGAGGTGCTCTCGACGGTACAGGGCGCCCGCGAGCAGGGGACCTCGTGGGCCGACATCCAGGAGACGCTGGAAGCCGGCGCCGAACAGGGCATCCCGGCCGCCGAGGCCGTCGTCGACGTGGACGGCGCCGAGGGGACCGTGACCGTCGAGGTGGACGACGAGCGGATCACCCTCGACGCGACGACGGGCGTCGAGAAGAACGCCGACCGCCTCTATCAGGAGGCAAAGCGCGTCGAGGGCAAGAAGGAGGGCGCCCGCGAGGCCATCTCCGACACCCGCGAGCGCTTGGAGGCCGCGAAGGCTCGTCGCGAGGAGTGGGAGGAAGAACCCGAACCCGAGCCGGAACCGGAGGAAGGCAAACAGGAGGACATCGACTGGCTGACCCGGGAGAACATCCCGATCCGCCAGCCCGAACACTGGTACGAGGAGTTCCGGTGGTTCCACACCAGCGACGGCTACCTCGTCATCGGCGGGCGCAACGCCGACCAGAACGAGGCGCTGGTGAAGAAGTACCTCAACAAGCACGACCGCTTCTTCCACACGCAGGCCCACGGCGGCCCGGTGACGGTGCTCAAAGCCAGCGGCCCCTCCGAACCCTCCAGCCCGGTCGACTGGCCGGAGTCGAGCCTGAACGAGGCCGCACAGTTCGCCGTCGCGTACTCCTCGGTCTGGAAGGACGGCCGCGGCGCCGGCGACGCCTACATGGTCGAGCCTGATCAGGTGAGCAAGACCCCCGAGTCGGGGGAGTATCTGGAGAAGGGTGGGTTCGCCATCCGGGGCGACCGGGAGTACTTCCGCGACATGGCCTGCCGGGTCGCGGTGGGGATCACCTGCGAGGACGAGACCCGCGTGATCGGCGGCCCGCCGAGCGCGATCGAGCCGAACGCCGAGACGACGATCACGCTCGAACCCGGGAAGTTCGCCCAGAACGACGCCGCCGTGAAGTGTTACCGCGAGTTCAAGGACCGATTCGTCGACGAGTCGTTCGTCCGCAAGATCGCCAGCGCCGACCGCATTCAGGAGTTCCTGCCACCGGGCGGGAGCGACCTGCTGGACGCCTGATCGGCGACGGACGACCGCCGACGGCCGCGGGACTGAAGCCCCAGCCGCCCCTTCTTCGAACCATGTCCGTCCCGCCGCCGACCGACGACGAACTGGCCGACGTGCCCGAGGACGCCGAGTTCGACGAGGAGTTCTGGCGCGACTACGCGGTATCGGTCGCCGGCTACCGCGAGGAGTGGGTCGAGGACTGCATCGCCGATGGGGGCGTCGCCGCGCTCGTCGCCGAACTGGACCCGTAGCTACGGCAGTTCGAGCCTTTCTCGCCGGCCGTCGAGCACGCCGAAGCGTTCCTCGCGTCTGGTCTCTAGCCAGTAGAGCAGTCGCTCGGCCCAGCGGAGCTTCCTGGCCTTCATCTCCCCCACGTCGGGGTCGTCAAAGCTCCAGCCCGGAAAGGTGAGCCGCTCGGCGCCCAGCGCGTCGGCGAGAAAGGCCGCCCGGTCGCCGTCGGTGAAGCCGCCGAAGTTCCGCACCGCCCCGGTCGGCTCGGCCTGTGTCGTCGGTAACAGGCGCTCGCCGGCGATCTCGGGCACCCAGCGCTCCAGCGCGTCGAGGTTGTCGCCGTGGGCGTGGACCGCCACCGGAAGCCCCTCGTGGCTCATCGCCGCGACCCGTTCGGGCGTGCCGTCCAAATCCGTCACCGCGAGGTCCACGTCGACGCCGGCGTCGTGAAGCGTGGCTGTCGCGCTGGACGCCGCGACGACGAAGTCGGCGCCGGCGGCACGCTCGGCTTCCCCAGCGAGGGTCGGGCCGGCACCGGCGACGGCGACGGTCGCCCCGTCGAAGTCGGGGAGGGTATCGAACTCGAACGGCTCGACCATCGACGCCAGCCGGTCGCGTGCGCGCTCGTCGGCCGCCCGGTCGAAGCCGAAGTCCGCGAGGATTCGCTCGTAGACCGGCTCCCAGACGTGGAACTCCATGGGGGATAGGCGTCGCTGGGGGACGTGAATACTGCGAAGATGAGTGGGCCGGCGTGGCACCGAAGTACCCCTACCCAGGCGCCGTGCCGGCGTCCACCTGCCCGTACCTGCGGGCTCGGTATAAGCTTTCTTGTCGGCTTCGGCGGATTCCGGCTCGGAAGTAGGCCGGTTATACTCGCCAGTAGGCTCCTCGTACCGCCGTAGTCGCTGCGTAACCTTCACGTGGTCGCTGGCTGTGTGTTGCCCATGAACCTCTATCGCACCAGCGAGTCGGGACTCGTGGCGGTACAGCCACTCGAACCCGGGGAGACCGAGGGGCTGGCGGGCGCCCTGCTCCGCGGACCCGGGGGGGAACTGGGCGCCGAAGACGTGTTCTTCGTGACCAGCAAAGTCGGCGACGGCACCGCGACGGCGCTGGCCCTCGACGCCGCGGGGACGGCCGTGGTCCTCGGCGCCGCCGACGGCGAAGTGGGCAGCGGGGTCGTCACCGACGCGCTCCAGCGCGCCAGCGCGGTCGCCGACCGGGGCTACGACGAACTCGACGCCGAGTTCGACGGCGAGGGCCTCCGTGAGGCCCACGCCGACTACTTCGGCCGGGAGCCGCTCGCGCCCGGATCGTTCAACGACGACCAGCGGGTGCGCCTGCTCGGCGGCCGCTTCGCCGACGACGCGCTGGACCTGGCCGCCTTCCTCAGCGACCGGGAACTGTCGGTTGATCCGGTCCACGTCGAGGCGTTCGGCGACCCGACAAGCGGGGAGTTCCTCGTGCGGTTCGAGGGCGACGACGACACCGACGACGGCGTCGAGACTGCGGCCGACGGGACCGGAACTGAACAGTGGGTCGCGGGCGCGAGCGCGGCGTCGACCGCCGACGACCACGAGACGCCCGCGGCGTCCGAACCGGCCGACACGGACGAGGGGGGCGACGGGGACGCGGGGAGTAAGGAGGCGGCCACAGCCGACGACGAGCCGATCGAACTCCCGGAACTGCTCTCGGCGGTCGCCGACGGCGTGAGCGAGCGCCTCGTCGGGACGTTCGAGACCGATCCCGGCGACCTCGTCTCCGTCGAGCGGGGGAACGAACTGTTGGTCCGGCCCGACGAATCGGCCTACGCCGGCGGCGTGCTGCGCTACCGGCTCCGGGTCGAGTCCGACGGGACCGTCGGCTTCGAAGTGAACATCTACGGCGGGAGCGAGGCCGAGAAAGAGCGCATGCGGGCGCTGATCCGGGAGAACGAGGGGGCCATCGAGACAGAACTCGGCTACGAGGTCTCCCCCACCTACGACGGCTTCGAGGCGGTCCACCAGTTCGACACGTTCGACCGCGGCACCGTCGCCGCGGTCGTCGACGAGTTCGACCGGCTGGTTCGCTTCTTCCACCCGCGCGTGAGCCGAGCCTGATCGGCGCGCTCTCCCCGCGCCGCGTCGGCGCCGGCGGTCCAGAGGGAAAGAGACGTGACCCCCGCGGCCCCAGACCGGGTATGCGAATCGTCCAGCGCGGTCACGGGATGGAGGGCCGTGACCGGGTGACTCTCGTCCCCGAGACCGTCGACGACCTCTGGCACCTCTCACACGTCCTCGAACCGGGAGACCTGGTCGAGGGCGACACCACCCGCCGGATCCAGCGCAACGACGACCAGATGCGCGACACCGGCGGCGAGCGCGAACACCTCCACGTCACCCTCGAAGTCGAGGACGTGGAGTTCGCCCGGTTCGCCAACCGACTCCGGGTCGGCGGCGTGATCGAGGACTGTTCGATGGAGGACCAGATCGGCCTCCACCACACGATCAACGTCGAGACCCACGAGGAACTGACGATCGAGAAGTACCTCAAGCCCGACCAGCGCGACCGGATCGAGGAGGCCGCCGAGGCAACCGACGCGCCCGACGTCGCCATCGTCACCGTCGAGGAGGGCGAAGCCTACGTTCACACCGTCCAGCAGTACGGCACCGACGAGTACGTCTCCCTGACGGCGCCGACCGGGAAGGGCGAGTACGCCCAGCCCCGGGACCGACTGTTCGAGGAACTCGGCTCGGCGCTCCAGCACGTCGACGCCGAGGCGATCATCATGGCGGGCCCGGGCTTCACCAAGCGCGACGCCCTCGACTACTTGGAGGAGGAGTACCCCGACGTGGCCGAGAAGATCACGACCACCGTCGACACCTCCGGCGCCGGCGACCGTGGCGTCCACGAGGTGCTCAAGCGCGGCGCCGTGGAGGACGTGCAGGACCAGACCCGGATCGCCCGCGAGAGCGAACTGATCGACGAACTCACCGAGCGGATGGCGACCGGCGCGGAGGCGACCTACGGCGTCGAGGAGACCTACGAGGCCGCGGAGTTCGGCGCCGTCGAGACGCTGCTGGTCGTCGACGAACGGCTCCGCTCGGAGCGACAGGACGAGGGCGACTGGGAGCGAGACGCCAACGAGATCATCGAGACCGTCGAACAGAAGGGCGGCGACGTGGTGGTGTTCTCCTCGGAGTTCGCCCCCGGCGAACAGCTCTCGAACCTCGGCGGCATCGCGGCGCTGCTGCGCTACCGCATCCAGTAGCCGCCGATCCCCGGCCGGCCCGAGCAGTCAGTTCTCGGACAAACTTTACGAGGGTCCCCGCGTTCTGTACGGCTTATGGTTGAGGAGACGACACGGCGGGCGGTGCTCTCCGCGGTCCTCGGGGCCGGCGTCGGCGGGATGGCGCTGACGGAGGCGCGGTCGTACTTACGGCGGTTCGCCCCGGGCTCCGGGTCGGTTTGGGGCGCTGCGACCGGGAGCGTCCCCGACGAGCTATCGAGCCCGTACGGGCCGGCGACGGTGCGCTACGACGACTACGGCGTCCCGCACGTCGAGAGCGACGACGAGCGGGCAGCGTACTACGCCGTCGGCTACTGCCACGGCGCCGACCGCTTCTTCCAGATGGACCTCTACCGGCGGCTGATGGCCGGCCGGCTCTCGGCGGTCGTCGGCGCCTCGACGGTGGACTCGGACACGTTCCACCGACAGATGGACTTCGAAGCCGCCGCCGAGGCGACGTGGGAACGCGCCGAGGGAACCGAGACCGGCGACGCCGTCGAGGCCTACGTCGACGGCGTCGAGGCCGCCCGTGTGGCCGAACCGACGCCGGTGGAGTACGGCCTGCTGGAGTTCGACCCCGAGCCCTGGACACCCACGGCGACGATGCTCGTCGAGAAACAGATCTCGTGGTCGCTCACGGGGTCGTTCCGGACGCTCCGGCGCGCGCTCGCCCGGGACCGACTGGGTGAGGGCGCGGCCGAAACGCTCTACCCGCGGATACTGGATCACGACACGCCGATCGTTCGGAACGGCGGCGGGGCGTCGACGCCCTCGATGGACGGGCCCGACGCCACAGCGCCGGCCCCCGGCCTCGTCTCATGGCTCGACGCCTTCGAGTCCGAACCCGGGATCGGGTCGAACTCGTGGGTGGTCTCGGGCGAGCACACCGCCTCGGGCGACCCGATCGTCGCGAACGACCCGCACCTCCAGCTATCGGTGCCGCCGGTCTGGTACGAACAGCACGTCGCCACGCCGGCGTCGGACGCCCGCGGCGTCTCGTTCCCGGGCGTCCCCTTCGTCATCATCGGGCAGAACGCGGCCGGGGCGTGGGGGTTCACCAACGCCGGCGCGGACGTGATCGACTTCTACAGCTACGAGACGAGCGACGGGGGGTCGAGCTACCGGTACGGCGAGGGGACCCGGGAGTTCGAGAGCAGCACCGAGACGGTCGAAGTCGCCGGCGGCGAGGACCGCGAAATCGAGGTCAAGCGCTCGGTCCACGGCGCCGTCCTGACGGGCTACCCCGACGGCGACGGCTTCGAGAGCGCCGACGAACTCGGGGTAGCGTGGACTGGACTCTCGGCCACCCGGACCGTCGAGGCGGTCCACGACCTGAACCGCTCGGGCGGCGTTGACGACGCCGAAGCGGCCATCCGGACGTTCGACGAGCCGACCCAGTGTTTCGTCTACGCCGACCGGGACGGGAACACCTACTACTGGGTCACGGGCCAGATCCCGATCCGCACCACCGACGGGGAGCCAGTTGCGGGAACTCGGGTGTTCGACGGCTCGGCCCGCGAGGGCGAGTGGGGGCCGGGCTACAGCCCCTACGGCGAGTCCTCGTGGGAGGGGTTCGTCCCCTTCGAGGAGAAACCCGGCGTGCGGAACCCCGACTACCTCGCCACGGCGAACCAACGGATCACGGACGACCCGGAACACTACCTCTCGGGGGGGTACGCGCCGCCGTTCCGCGGGACGCGAATCTACGACCGCCTCGACGCCCGTGCTGAGAGCGGCGAGCCGATGGACGCCGCGTTCAACCGCGACCTGCAGTTGGACACCGTCGACGGGCGCTACGACCTGTTCCGACCGATCATCGCGGACGCCGTTGAGGCGGGCGCGGACGGCAGCGGGGAGGACCTCGACGCGCCGACCGCCGCGTCGCTGCTGGAGTGGGACGGCGAGACCCGTCCCGGCGACGCCGAACCGCTGCTGTTCGACCAGTGGCTCCGCGATTTCCGCGAACGGACGTTCGGCGAGGCGTTCGAGGACGCGGGGCTGCCGGCGGGGTTCTCCCGCCCGAACGACTGGGTGCTCGGGAGCCTGCCACCCGACAGCGAGTGGTTCGACGGCGACCGGGGCGCCGCCGCGGCCGACGCGATGGCCAAGAGCCGCGCCCGCATCGACGCCGAGGGCTGGGAGCGCTACGGCGACTGGAACCGGGTCCGGTTCGCCCACCCGTTCGACCAGCCGTTCCTCAACTACGAACAGCTCCCGACCGCCGGCTCCGCGGGGTCGGTTCGGAACTTCCACAGCGAGGCCTCGACCGGCTCGAGTTGGCGGATGGTCGCGACGTTCGACGGCGACTCCCGGGCGGTGCTCCCCGGCGGCAACTCGGGGGCGTACTTCTCGCCGCACTACGACGATCAGCTGTCGCTCTGGGCCGACGGCGAGTACAAGCCGATGACGCGGACGGCGCCGGACGGCGTCGACCTGCGGTTCACGGGGGCGGACCGATGACGCCGACGTTCCTCGCCGAACTCCGGGCGGACGACCGCCGGCGCCTCGCGGCGACCGCGCTCGCGGCCGTCGTCGGCCTCGCGCTCGCGCTCGGCCACTGGGCGGGGCTGCTGGTCGCCGGGGCGCTGGTCGCACTCCCTCAGCGGTCAGTTGTGCGGGGGGTCGTCGCGGGTCTCGCGCTGGGCTCGGTAGCCGTCGGTGGCTTCCTCGCCGCGTTCGCGCTCGCGGGGACGCTCGGGCCGGCGCTCTCGATGGGCCAGCCACTCTGGCTCGCGCTGGCCATCGGGCTGTTCCTCCCGCCGTTCGGCTCGCTGCTGCGAGGCGTCGTCTGATACCGCGGAGCGTTTATCGGGTTCCAGTACTAGTCATCCACGTATGAGCGACCCGGTAGATCCCGGGAGCGAGCCAGCCGAGCCATCCGACGACAACCGATCGAACTCGCCACTCCTCGAGGCGGTCGGTGACGGGATATATCGTGCCGACGACGACGGGCGACTCGTCGAGAGCAACGACGCCTTCGCGTCGCTCGTCGGGACTACCAGCGAGCGACTGCGTGGTACCGATCTCTCCACGCTGTTCGGTGAGACCGACCGTGAGCGGATCGAGGCCGCGAGTGTCGGGATCGGTGGAACCCTGGTAAGTGCCGGGTTAGAGACCGAGGACGGGACCGTCCCCTGTGAGGTACACCCGACGCCGACGGCTGACGGCCACGTCGGCGTCGTACGCGAGGTGTCGGGAGCCGACCGGGCATCGATGGACGCCGACCTGACGCCGCCCGACTCCATCACCGACGTGATCGACGAGGCCGACATCGGCGTGTTCGTCCTCGACGAGAACCACCGAGTGGTCTGGGCCGACAGCACCGTGAACCGCTACTTCGGCCTCGACCCCGAGCGCCTGATCGGCCGGGACAAACGCGAGGTCGTCGAGAAGCAGATGGCCGAGCGCGTCGACGACGGTGAGGAGTTCGTCGAGACGATGCTCGCGGCCTACGACGACGACGACGGCCTCGAGGAGTTCGAGTGGCACGTCACCGCGGGCGACGGCCGCGAGGAGCGCTGGGTCGAACAGCACAGCAAGCCGATCACCTCGGGTCAGTACGCCGGCGGCCGCGTCGAACTGTACTACGACATCACCGATCGCAAGCGCTCTGAGGGAAGCCTCCGGGACGCCGAGGAGCAGTTCCGCTCGCTCGTCGACGCCGTCGGGGAGTACGCCATCTTCCGACTCGACCCGGACGGACGGATCGTCAGTTGGAACGAGGGCGCCCGCGAGATCAAGGGCTACGAGTCCGCCGAGGTCCTCGGGGAGTCCATCGAGCGGTTCTACACCGAGGCGGACCGCGAGGCCGGGGTTCCCGAACAGAACCTCGAACGGGCGACGCGACAGGGGTCCATCGAGGAGGAGGGCTGGCGCGTGCGAAAGGACGGCAGCCGGTTCTGGGCGAACGTCACGATCACCGCCGTTCGCGACGACGACGGCACCCATCGTGGCTACCTCAAGGTCACCCGGGACATGACCGACCGGCACCGCCGGAAGCGGGAACTGGAGACGGAACTCGAACGCATCACGGGGCGGATCTCCGACGCGTTCTACGCGGTCGACGAGTCGTTCCGGTTCACCCACGTCAACGAGCGAGCCGAACAACTGCTCGGCTACTCGCGGGGGGAGTTGGAGGGGACGGCCATGTGGCGGGTGCTGCCCGACGCAACCGAACTCTACGAGGAGTTCCAACACGCCCTGTCGAGTCAGGAGCCGGCCTCGTTCGAGCACTACTTCGAACCCCTCGGGATCTGGGCGGAGGTGAACGTCTACCCCTCCGAGACGGGGCTGTCGGTCTACCTGCTCGACGTGACCGAGCGCAAGGAGCGCGAGCGCGAACTCCGGAAGTCCGAACAGCGCTACCGGACGATGGCCGAGCAGTTCCCCAACGGCATCGTCACCCTGTTCGACGACGAGAAGCGCTACGAACTCGCGGCCGGGCAGGCCTTCGAACGGCTGGACGTCAGCGACGAGGAGGTCGAGGGGGCTCGGCTCCACGACGTGTGGCCGCCCGACACGGTCGCCGAACTCGAACCGGCGTTCGATGCCGCCCTCCGCGGGGAGGAACGCTCGGTCGAACTGGAGTACGCCGGCCGTGAGTGGGTGGTACGGGTAGTGCCCATCGCCGACGAGCGGGGGGAGGTGTTCGCCGGCATGACGATGGCACAGGACATCACCGAGCGCAAGGAGCGCGAACGCTACCTCGAGGACGTGAAGTCCCGCCTCGAGGCCGCGACCGAGGCCGGCGCCGTGGGGACGTGGGAGTGGAACGTCCCCGACGACGAGATGATCGTCAGCGAGTCGTTCGCGCGGACCTACGACGTCGACCCCGAGCGCGCCCGCGAGGGGGTCTCGATCGATAACTTCCTCGAGGCGATCCACGAGGACGACCGCGAACGCGTCCAACACGAGATCGAACGGGCCGTCGAGACGGGCGGGGAGGTACACCTCGAGTACCGGGTCGAGAACGCCGACGGGGAGTACCGCTGGGTCGTCGCCCGCGGCCACGTGGAGTACGAGGACGGGGAGCCCGTCCGGTTCCCGGGTGCCCTGACCGACATCACCGAGCGCAAGCGGGCCGAACTCGAACTCAGGCGGAGCAACGAACAGTTGGAGGCGCTGTTCGAGGTGCTCCCGGTCGGCGTCGTCGTCGCCGACACCGACGCCCAGATACGCTCGGCCAACGATACCGCCGGGGAGCTGCTGGGTATCGACATCAGCGGCGTCGAGGGCCTACGACCCGACGGTGAGTACGAGGTCTACTGGGCCGACAGCGGAGAGCACGTCGCCACGACGGAGACGACCCTCTCGCGAGTCATCGACGGCGAAACGGTGACCGAGCCCGACGTGTTCGAGGTCGTGGCCGCCGACGGCACGCGCCGCACCCTCGAGATCGAGGGGCGGCCGATCTTCGAGGACGGCGAGGTGGCCCGGGGCGTCGTCACGATGAGCGACGTGACCGAACGGCGAGAGTACGAACGGAAGCTCAAGGAGTCCAACGAGCGCCTCGAACAGTTCGCCTACTCCGCCTCACACGACCTGCAGGAGCCCCTGCGGATGGTCTCCTCGTACCTCCAACTGATCGAGAACCGCTACGACGACGTGCTCGACGACGACGGACGGGAGTTCCTCGACTACGCTGTCGACGGCGCCGAGCGGATGAAGGCGATGATCGACGGCCTGCTGGCGTACTCCCGGGTCGAAACCCGGGGGAACCCACTCGAGCCGACCGACCTCGGGTCCGTGCTCGCGGACGTGCGAACCGACCTCCAACTCCGGATCGAGGAAAGCGGCGCGGCGATCACCACCGACCCGCTGCCGACGGTGGCCGGCGACGAGGGCCAACTCCGGCAAGTGCTGCAGAACCTCGTGGAGAACGCCATCGACTACAGCGGGGAGGACCGCCCGGAGATCCACGTCGCCGCCGAGCGCTGTGGCGATCAGTGGCGCATCGACGTCATCGACGAGGGCATCGGCATCGATCCGGACGACCAGGACCGTATCTTCGAGGTGTTCCAGCGCCTCCACGCGCGCAACGCCAACCAGGGGACCGGGATCGGCCTCTCGCTGGTCGAGCGGATCGTCGAGCGCCACGGCGGCGAGATATGGGTGGAGTCCGAACCCGGCGAAGGGGCGACGTTCTCGTTCACGCTGCCGGCCGTCGACGACGGCGACGACGCCTGAGCCGTCCCCGAACTGTCCCTTTTTACCGAGCCCCGCCCCAGCCACGGGTATGGGCACCCACATCGTCCCGGTCGGGTTCGACTACGACCGGCTGATCGCGCCGCTGATCCGCGACCAGTTCGACGTCGACCGCGTGGTGCTGCTCGAGGGGGCCGTCGGGAGCGAGGCCAACGTCGAGTACTCCCGGAACATCGCGGGGAAACTGGAGGCCGACTTCCGTAGCCTGCTGGGCGCCGACACCGAGCGGGTCGCGTTGACCGACGTGTACGACTACGACGCCGCCTTCGAACGCGCCTACGACCTCATCAACGAACACCTCGACGCCGACGACGAGGTCTGGGTGAACATCTCCTCGATGCCCCGGCCGGTGAGTTTCGCCTTCGCCACCGCCGCCCACTCGATCACGCTCGAACGGCCCGAGGACCGCCACCGGATCCACACCTACTACACCGCCCCCGAGAAGTACCTCGAGACCGAGTTGGCAGAGGAACTCCGCGCGGCCCGGGACCTGCTCTCCTCGGTGGGCGGCGGCGAGCGCGACGGTACGGCGCCGCGGGGGGACACCGACGACACCGCCGCGGCCGTCGCCGACCGCCTCGACAGCATCGACGACCTGCTCTCGGAGTTCGACGAGCGAGGCACCACCATCGGCGCCAAGAAGATCGGCGACAACCACATCGTCGAACTGCCGGTAGCGGCCTTTTCGAACGTCAAACCGTTCGAGGAGGTGATCCTCTACACGCTCGGGGAGTACGGCGAGTTCGAGAGCGTGAGCGAACTCGCAAAGACCCTCGCGGCGGACATGGGCGAGGAGTACACCGACAGCTTCCGCTCGAAGGTGATCTACACCGTCGACCGACTCGGGCCCGGCGGGAAAGCCTACGTCGAACAGGAGGCCCACGGCAACTCACACCGGACCTCCCTCTCGCGGATCGGCGAACTCTGGGTGCGTGCCCACGCCGACGACGAGCCGGCGGCCCTCGATTAGTCCCCGGTTCGGGTGGCGTTGGCCCGGTCCCGGACGTGGTCCATCGGCGCCGCCGGGTCCACCGCCCGGACCGCACTCGGCGCGTCGAGGTAGAGCCGCCCGTTCGAGCGGGCGGCAGTCCCGCGCAGGGCCCGCTGGGCTGCCGCGGGCGTGAGGCTCTCGTTCTGTGCGACCATCAGCGTGAGCGTGCCCGCGACGAGCGGCGCGGCCGCGGAACTCCCGTAGAACTCCCCCGCGGCGGCCGTGGCCGCCCCGTCGGGCGCGGAGATGTCGAGTGCCGGGCCCGAAGAGCTGTAGGGTCGCGGCTCGCCGGTCACCGCGTCGACGGCGCCGACGGCGACCACGCCCTCGGCGGTCGAGGGCGCGGCCATCCCGCCGGTTTCGGTAGAGATCGAGAGGTCGTGGCGAGAGGAGAACAGTTCGACCGGCGTGCCGCCGGCTTCGGGGCCGCCCTCGACCGCGACGTAGTACTGTGCCGAGGGGAGCGACGCGTCGATGGCCTCCGTGTGGCGGCCGCCGCCGCTCACGTTCGCGGCGGATTTCGCGACCAGCGTGTCCTCGCCGGCGTCGGCGCGGTAGAGGTAGAGGTCGTAGTCGGCGTCACCCCACCAGTAGAGCCGGAGCGAGACCTGCCCGCTGACGGGTCCCTCGCCGAGCGCGTTGTATCGAGTGTCGTTCTCGAAGGCGAGCCAACCCGACTCGCCGACCCCGCGCCAGTGGCGGTCGGCGTAGTTACCCGCGGAGGTGACGAACGCCGTGCCGTTTTCGGTCGCGGCGGCCGCGGTCTCGTCGAACCGCTCCCAGCCCTCGGCGCTCGCGGGGAAGTAGCTCCCGGCGTCGACGACCACGTCGGCGCCGCGTTCCCGGAGCCACGAGACCGCGGCCGCGTACTCGTCAGGGCCGCCGTCGCGCCCGATGCCCGCCAGCAGGAGTTCGGCGTCCGGCGCGGAGCGGTGGACGATCTCAGCGACCGCCGTGTCGTGGCTCGTGTCGGCCAACAGCCCCGGATCGTCGGCCGCGAACCGCCGGCTGTCGACCACGGCGTCGGTGAGTTGGCCACCCCCCGTGGCGAACCCGGTTCCCACGACCCCCACACGGACGCCCTCACCGGTGATGCCCGACTCGTGGACCGGTTCGAAGCCGGCGAGCGGGCCGGGATCCGTGGCCGTCGGGTCGGCGCCGGGGCGAGTGGGACCGGGAGCGCCGGCGTCGCCGAACGCGCCGACGGGGCGTTCGCGGGCCACGTCGGCGGTCTCGAAGCTGTCGCTTGAGTCGACCGGCACCGCAAAGGAGAGGCTACTGAGGACGAGGACGGCGACCAACAGCACTGCCGCCGAGTTGGCTCTCACTGCCGATCACCGGAGTTGGGGAACCATCAGTTCGTGTATCGGTAGGTCGCGGCGACCGCCACGAGCGCGACCAGTCCGCCGGCGAGAAACAGGAACGCCGGGGGGACCGCGCCGAAGAGCGCGCTCGTGCCGATGGAGTCGGCGACGCGGGGGCCACTCGGGCCGGAGACCGACGGGGTCCACCCGGCGACGGTAGCGTGGACCAGCAGTGCGCCGACGGCGACGGCGGCGCCGGCGCCGATGTAGCGCCGCAGCGAGTCGAGCAGCCCCGAGCGTTCGGCCTCGTTGCCCACACAGACCACCAGCGAGTCGTCCACGGGGGCGTACACCTTCATCTCGCGGCCCTTCACCGAGTAGCGCGTCTCGGCGACTTCGACCAGGTCGGCGTCCTGGAGGTTGCCGAGGTGGTGCCGGGCGTTCTGGAGCGACGTGTCCACGGTGTCGGCGAGTTCGGAGGCGGTCCGTGGCTCCTCGTGGAGCGCCGTCAACAACGAGCGTGCAGTGTCCGAGGAGAGCGACCCGATCAACGGCTCGACCTCCTCGTCGTCGAGCCAGAGCAGACGGGGGCCGCCCTCGTCGCTCGCCTCGTTGGCGGCGACGCCGTCTGACTCGGACGGCAGCAGACCGGACATGGGCACGACTATCACACCCAGTAACAAAACGCTTCGGACCCGCCACAGCGGCGGGCACGGACGGCCTCAGCGGAACCGTCCGAGCAGGGGCGTCGTCTCCGCGACGATAGCGTCGGCCGTCTCGACGGCCTCGTCGGCGGCCGTCTCGTCGGCCACACCGCCGTAGTGGGCCCGCTCGTACAGGGCTGCGACCCGGCGGATCCGCGCGTCGGCGACGCCGAGACTGTCGAGGTACGACCCGACGGTCTCACCCGGGTGGCGGGGGCGCCGCCGGTCCCCGAGCAGCGTCTCCACGCGGTCGTACGCGCGCTCCACGTCCGCGACCGGGTCGGCGCGGGGCTGGTAGCGCAGCCAGACGAAGCGGTAGAGCCGGCCGTCGAGGCCGAGGCGACGGCTCGCGGCGACCCCGGCCAGCAACACGACGGCGCCGTAGCCGACTTCCTCGGGGGTGGGCAGCGATCGGTCGCTACCGCCGCCGGTCCCGCCGGGGGTGAACGACCCCAAGCCTCCCGCGTCCGGCGTGCCGCGGTTGTCGGCGATCTGTGCCAGGTCCGGCGTCTCGACCTGCCCGTCGGTGCCGTTGGTCGTCTCGTCGGGTTCGGGCGTGGGCGTCGGCGTCGGCGTCCACTCGCCGCCACCGGTTCGGTCCGTGTCGACACCCGACTCGCCGGCTTCGCGGGCCTGTGAGACGCGGGACTCACCCGCCGCCTCGCGCGGCCCCGACGGCGTCGGGTCGAAGGTGACCCAGCCGACTTCGGGGAAGTAGACCTCGACCCACGCGTGGGCGTTCAGCCCGCGGACGACCCACTCGTCCTCGCTGACGCGCTGGCCGGCGGTGTAGCCGGTGGCCATCCGCGCGGGGATACCCTGCGTGCGCAGCATCACGGCCATCGTCGTCGCGTAGTACGTACAGTAGCCGGCGTCCATCTCGAACAGGAACGCGTCGGCGACGCTCCCGCGCGGGCGCTCGACGTTCAGCGAGTAGTCCTTCGTCGACTCGAGGTACTCCTCGACGGCTACCGCGGTGGCGTAGGGGGTCGTCGCGTTCGCGCGCTCGACGATGGCCGCGGTGCGCTCGCCCACCCGATCGGGCGTGCTGTCGGGCAGTCCGAGGTAGCGGTCGGTGACGGCGTCGGGGTAGTCGGTGCCGGCACGCTGGAGCGTCCCGGTCGAGTAGACCGGCCGCTCGCTGATGACCGAGTAGGACTCCCCGGGCGCGATCGAGGCCGCCGCCCGGAGTCCGTCCTCCTCGGTTACCTGCGTCGCCCGCTGGACGTTGCCGCTGACACGGACGGGCTTCCAGAGTGCGGGCATCGAGTCGAGCGTGGTCTCGGCGGTGACCGTCTGCTCGACGGTGACGCTCCCGCCGGGTGGCGGGTCGAGGCGGCCGTCGTACGCGGTGACCTCGCCAGTACGCACCCACGAGCCACCCGTGTATCGGTCGTAGGCACCCACCCGCCAGTAGCCCGGCTGTTCGGACTGGACGGTGAAGCGCACGCTCGGCGAGAGTCGGATGGCGCCGACGATCCCCACGCTGTCGGCGTTGGCGACGACGTTGCCCTCGAGCGTGGGCTGGGCGGTCCCGCCCAGTATCGGCCGGCTGTCGCCGCCGGGGACGACCGAGACGGTCGTCGAGAGCACCACCATCAGCGTGAGGACGAGCACGACCGTGTCCCAGTGAGCCCCGAGCGCTCGCCGCGGGACGAGTTCGCCGAGGCCGACGGCGAGTCCGGCACCGACGACGCCCGCGAGCGTGGCGAGGACGCCGGCGTCCCCGGTCAGGACGAACAGGCCGAGCGCGCTCCCCCCGACCGCGGCACTCAGCGGGAACTCCCCGCGGAGGGCAAGCAGCCACGATCCGAACAATGGTGCCGGAAGCACCGCGAGCGCCCAGATTTCCGCCTGCACCAGCCGGAACACCGAGAGGCCGCTGAGCAGCGCCGCGAAGTCACGCAGCGCCGACCCGGCGTCGATGAGCGCCCGCTGACTCGCCGGGATCGAGAAGTAGTAGCCGGCCAGCCCGGCGGCCAGCACGAGGCCGGTTCCCAGCAACGCCGTCCGGGCGTCGACTCGCGAGGCGAGAGCCGTCGCCCCGATGAGGACGAGCACGGCTTCCGTCAGGAGGAGGCCGGTGCCGCCGACCACGTCGGTGATGCCGACCAACTCCCGGAGGTACGCCGCCGTCAGCAGCGCGATGCCGAGCATCGCCGGGTGGGTGAGCGCGTCGAACAGGTCCCAGTCGGGGTCGGGCGCCACCAGCGACTGGATGCGGCCGGTCGCGGTACTCATGCGGCCACCCCCGTCGGCACCTCGGCGGCGTCGTCACCGACTGACCCGCCGGCGACCAGTTCAGAGAACCGGTACTGGCTCCCGCGCACGTCGACGGTCGCGTCCTCGGCCGTTCCCTTGATGACCACGTCCGCCTCGCCGTCCGGCACGGGGCCGGCGGCGACCGTCGCGAGCGTCCGGAGCATCGCCCGTTCGCCGCCGTACTCCGGGCCGACTCGGAGTTCGCCACGGGGCAAACTGAGTTCGACTGGCACCCCGTCGGCGACCAGCGAGGAGACGACGCTCGCGACGGCTTCCGCCATCATATCCGCCCCCTCGGAGTTCGCGCCGGCAGCGACGGAGACCGCCTCCACGTCGGTTTCGGCGGCGAACTCGGTGACGATCAGTTCGTCACGCTTGGCGGTGGTCTTCCAGTTGATGTCCCGGAGCGGGTCGCCGGCGACGTACTCCCGGAGCTCGGCGAACTCCCCCCGACGGTCGCTGCGGCCGAAGTCGGCCAAGCGACCGAGGGACCGCCGGCCGACCGGGCTGAGCCGTCGGACCCGCGGGTACGCGAGCACGGCGTCGGTGCCGCGGAGTTCGGTCTCGCGGGCGAACAGCCCGAACGCGTCGGTCGCGGTCACCGTCGCCGGGCCGAGGGTGTGGCGCCCCCGGGTCTCGTAGCACACGTCGTAGTGGACCGGCCCCGAGCCGACCGCCGTCTCGACGCTGATTTCGGTGTCGCCGTCGGCCCGCTGGGCCACGGTGCCGCCGTCCTCGGCGGGGATCGGACGGACGCCACCGGCGACCAGTTCCGTCACGTCGCCCGGGAACGGCCGGTCGATCAGTTCGCCGTCCCGCCGGGCGAAGGTGAGTTCGACACGGCGGGTCTCGCCGACGTGAGCGTCCTCCGAGGGAGTGCGTTCGGCGACCACCTCGGGCGTCGTCGCCACTTGGACGTAGCCCGCCGCCAGCACGACCACTGCCGGGGCGACAACGGCGTTGAGCGAGCGCTCGCCGAACGTCAGTGCGAGCAGGACCGCGGCGCCGGCGACGCCGACGACGGCGCGGCCGCGGCGGGTCAACATCACTCCACCGCGACGTTCGAGAGCGCCGCCGACACCACGTCGTCGCCGCTCTCGCTGCCGGTTCGCGGGCGGATACGGTGGGCGAGCACCGTCGGCGCCTCGGCCTGCACGTCGTCGGGGGTGACGTACTCGCGGCCGTCGAGCAGCGCCCGGACCTGTGAGGTACGGGCGAGTGCGATGCTCCCCCGGGGGCTCACGCCGAGTTGGGCGTGGTTCCGGGTGTACTCGGCCAACCGGCTGATGTAGTTCCGAACCGGCTCGCCGAGTCGGATCTCGCCGGCGGTCTCGCGGGCGCGCCGGAGCGTCTCGCCGTCGGTAACCGGCGTGAGTTCCTCGATGGGGTGGTGGCCCGCGGTGCGGCCGATGATCTCCGTTTCCTGCTCGCTGTCGGGATAGCCCAGTCGGAGCTTCTTCGCGAAGCGATCTATCTCGGCCATCGGCAGTTCGTAGGTGCGGCCGGTCTCGACGTCGTTCTGGGTGGCGATCACCGCGAACGGTTCGGGGAGCGCTCGGGTGTCGCCGTCGACGGTCACCTGCCGCTCCTCCATCGCCTCCAACAGCGCGCTCTGGGTCTTCGGCGGCGCCCGATTGATCTCGTCGGCGAGGACGACGTTGGCGAAGACGGGGCCGGGTTGGAACTCGAACTCGCCGGTCTTCTGGTTGAACACGTTGACGCCGGTCACGTCGGAGGGCAACAGGTCGGGCGTGAACTGGACACGGCGGAAGGAGGCGTCGACGGAGGTGGCGACGGCCCGGGCGAGCATCGTCTTCCCGGTGCCGGGCACGTCTTCGAGTAGCACGTGGCCGCGGGCGAGTGTGGCCACGACGATGTGCTCGATGGCGTCGCGCTTGCCGACGATGACCCGTTCGACGTTGTCGACCACGTCGTCGATCAGGGCGGCGGCTCGGTCGATCGGCAACGGCTCGAACGCCGGCCCACCGGTCTCGCCAGCCGCCTCGACCGTCGTATCGCCGCCGTCAGAACGGGCGTCCTCGGCGGTCATCGGTCCTTCCCACCCGTGGGAGCGGAACGGTCGTACACGGGGAGTATGTGTGTCTGTATCTACCTAACTCTGCCGCCAGCGGCGGGCGGCCGTCGGGCCCGGCCGACCCGCGAGATTAAGGCATTCGGCTGCGTGGCTCCCACAAGCCTTGGGGAGGACATGACTGGGACACGGACACGCGGGGGGTTCGTCTTCCGGGCCATCGAGGGGGTCCGGAAGCTGTTCGACGACCCGCCCACCGGGGAGGCCGCCGACTACGTGCCGGCGCTGACCCGCCGGCTGTTCGACGGCGTTCTCGGCTACGACGATATCGCGTACAGCCAGCGGGACGACTGGGGGTCGGTCACGTTCGTCGACGACGACGGCCGCCCAGCCGTCCTGCTCGCCGCGACGGCGGCCGGCGAGGACATCCGGGCGGCCCGTCGCCGTGCCGTCGCCGCCCTCGACGACGAGCCGACCGCCCGCTACGCCGTCGCCACCAACCGCGACCGACTGGCCGTGCTCGCACGCTGTTCGCCCGGCCACCACGACGCGACCGAACGCGCCGGCGTCACCGTCCGTGAACTGACAGAGATAGACCTGCGTGCGGCCATCGAACGCTCCGACGAGCGCTCGCTGGCCGAGGCGCTCACGCCCGACCAGCAGCTCGCCTTCGCCAAACTCACTGCGCTCCAGCGGGAGGCCGTTTCGGCGGCGCTCGACGACCCGAACGCGGTCGGCGCCGAACCGACGCTCGGCGACCTGACCGCGTCACGACCCGGCCCCGACCCGACCCCGGAGACGCTCGCAACCGCGCTCACCGAAACCCTCGAAGGCGTACTGCTTCCGGCCGTCTCGGAGGCGTTCGACCGCCTCACCCACCGTATCCAGGCGTTCGCGGACCGGGAGGCCGCCATCGAGGACCGCATCGACGAGGCGAAAGCCGCCGGCGACGAGATGGCGGTGACCGACCTCCGTGCGGACCTGTTCGACCTCCGCGAGGAGTACGCCACCGCCCGCCGGCTGGAAGCCGGGTTCGCCCGCTGGCGCCGGGTCGTCGCCGACGGCAGCGAGGCCGACGCCGCACGCGCCTTCGAGGCCGAGTCCGCGGCGGTCGCTCTCGACACGCTGCTGCTCGCCCGGGTCGCCGCCGACCGCGGCCTCGCCGGCGACTTGGGAGCCTACCGGGAGTTCTGGAACGATCAGGCCGAACACGCCGAGCGCGACGCCGCCGACATGGTGCGAGCGGTCCGTGAGGAGCTTTCCGGCGTGAGCGAGGACGCCACCGACGACGGAACGTTCGGCTGGGTGTTCGAAGCCGGCATCGCCGACGCGTTCGCCGAGGCCGTCGCGGCGCTGGACGCCGTCGACGTTGCCGAACTCGACGCCCGGGAACTCACCGACGCGTTCGACGCCCACCTCAGCGACGACGTGCGACCGGTCCGTGGGGCGACCCGGCCCTCGACCGCCGGCTTGCTCCTCGACCGGGCGGGCTACACACCCGACGCGCTCCTCGACGACCCCGGGGCGGACCTGCTCGACCCCGCGTGTGGCGACGGGAGCCTACTCGTCGGCGCGGCCGACCGACTGTTGACCCGCCTCGACCGAACCGACGCGACCCCCTCCGAGACGCTCGAAACCGTCCGGGACCGACTGCACGGCTTCGACGTACACCCCTACGCGGTCCACCTCGCCGAGAGCCGCCTGCTGCTCCGGACCGTCGACGTCCACGCCGACGCCGCGGTGGTCGACAGGGAGTTCTCGCTGGGACGCTTCGGCGTCCACCGGACCGACGCGCTCAAAGCAGAGGATACCGGCCGTTTCGCCGGCGCCGCCGGGGGCAAACGCGCGCGCCGCCGCGAGGCTGCTGCGGCCGTGAAGTCTCGCGAGGGGTTCGGGTTCGTCGTGACCGACGCGCCGACGGGCCGGCTGTCCGACCCACCCGAGGCGTACGACCGCTACCGGAACGCAGCGCCGGGGTACGACCGCTCGGCGCTGTTCCTCGAACGAGCGGCCGACTGGCTGAGCGAGGGCGGCCGACTCTCGATGGCCGTCGACGGGAGCCTGCTGGGCGAGGACAGGGACGACCCCGCCGCCGACGCGCGCTCGGGGCTGGCGAGGCGCTTCCGGCTCCGGGAACTGATCGAGTTCGACACCGGGAGCGGCGCGGCGCCGCTGTTCGTCGCGGCCGAGCGTACCGACGACGACCCGGAGGGCGCGGCGTTCACCTACGCCCGCGTGACGCCGACGTTCCTGGAACTGGTCCGGGAGGGACTGATCCGGCCCGGCGGCGAGGAGACGACGCCCGCGGAACTGGTCTCTCGCAGTCTGCCCGGGACCGCCGGCGGCGACCCGCCGTCGATGACGACGGTGGTGGTCGAACTCGGCCTCGTCTGTGACGCGACCGTCGAGGGGCCGATGCCCGTCGAGGTGCGCTCTGTCGACTGCGCCGAACTGGACGACGGCGCGTGGGCGTTCACCGACGACGCGCCGGTCTCGGAGCCGGGCGTCTCGCCCCTCGACGGCCGCGCGACCGACGAACCCGATGTCGGGAGCCCCCGCTCACGGATCGAGCGGTAGGGCGCGGGCCTTGCCGCATCGAACACACCATTAGCCGTGGGACGATGACCCGTGGGTATGGAGACCACGGAGGCGTTCGTCGGCCTCGACTGTATCGACTGCGGGGAGCGCTTCGACGCCGAAACCGCGACCCACCGCTGTCCGGACTGCGGGGGCATTCTCGATCCGGCCTACGACTACGACGCCGTCGACGTGAGCCGCGAGGGCTTCGAGGCCGAGCCGTTCGACTCGCTCTGGCGCTACGACGCCCTGCTTCCGTTCCACCGCGAGTCGGCCGTCTCGCTCGGGGAGGGCGGGACGCCGCTGGTCGAGTGTCCGACGCTGGCCGACGCGATGGGGGTCGACGAACTCTACATCAAGGACGAGGGGCTGAACCCCACGGGGACGTTCAAGGACCGCGGCCAGACCGGCGCGCTGACCGCCGCCGCCCAGCACGGCGCCGACACAGTCGCGCTCAACACCGCCGGGAACGCCGGGCAAGCCGCGGCGGCCTACGCCGCCCGAGCGGGGATGGACGCCCACGTTTGGCTGGCTGAGCGAGCAGGCTACACCCAGAAGGCGATGATCGAGGTCCACGGCGGCGACCTCCACGTCGTCGAGGGGGAGATAACCGACGCCGGCGCGGCCTACGCAGAACGGATGGAAGAGGAGGACTGGTACTCCACGAAGACGTTCGTCACGCCGTACCGCCACGAGACGAAGAAGACGATGCTCTACGAGACCGTCGAACAGCTCGACTGGGAGGTCCCCGACGCGGTCGTCTACCCGACCGGCGGCGGCGTCGGCCTCGTCGGCATGCACAAGGGTGCAAAGGAGTTCCGCGACCTCGGGCTCACCGACGACCTCCCGGGGATGTACGCCGCTCAAGCCGCCGGCTGTGCGCCCGTCGTGAGGGCGTGGGAGGAAGGGAAGTCGATCCACGAGGCGTGGGGCGACGAGAACATCACGACAGTCCTGAACGGCATCGCGGTCCCCGACCCCGGCGCGAGCCCGATGATCCTCGACGCGCTGGAAGAGAGCGGCGGCGGCGCCGTCGCCGCCGAGGACGACGACATCCTCGACACCGCCGTCGAGATCGCCCGGGCCGAGGGCGTGGAGATGGGGGCGACCTGCGCGGCGGCGGCCGCCGGCGCCTTCCAACTGGTCGATGACGGGGAACTCGGCGCCGACGACACCGTCGTCCTGCTCAACACCGGCGCGGGCAACAAGGACGTGGACACGCTGCGCAGCCACCTCGGCGAGCGGGAGTTCGAAGCCGAGACGGCGGAGTAGCGGCGTCGACGCCGGCACAGACGGGACCGTCTGCGGCCATTTTTAACCGATGGCGCCGAAGTCGGCCGTATGACGACGATCAAGGACTCCGTCCACGACCACATCGAGGTGGGCGGGGTCGCCGCCGACCTGCTCGATACGCCCGCGGTCCAGCGGCTCCGACACATCAAGCAGTTGGGGACGGTGCAGTTGGCCTACCCCTCCGCGAACCACACGCGCTTCGAGCACTCGCTGGGCGTCTACCACCTCGCCGAGCAGGCACTCGACCAGATGGAGGTCGACGGGATCGACGCCGAGCGGGTGCGTGCGGCGGCGATGCTCCACGACGTGGGCCACGGCCCCTTCTCCCACAACATCGAGTCGTTGACCCACCGCGAGACGGGGAAGTATCACGACGACGTGGGCGAACTGCTCGCGCGGGGGCAGGTGGGAGAGACCCTGCGGAACAACGGCCTCGACCCCGAACGCGTCGCCGGCCTCGTCGCCGGCGAGGGGAAGTACGGGCAGTTGGTCTCGGGTGAACTCGACGTGGACCGGATGGACTACCTCGTCCGTGACGCCCACCACACCGGCGTCCCCTACGGCACCATCGACCCCGGACGGTTGGTCCGGGCGCTGCGGTTCGTCGACGGCGAACTCGTGCTCGCGCCGGGCAACGTCCAGAGCGCCGAGTCGCTGCTGGTCGCGCGGGCGCTGATGAACCCGACCGTCTACTCCCACCACGTCGCCCGGATCAGCAAGGCGATGCTGCGCGGCGCCGCCGAGCGCCTCCTGCGGAGCGACCCCGACCTGACCGCCGAGGAACTCCGTCGGATGGACGACCACGGCCTGCTCGTTGCCCTTCGGCTCTGTGAGGAGACCGCCGAGTTCGCCCGGCGCTACGCCGAGCGGGACCTCTACAAGCGGGCGGTCTGGGCGGAGTTGGGCGGCGTCCCCGACTGGCTGCTCGACGCCGGCCACGAGGCGACCCACGAGGTCGAAGCCGACATCGCCGAGGCCTGTGGGCTCGATCCCCGGGAGGTGATCGTCGACGTGCCGAGCGAGCCGTCGATGACCGAATCGACCAGTCGGGTGATGGTCAGCGACGAGATCCGCGAGCTCGGCCGGCAGTCCCCGCTGGTGAAGGCGCTCCGGACCGCGCAGTATCAGCAGTGGCGCCTCGGCGTCTACACCGTCCCCGAGGCGACCGACCGCGTCGGCCGGGAGGCCGTCGAGGCACTCGGCCTCGAGATCGGCGACGCGCTCGTGAGCGAGCGCCGCGGCCGGCCAGCGACGCTGGACGAGTTCGCCGACGCCGAGTAGGCTGGGCCGGGCGTCGCCCCTATCCGCGCGTTTATTTGGCGGCGGCGCCCACGGGAGGGCATGACCGGAACCGTCGAGGCCGTCCACATCGCCGGCGAGGCGGGCGCCCCGCCCGAACAGCGCGAGGCCGTCGAGGCCGTCGTCGGCAAGGGCCTGCAGGGCGACCGCTACTTCGAGAACGAGGGCACGTTCTCGAGCGATGACGAGGACCGCAAACGCGACCTGACCCTGATCGAAGCCGAGGCCGTCGAGCAGGCCGAGTTGAAGTACGGCGTCGAGTTCGAGTCCGGCGCTCACCGCCGGAACCTCACCGTTCGCGGGATCGGACTGAACCGCCTGCTCGGGGAGCGCTTCCGCGTCGGCGACGCCGTCGTCGAGGGCACCGAACTCTGTGAGCCCTGCACCTACCTCGAACGCAAACTCGAGGAGAAAGGGGTACAGGAGGCGATGGTCCACCGTGGCGGTCTACGCTGTGCGATCGTCGAGGGTGGCGAGATAGCCGTCGGCGACGACGTGGAGGCAGGGGCAGAATGAGCGAAGCGGAGAACCAACTCGCCTCCAGCCGGGAGATCAAGGTCAGACTCGCCTTCGCCGGCGTCGCGGCGATCCTCGGCGTCGGCCTCGCGACGTTCACGGACGTCTCCCAGTGGCTCGCCTTCGGGACCGTGATCGTGCTGGGGATCATCGTCCCGCGGGCGCTGCTCTACCTCGAAGACTAGAGCCGGTCGGCCCGCCCGGCCGCGCTCCACGCGTCGGTCGGCGTGCCGTCGCGGACGCGGACTGTTCTGCGCTGCAGCGACTCCACGCGGCCCGCGAACCCCCAGCGTTTGCCGTCCCAACTGTCGCCCTCGGTTTCGGCAGCGGCTGCCGCAGCCGCCGCCTCCTGATCTCGCATGTGGGCGGAGACGGCGGCGGCGATGGCCGCGGCCTCCGTCGCGTCGGCGTCGTCGGGGAGCGTGAGGCGGTCGGCGACGCTCGCCGCCGTCTCCGGTGGGTCGTCAGCGGCCGTCGCCTTCTCGTTCGGTTCGCTCACGCTCTCGGCGTCGCTCATATCGGGATGTTCCCGTGTTTCTTCTGGGGCGTCTGCTCGCGCTTGCCCTGCAGCATCTCCAGATCGGAGATCAGCCGCTGGCGGGTCTGTGGCGGCTCGATAACGTCGTCGACGTAGCCCCGGTCGGCGGCGGTGTAGGGGTTGGCGAACTCAGCGCGGTACTCGTCGATGAGCTCCTGCCGGCGCGCCTCGGGGTCGTCGGCCTCCTCGAGTTCGTCGCGGTAGAGGATGTTGACCGCGCCTTGTGGCCCCATGACCGCGATCTCGGCGCTCGGCCACGCGTAGTTCACGTCGGCGCCGACGTGGCTGGAGGCCATCACGTCGTAGGCGCCGCCGTAGGCCTTCCGGGTGATCGTCGTCAGCAGCGGCACCGAGGCCTCACAGTAGGCGTACAGCAGCTTCGCGCCGTGGCGGATGATCCCCTCGTGTTCCTGATCGGTGCCGGGCATGAACCCGGGCACGTCGACGAACGTGAGGACGGGGATGTTGAAGGCGTCGCAGGTCCGGATGAAGCGGGCGCCCTTCTCGCTGGCCTCGATGTCCAGCGTGCCGGCGTTGACCCGCGGCTGGTTCGCCAGCACGCCGACCGAGCGGCCGTCCATGCGGGCGAAGCCGACAACGAGGTTCTTGGCGAACTCCTCGTGGACCTCGAAGAAGGAGTTCTCGTCGACGACCGAGTCGAGCACGTCGTGGACGTCGTAGGGCTTTCGCGGCTCGTCGGGTACGACCTGATTGAGCGACTCGTCGGCGCGCTCGGGGTCGTCCCACGGCTCGACGCGGGGCGGGTCCTCGACGTTGTTCTGCGGGAGGTACGAGAGCAGGCGGGCGATGTGGTCGAGCGCGTCCTCCTCGCTCTCCTCGGCGAAGTGGGCGACCCCGGAGGTGGAGGCGTGGGTGACGGCGCCGCCGAGTTCCTCGAAGCTTACCTCCTCCCCGGTGACGGTCTCGACCACGTCGGGGCCGGTGATGAACATGTGGCTGGTGTCTTTCACCATGAAGGTGAAGTCCGTCAGCGCCGGGGAGTAGACCGCACCGCCGGCACACGGCCCCATGATCGCCGATATCTGCGGGACGACGCCGGAGGCCTCCTGATTGCGCCGGAAGATCTCGGCGAACCCGCCCAGCGCGTCGACGCCCTCCTGGATCCGAGCGCCGGCGGAGTCGTTGAGCCCGACGACGGGCGCCCCGACCTGTACGGCTTTGTCCATGAGCTTGGTGACCTTCTCGGCGAACACCTCGCCGAGCGAGCCGCCGAGGACGGTGAAGTCGTGAGCGAAGACGAACACCTTGCGGCCGTTGACCTCGCCGTAGCCCGTGACGACGCCGTCGCCGTAGTACTGTTTCTCCTCCATCCCGAACTTGTGGTTGCGGTGGGTCCGGAACTGGTCGAACTCGGAGAACGTCCCCTCGTCGAGGAAGTAGTCGATCCGCTCGCGGGCGGTCATCTTCCCCTTCTCGTGTTGGCGCTCGATTCGCTCCTCGCCGCCGCCTTTCAGAGCCTCGGCGCGGCGCTCGCGGAGTTCCTCGATGCGGTCCTCCATCGTCACCGTGGACCACCTGCAGTCATTACCGGCACGTCGCCCACGCAGCGCAAAAGGATTCCGGACACGCGAGGCGGGTAAACGCCGAACGAAGTGAGTCGGCAAACGGCCTCGGTGACGTGAGCGAGAAAGAACGGAACGGTATCCGTCGTCTGTCGAGCCAACGGGCGGACCGCGACCACTTTACCCTCGCCGGCCGACCCGCCGAGCATGAGCGATACGCGCCGCGCGCTGCTCGCGGCACTCGAAGGCGGCCCCGTCGCCGGGCCCGCGCTGGCGGATGAACTGGGCGTCTCCCGCGCGGCCGTCTGGAAACAGGTCGAGGGGCTCCGCGAGGCTGGCTGGGGGATCGAGAGCACCGACGACGGCTACCGCGTGACCGACGTTCCCGACTTCGGCGGCGACGCCATCGAGTTCGGCCTCGACGCGCCGGTCGAAGTCGAGTACCACGACAGCATCGGTTCGACCAACGAGCGCGCCCGCGAACTGGCCGATGAGGGCCGGACGGACCTCGCGGTCGTCGCCGACGAACAGACCGCCGGGAGAGGGAGGCTCGATCGCGGATGGTCGGGTCCCTCCGGCGGGATCTACTGCTCGCTGTTGATCCGCCCCGACGCGCCGCCGGCCCACGCGCCCGTCTACACGCTCGCGGCTGCGGTCGCGGTGACGACGGCCGCCCGGGAGGGCGGCGTCGACGCCTCGATCAAGTGGCCGAACGACGTTCTGGTCGGGGAGTCGGGCGAGCGCGGCGGGAAGAAGCTCTGTGGCATCCTCACCGAGATGGAGGGCGAGGCCGACCGCGTGAAGTGGCTGATCGTCGGGATCGGGATCAACGCGAACGTTGACACCGATATGTTGCCGGAAGGCGCCACCTCGCTACAGGCGGAGCGTGGCGAACCATTCGACCGTCGGCGCTTCACCCAGCGCCTGCTGGAGACGTTCGACGGCCTCCGGAGCGACCCCGACTCGATCCTCGACGCGTGGCGCGAGCACGCGGCGACGATCGGCCAGCGCGTGCGGGTGGACACGCCCGGCGGCGAGATCGTCGGCGAGGCCGTCGACGTCGAGTTCCCCGGGGCGCTGATCGTCGAGACCGACGACGGCGAACGCCGGCGGGTGACGGCCGGGGACTGTGAGCACCTGCGGCCGGTCTGAAACGCCTCACCACTCGTGGCCGCCGATGCTGAGGATCGCCCCACAGCGACGGCACTCCGTGACCTGAAGGGGGTCCGTTGCGTGGGTCAGCTGTCGGTCGACGGTTGCGTCCCTCGCGCCACAGCGGTTACAGGTCGGTACATCTGTCGTGGACATGTTCTTGGAGGGTACGACAGGGAGGGACCTAGTACGTCAGTTCCTACCAGTTTGAACGCCCGGACTGTCGCGTTCGGTGCCACGAACGAACGAAAACGCACTAACGCTCGCCGCCCGACGGTGAACTATGACCGATCCGCTGCTCGTCCGCGCCGCCCGCGGCGAGCGCACCGAGCGCCCGCCCGTCTGGCTGATGCGACAGGCCGGCCGACACCTGCCAGAGTACCGTGAACTCCGGGAGAACTACACGTTCCGTGAGGCCATCGAGACCCCCGAGATCGCCGAGGAGATCACCCTCCAGCCCTACGAGCGCTACGGCGTCGACGGCGTCGTGATGTTCTCGGACATCCTCACCTGTCTGGAGCCGCTGGGCTTCGACTACCACATCGAGTCCGGCGTCGGCCCCGTGATCGAGAACCCCGTCGAGGGGCCGGACGACGTGGCGCGACGCCGCGGCGACGTGCGCGAGGAACTCTCCTTCGTCGCCGACCTGCTCGACCGCCTCGACGAGAGCGTCGCCGACGAGGACGCCGTGTTGGGCTTCGCGGGCGGGCCGTTCACGCTCGCCTCCTACGTCGTCGCCGGCGGGCCCGACCGCGGGCGCAAGGAGGTCCGGAAGTTCCGCGCACAGCACCCCGAGGCGTTCCTCGAACTGATGGAGCGCTTCACCGGTGTCGTCGCCGAGTACCTCCGGATGCAGGCCGACCACGGCGCCGACGCGGTCCAACTGTTCGACACCTACGCCGGCGTGCTGCCGCCCGCCGACTACGAGCGCTACGTGCTCCCGCTCCACCGCGAGATCATCGACAGCGTCGACCTCCCGACCGTGGAGTTCGTTCGGAACATGGGCGGCCGTCTGGAGAGTCTGGAGGCCACCGGCGCCGACGCCGTCGCGCTCGACTGGACCGTCGACATGAGCGTCGCTCGCTCGCAACTGGGCGACACCCCCGTTCAGGGGAACCTCGACCCGACGCTGTTGTACGCCGATCCCGAGACGGTCCGCGAGCGAACCGCGGAGATCATCGAAGCCGCCGGGCCGGAGGGTCACATCCTGAACCTCGGCCACGGCGTCAACCGCGACACCCCCATCGAGGGCGTCGAAGCGTTCGTCGAAACCGCGAAGAACTGGGAGTGGTAGGGTTACTCGGTGCGGGCTCGCTACTCGCTCGCCGATAGCTCGCCGGCGAGGCGGCGTCCCTCACGGACCCGGGAGGGAAGCCCCATCCGGCCCGTGTAGTTCGTCGCCAGCGTGAGCCCCTCGGGGAGGTCGACGCGCTCGGCGGCGTCCCACGAGTCGTCCCACGCGGGGAACGCCCGCGGCATGCGCTCGACGTTGAGCACCTCGGCGTCGGCTCCCATGACGCGGCGGAACTCCGTGACCGCCGTCTGGCCGAGTTCCGCCTCGCTCCGGTCGACGGCGCCGGGGTCGTGCATCCCGCCGAGGAAGACGGTGTAGACCCCGTCGCGGTCGAACAGGCTTGGGTTCCACGTCACGCCCAGCGTCCGCATCGGCTCGGTCCGGCGGACCTGGTAGCCGAAGCCGTCCGCCCGGGCCGAACTCTCCAGGTGGACGAGCACGAGCGGGTTGTAGTTGAACGAGCGGAGCGCCGCGGCGCTGTCGGGGTCGACGCCCTCGACGATGTCGGCGGTGGCGTCGGCGGGCGTCGTGATCACCACGTGCTCGAAGCGCCGGCTGCCGTCGGCGGTGTGGACGATCCACTCGGGGTCGTCGCCGCTCCCGGCGCGCTCGATTCTGGTCACCGGCGTCTCGCGTTCGATCCGGTCGGCGTGGGCCTCGGCCAACGCCTCGGGGAGCCGCTGGAGTCCGCTCTCGAAGCTTGCCGGCGGCGGCGTCTCGCTCTCGGAGAACACGAGCCGCGAGAGCGCCGCCCGCAGCAGGCTCCCCTCCTTCTTCTCCAACCCCATGATGGGCTCGAGCGCGTGTTTCGCGGGCATGTCCGCGGGGTCCGAGCCGTACGTCCCGCCGAAGATCGGTGCGATGAGGTTCGTGTACGTCTCGGTACCGAACTTCCGGACGAAGGCGTCCCGTGCGGACTCCTCGGGGTCGATCGGGTCGGTCAGCGGTTCGGCCAGCAGCCGGAGCTTCGCGCCCGCCGAGAGGAGGTCCGTCCGTCGGAACGCGGCGAGCGAGCGGGGTACCTCCCGGAGCTTCCCGTCGGCGTAGACGAACAGCGGCAGGTCGTCGTCGGCCGTAATGACCTCGTCGGCGAGATCCAGGTCGGTGACCATCGCGCTGATGGCGTCGGTCATCCGGAGGCGCTGGGGACCGACTTCGACGACCTTCCCCTCCATCTCGCGGCTCCGGACGACGCCGCCGACCTCGTCGGTCGCCTCGTAGACCACCGACCCAACCCCGCGCTCCTCGAGGGCGTGCAGCGTCGAGAGGCCGGTCATCCCGCCACCGACCACCGCGACGCGGGCGTCCGTGCCGGCGCCGTCGCCGGCGTCGGTGTCGGCGTCGCTCATTCGTTGCGTCGGGCGTTCAGGCACATGGCGTCCGGCTCCGGGCGGCACTTACACTGCTGGAGGCCGTAGTAGTCCGGATCGAAATCGGCGATGAACGGCTCCGTGAGGTCGGCCAGCAGGCCGACGAAGCGCTCGTCGTCGTACGGGACGGGCACACGAGTGAAGCCGAGTCCCGCCTCCTCCGCCTCCTCTCGGAGCTCCACGTCGAGCTCCGAGAGCGTCTCGCTCTGTTCGTGCATGAAGCTGGTCGGGTCGACGACGACGCGCTCGGCGTCGATGTTCTCGACCACGTCCTCGACGTCGGGCTGGGTCCACTCCACGTCGCGGTTGGCGTGGTTCTGGTAGCCCAGTTCGTAGTCGGGGTTGCCGAGCATCCCCGCGACCATCTTCGTGTGTTCCTCGACGTACTGGACGTAGCGGCTCCCCTCGTCGAGGTAGTAGGTGGGGGTCCCGTGGGCGGAGAAGATCAGCCGGGTGTCGGAATCCAGGGTGAGCCCCTCGCGGTCGAGGGTCCGCCGGATGTTGTCGGCGCGCAGTCGAGCGTAGGCCGAGTGGGTGTGGTAGCCCGTGATCTCGTGGTAGGGAACGTCCCAGTCGAGGTCGTCGACGGCGTCGGCGAGCTTTTCGAGGGACTGCACGGTCGTCGAGGGGCCACACAGCGGGTAGACGGGCAGGCCGATCAGGCGGTCGACGCCGTCGGCGTGGGCGGCCTCGGCGGCGTCTCCGATGAACGGCTCCATGAACTGGTAGCCGACGTAGGTCTCGACGTCGTAGCCCCGCTCGCGGAGTTCGGTCTCCACGAGGTCGGCCTGTCGGCTCGCGTGGGCGTTCAGCGGCGAGCCGCCGATCTCGCCGTACTCCTCCATCAGGCCGGGCGCACGGCGCTCGGCCAGCGAGCGGGCACGCTCGCGGGCGGCCTCCTCGGTGGTCTCGCCCTCGATGTCCATGTTGGCGAGGAAGATTCGCTCGAGGTAGTCCACGACGGCGTCGCGGTCGGCCGAAGCCGGCTCTCCGAAGTTGAGCACGGCGATCCCTGTGGTCATGGCTCGGGCTTGGAGCCTGGCGGGTCAAAAGCTGTCGGTTCAGGCGCGCGGGCGCGCGTGATCAGCCGTCGGTCCCGTCGGCGTCCGCCGGGGCGTCGGCGGACCGATCGCTGAGTGCGGCGGACTCCACGGGGCGGGCCTCGCCCTCGGCGGCCTCGCGGGTAGCGACACGGGCCTCGCCGCTGGTGTCGTCGAAGACGAGGTGGCGGTGCGGGTAGGCCATCTCCACGTCGGCGTCGGACTCCCCGAACCGGTCCCAGATCGCCGTCTGGACCCGGGAGCGGGCGGTGAGCTGCTTGTACGGGCGGTCGACCCAGTACCGCAGGGTCAGGATCACCGCGCTGTCGCCGAACTCGTCGATGTAGCAGGTGGGCCGGGCCGGGTAGCGCGCGGAGCCGATCCGGATGTCCGGACCGCCCTCGATGACCCCCTCGGCGCTCCGGCCGGCGGCCTCGATGAGGTTCCGGGCGGCGTCGATGTCGCTCTCGTAGGTGACCGCGACCGAGAGCGAGAGGCGAGCGCGCTCGTCCTCCGCCGAGAGGTTCGTCACCTGATCGTCCCGGATCACGTCGTTCGGGAGCACGATGAACGTGTTGTCGACGGTGAAGATCTTCGTGTAGCGGATCGTGATGTCGTCGACGAACCCGCGGGTGCCGTCGCCCAGTTCGACCATGTCGCCGATCTCGTAGGGCTCGTCGGCCAGCAGGAACAGCCCGTTCACCACCGACCCCACCAACGGCGCGAGCACGATACCGATGACGGCGGAGAACACCGTCACCGAGAGCACGATGTTGCCCAGTTCGAGGTCGACGAGGCCGGCGCCGATCAGGAGGAAGAACAGCGTGATTGCGGCCCGGATCAGCCGGAGCACCTGCTGGGCGACGCTCTGACGGCGGAACCGCTTGGCGACGGGGCGCCCGAGCAGCCGGACGGCGTAGCGCGAGAGGGTGTAACCGAGCGCCGTGATCAGCGCCAACAGCAGGAAGCTCAGCGCCGGGGAGCTCCCCCAATCGGGGAACAGCGGGGCGAGTCGCTCCACGAGCGACTGGATCATCCGTATCGGGTTGGGGAACTGGCCGGGCTGCACACCACCCACTCCTCCGGCCGACGAAAAAGTGTTGTCGACGAGACTGTCCCTCACTCCTCGTTCCCGACCGCCGCCGCGAACGCCGGGAGCACCCACTTGACGTGGGCGCCGTCCTCGACGAACACGATCGTTCCCGGGGGCTGGGCGGCCTTCGGTCGGACCCGCAGGCCGGCGTCTTCGGCGGCGTCGGCGACGGCGGCGGGCGAGACGGCGAACTCCACGCGGGCCCGGTCCGGCTGGACGTAGACGCTGGCGATGGTCCGTCCCTCGTCGCCGGCGCGGACCCGATAGGCAAGTGCCCCCTCGGGCGTCGGCTCCACCTCCGGATCGGCGTCGGTCACCGCGAGGGCGTCGGGGGTCGCCCCGCTCTCCAGTTCGGAGGCGAGCAACTGTGCGATCCGGTGACCGTCACGGACGCGGTCGGCACTCATTCGTCCACCACCGACTGCCGGGCCGCGACGGCTGCCTCACCCACGTCGACGCCCTCGCGGCGGGCGTAGACCACGGCGGCGGCCTCGATTGTCAGCCCGAGTTCCCGCTGGAGTTCGTTGATCCCCGCGACCGCGGCCTGTTTCTCGACGCCGGCGTCGGTCAGCCGGTCGAGCACCTTCTCGAAGGCGCTCTGCTCGCGCAGGATCGACGCGTCGGGGACGAACTCCTCGGGCACGTCGACGGATTCCGGGTCGAAATCCGCCCGCAGTTCCCCGTCCTCGCGGGTGAGCAGCCCCCGACCGAGCGCCACGTCGATCACCCGTTTGGCCTGGTCCGGGGAGAACCAGTCCCGGTCGAGCGAGAGCGCGACGACGAACTCGCCGTCGCCGAGCCGTTCCCGGCCCTCCTGCCGGAACGGGACCGCGACGGTGGCCTCCAAAGTCATGTTCCAGACGCGAGGGCGGCCGGGCCTAAGCGTTGCGGAGCGGGCGACGGCTACCCGGTCGCGATGGTGGGTAGTGTGCGGTCGCTGACGGACCGGGAGTCGAACGGGGCGAGCGGTGCTCGCTGGCTCGACGCTCGACGCTCGGCTCACGGTGTTCGCCGATGGACCGAGAGTCGAACGCTTCAAGTATTCCCTCGCCGTTTCCGGAGGTATGCAAGACCAGGGCCCCTCCCAGCGCAAGCGCACTGGGGGTCGACTCGTCCGATCGCGGAAGAAGAAGCGCCACCAGCTCGGCAACGAGCCCACCGAGACCATCGTCGGCGAGCCGCGGTTCCGGACCGTCGACGCCCGCGGGAACGAGCAGAAGATCCGTGCGCTCTCGACGAACGTCGCGCAGGTCGCCGACGGCGAGGAGACCGTCGAGGCCGAGATCGAGGACGTGAGCGACAACCCCGCGAACGTCAACTACGTCCGACGGAACATCATCACGAAGGGCGCCATCATCGAGACGAGCGCCGGCACGGCGCGGGTCACCTCGCGTCCCGGCCAGTCCGGCCAGGTCAGCGCCGTCGTCATCGAGGAGTAACGCACGACCGCGGCATCGGCGGTTCTCTCGGCAGCAAAACACGGAGCGTAAGCGCCAGCGGGCGCCGTCGCCCATCAGTAACTCAGTTCGTCGCGGCTTCGGTCGTCGCCGTCTCGGGCTCCTCCTCGACGCCGCTCCGGAGCTCCTGCTCCAGTTCCTCGCGGCCGCGCTTGAACTCACCCATCGCCTGTCCGCTGGATCGGGCGAGCTTCGGGAGCCGGTCGGCCCCGAACAGTAAGACGAGGACGAGCAGCACGATCATCAACTCAGGACCGCCGGGTAATGCAAACAGTGGAACCATGGGAGTCAGGACGCGCGCTCAGGTATTAAGCAGGCACCTGCTGTCGAGAAGTATGGACGCCCGGCCGGCACACGATCACTCGTCGGGGTCGTAGCCGATGTCGTTCTCGCGGGCGTTGCGGTCGCGGCGCGTCGGTCGGTAGCGAATGTACTCGGCCAGCATCACGATCGCGAACGCGAGCGAGACGACGCCGGCCAGTTGATACCCACCCAACATCGCGAACGGCGAGACGCCCAGCCAGGACAACACCGCGACCACGATCCCGGAGGCGGCGGCGATCGTACCGGTTCGGAGGGTCGTATCGGGCTCGATCGGACGCCAGAGGTAGGGACGGAACTCTTTGCCCCGCTCCGTCAGGACGACCGTACCGCGGTTGGCGTCGTAGTCGACGATCCCGTGTTTGGCGAGCTTGGGGATGTGACTCTGCCGGAGTGCGGTGTACGCGCGCTTGCGCTCCTTCGAACTGATGGTCGCGGGGTGTTTGTTCGTCTCCCACGCGGCGAGCTGGCGGGCCAGATCACCGACCGTCGAGGCCCCGTCGGCCTCGTACAACGCGTGGAGCACGTTTCGGCGTCGGCGACTACTCAGAAGGGTGTACGCGACGTCACGCTCCAGCAGCGATTCGTCTTCGGTAGGGACAGCCTTCGACTCGTGCACGCTGACGCTGTTGGGTGTGGGTTGTGTGTCGTTCATCGTTTACCTCCGGGTAGTAGTCGCCGATAAGTCACCATCGCCGACAGGAGTACGGTAGCATTCGTGTATAATAAATCATTCGGCGAAAATGGCGTTTTTCGAAGATACAGGCCCTCTGTGGAGCATTTTGCCGCTTCCCGCTATTGGTTTTCGTGCGTGGTAGGCACATCCACGTCGGCCATTAGCCGGTTCCTGTTCAAGCCACCCCCCCACGTACGGGAGCCTATGAGTAATACCCCACAACGCGAGCAGACCATCGAGACCCCCCGAAACGACCTGACTCACTCGACGCCGGCGTGGAACGGGATCAGCACGGCAGCCTCGCGGCTCCGCAACCCGGCGTACACCGGAGCGAACCGGTGTCTGCCCTGTACGGGGGTCAACGTCGGTCTGACAGTCGCGGCGGCGCTCGCCGTCGGGACGGTGTCCCGACCGGCCGGGGCGCTCGTCGGTGCCGGCGGGCTACTGGCGACGTGGCTCCGGGGCTACGTCGTCCCCGGAACGCCCGAACTCACCAAGCGCTATCTCCCTGACCGGGTACTTGCGTGGTTCGATAAGGCGCCCACAGGTGACGCACTCGGCGGGATCAACCCCGAAGCGTACCTCCGTGGGGCCGGCGTCGTCGTCGACCGGCCCGACGGGGATCTGGCGGTGAAGCCGTCGATCCACGCGGCACTCGCCGACCGTGTGGACACGTTCGAGACCGACGACGACCTCGCACGCGCGCTCGCGGAGGTCCTGTCTCTGAATCCCGACGACGTGACCGTCGGCCCACAGGGTGTGGGCTACGCCGCTCGCGTGGGTGGACAGCCCGGCGGCACCTGGGAGTCACGACTCGCCCTGGCGACGGACCTCGCCGCCCACGACCTCTTCGCCGAGCGCGTCGGTGGCTGGCGGGCCCTCCCCGCCGACACGCGGGCCAGCCTCCTCGGGGCGTTCCGGCTGTCGCTGGATCGCTGTCCCGGCTGTGACGGCGTCGTCTCGCTCGGCAGCGACACGGCCGAGTCGTGCTGCCGGAGCTACGAGGTACTCGTCGCGGAGTGTGAGGCCTGCAACAGCCGCCTCTTCGAGGTGGACGCGTCGTTCGCCCCCGACGACAACGACGACGACTGATCGGTCCGACGGTCCCGGCTGACGCTGTTCGAGTGACGGCTGTCCCTTTTGACTGATACTGTTCGAGCGCGCGACCCTCCCAGTCCGGACTATGGCTGGACGTTGGGCCGTTCGAGCCTTCGACCGTTCGAGCGTGCAGACTGCCCCGTGGCTGGCGCTACTCGGATACGCGACTGTTCGAGAAAATCCGTCGGGCCGTCAGCCCTGCGTGGGTCGCCATTCGTCGTCGAGAGCGCCACGGCGTCGGGGCGAGCGCGTGCTGCGGGGGTAGAGCGTCCAAGTGTGGTACCCCGAGAGGGCCGCGTACGCCACCAGCGAGAGTACCGCCGGCACCAGCGGATCGAGGGCGGCCAGGAACGGGACGCCTGCAAGCACCGCGACCACGCTACAGAGTCCGACCAGCCCGACGAGGCGGTACTGCTCGCTCCAGCGCAGGCCCAACGGTCCGGTGTCGCGGATGCGTCGGACGACCCGCTTTGCGGCGGGAGTCGCACTGATCCCCGCGTCACCCGTCGTCACCAGCCCGTGGGTCTCGAGGGTGGGCAGGTGGGTCTGTCGGAGCGACGTAGCGACGCTCTCCCGAACCCCGCGGGGTGCGGGGTCGGTGCCGGCTTCGACTGCGGCCACGGCGTCGGCGATCTCGCCGGTCGTCCGCGGCGCGGCGACGTCCCAGAGGTACTCGAGCGCCACGCGACGGCGTTGGCAGCTCAGGACGCGATAGAACTCCGTATCTGATAATGTGTGGCTCATGGGTTCCGCGGCGTGGCGCCGCTTACTACGGGTAGGCACGGGGGGGACTAAGTCACGGACAGCCAGCCACCCGGCGAGGGGTGGGCTTCCACGCGGCACGCACTCCCTGTCGCCGAGCGCGGGAGCGGTACGGTCGCCATGTAGGTCTCCCAGACAGGGGTAGGGAGTGCGTGTCAAGCGGTACTAACTCCCATACCGTCGGTCCTCCTCGGCGAACCGCCCGTTCCTCGGCGACGTGGCGGTCCATGAGTAAGTCACCCCCATTCCCTCAGTAGAGTGTCTCTCGGGGTCGAACCCCGGGAACGCAGCGATCCCCCGGCTCCGGGCTCGGGTGGCGCACGTACCGCCAAAGACGAACAACCAACCCACGAAACCAATGGACGACAACTCAAAACTGTACAACACGACCCGCCGCCAGATCCTGGCCGGGATGGGCGCCGTCGGTCTCGCCTCCGCGGGGGCGGGCCTCGGCACGACAGCGTACTTCAGCGACACCGAATCCTTCAGCGGCAACACCCTGCAGGCCGGTGAGCTCGACCTCAAGCTCGACTACAAGTCCACGTACATGGGCGGCGCGGGCCGTCTCGACCACGTGCAGGCGATGGGCTACCCCGACGCCGAGGACCTCGGGGAGGGACGCTACCTCCTCGGCCAGGCGCCGACGCCCGAAGACGAGATCGAGTGGGAGAACCTGGTCCAGAGCAACGAGTTCGACTTCTGTTCGCCCGAGGCCGACCAGTACCTCGTCAACGGTGACGAGATCCCGGTCTTCACCCTCGACGACATCAAGCCGGGCGACTCCGGCGAAGTGACGATCAGCCTCCACATCTGTGACAACCCCGCGTGGGTGAAGATGAACGGCTCGCTCTACGACAACCTCGAGAACGGCATGTCCGAGCCCGAGATGGAGGCCGACGACCTGAACCCCGGCGAAATCGGGGAACTGGCCGACGAGATCCAAGTCTGCGTCTGGTACGACGAGGACTGTGACAACGTCTACGAGGCCACCGGCACCGGCCAGCAGCAGGAACTGGAAGTCGCGCTCGTCAGCGACACCTCCGGCTCGATGAGCGGCGCGAACCTCACCGCCCTGAAGAACGCCGCCACCAGCTTCGTCGGCAACCTCTCCTCGCCCGACGAGGCCGCCGCGATCTCGTTCAGCAGCGGCACCTCGCTCGACCAGCAGCTGACGACGAACTACTCGGCGGTCCAGAACGCGATCAACAACTACACCGCAAGCGGCAGCACCAACGTCGCGGGCGGTATCTCCGTCGCGGAGAACGAACTCCTCAACGGGGCGAACGCGACTGCCGGCGCCTCGAAGGTCATGATCGTCCTGACCGACGGCTTCGAGAACATCGGCGACGCCCGCGATGCGGCCCAGCAGGCCAAGGACGCCGGCATCCGGATCTTCGGTATCGGCCTGGGTACCAGCGTCGACACCGCGCTGGTGACCGACATCTCGTCGTCGCCCGGCGATGCCTTCTTCGCGCCCGACCCTGCGGACCTCGACACCGTCTACAGCGAGATCGCACAGGTCGTACTGGAGGGCGAACAGAAGATCGCCAGCGGCACGATGGCGGAAGTGTTCGAACTCCTCGCCGAGGGGATCGACCTCGACGGCGACCGACAGGAGGAGGGTATCCAGTGTTACCCCGGTGCGACGACCCAGTGTATCGGCTTCGAGTGGGAACTCCCCGCGGAAGTCGGGAACCAGGTCCAGACCGACAGCCTCGCCTTCGACATCGGCTTCGAGGCCGAGCAGTGCCGCCACAACGAGGACGGCTTCGAGACTCCCACGGAAACCGAGACGGAGACCCCAGCCTGACCCCTCGCTGCTGACTCTACCTCTTCGGAGCCGGACCGGCCGGCAGCCGACGACGGCGGTGCGACGCCGCCGTAGAGGTGTATCCCGCCGACGTGCGGGATCCGAACCGTTCGAAAAACGAACGACTATCCACACCATGAGCCAAGACAAGAAACTCTACAACACGACCCGCCGGCAGCTACTCGCCGGCATGGGTGCCGTCGGTCTCGCCTCCGCAGGGGCGGGCCTCGGCACGACCGCATACTTCAGCGACACCGAATCCTTCAGTGGCAACACCCTCCAGGCCGGGAGCCTCGACCTCAAGCTCGACTACAAGGCGAGCTACGACGGCCCCAACGGCATGGAACTGATCGGGCAGGCCCCGACCGAACAACAGCTGATCGACCAGTACGGCGAAGTGATCGAGGGGCCCCTGACCTGGGAGGAGCGCGCCGACCTCGGCTTCGCCTGTGACACCGAGGGCCTGATCGACGGCGAGGCGATGCCCGTCTTCGATCTCGACGACGTGAAGCCCGGCGACTACGGCGAGGTGACGATGAGCTTCCACATCTGTGACAACCCGGCGCACGTCTACTTCCGGGGCAACGTCTACGAGGACATGGAGAACGGGCTGACCGAGCCCGAAGCCGAGGTCGACTCGACGGCCGACGTGGGCGAACTCTCCGACGTCATCGACGTGCGGATGTGGTACGACGAGAACTGCTCGAACACCTACGACGAACGCTCGGGCCGGGCCGACGTGCTGGTCGTCCAGGACATCTCCGGCTCGATGGAGTACGCCGGCAACGGCGGCGTCATCTCCGACGGCCAGGGTGGCTCGACCACGAAGCTCGAGGTGGCGAAGGACGCTATCGAGGCGTTCGGCGACACCGTCTTCGCCGACCCGTCCGACGTGGCCGTCGGCCTGTTCACCTTCGGTAACGAGGACTACATCGGCGACGACACCCCCGCCGGCGACGACGTGGGTATCGAACTCGCCCCCACGACCGACGAGTCCACCCTCGACACCCAGGCGGCCAACATCCAGGCCGCCGCCGAAGGTGTCGGCGGGACCGCACTCGGACTCGCAGTGCAGGATGCCAACGACTTCCTGCAGGCGAACCTCCGCAGCAACGCCCAGCCCGTGATGATCGTCCTGACCGACGGCGAGCAGTTCGACTCGAACATCGACGAACTCGCCGCGGCCAACACCGCGAAGTCCGAGGGCACCCGGATCGTCATGATCGACGTCAACGACGTGGGCGACGGCGAGCCCCAGCTCCTCCGGGACATGGCCGGCTCGACCCCCACGACCGCCGGCGACGGCGACGGGACCGACTACTACCAGAGCGCCGACAGCGACTTCGCGGACGCCGCGGTGGACATCTTCGACTCCATCCTCCAGACCATCGTGGTCGCGGAGGGCGTGGTGTTCGAGGGGACCCTCGCGGAGTTCCGCGACGCCTTCGCCGACGGCGTGGCCCTCGACCCCGCGCCGCTGCTGGGCTCCTCGGCGACCAACGAGATCTGCTTCACCCCCGGGACCCACTGTGTGGCGTTCGAGTGGTCGATCGACCCCGAGATCGGCAACGAGATCCAGACCGACTCGGTCAGCTTCGACTTCGACTTCGCGGCTGTCCAGTGCCGCCACAACGCGGAGCCGGTCAACCCCTTCGCGTCGTCGGCCTGATCTCCCGCGACCCCCCCGTTTCCTTTCGTCCGGTCCGTTTCCTCGCTTCCGGAGCGATCGCTCCCGTGAAACCCGAAAAGCGACGACGGAGCGGCCGGGCAGGGGCTCCGTACCCCCCGGAGTGGGGTGCCGTACCGTTCCCGCGCGTGGCCGCACGCGGTCCGTACTAACGTCCCCCCGATTCCACTGTTCTTCTAACGTGCCCGTACGGGCGCGAGACACAACAATGACCATGACCCACCTAACGCGGCGAGGCGTCCTCACGGCGCTCGGGGGCGTTGGGCTCGGCACCGTCGCCGGGTCCCGCCTCCTCGCCGGCGAGCGCCCGCCGTTCACACGCTATACGCTCGCACAGACCGCGGACGGGGACGGCTCCCTCCGCGTCTCGTGGTACGAGCGCTACAACGGGAGCACCGTCGAGGCGACGGGCGGCACCAACGAGAGTGCCGTCGATACGCTCGACCCCGAGACACAGCCCACCTACGTCGACGACGCCGCCGTTGCGGTGATCTCGTTCGACAACGTCCTGCCGGACGACAGCGGGTCGCTCGTCGTCGGCCTCGAGGCCGTCGACGCGGACCTGAACGTCTGGTTCCGGCCGCGGATCACCGCCGACGCCGAGAACGGGCAGAACGAGCCCGAACTGCTGGCGGAAGGCCCCGATACCGACGGCGACGGCGAACTCGACGTCCTGAGTGACGTGAGCTACTGGCACGACAACGGCGTCGTATTCGGCGACTGCAACGGCCGGCAGGGGCTGTTCGAGCCCCAGTTGGTCACCGCCGACGGCAGCGCCGCCGCCGGCTCGCTCCGTGACGTGACCGACGCCTTCGGTGACGGCGTCCGCCTCCCCTTCGACGGCGGGGACGGCTGCCCCGACGCGCTCCCGGCCGGCGGGAACCGCTGTGTCGGCTTCAACTGGGCGCTCCCCGAATGGGTGGGCAACGAAGTCCAGAGCGACAGGCTGTCGTTCGAACTGGAGTTCGTGGCCGTCGCCTGTGGCGACGACCAGAACCCCTTCCTGGAGGTGGCGGAGTGACGCCCATCAGCCGCCGCCAACTGCTGGTGGGGATCACCGCCGCCGGTGCCGCCGGGACGATCTCGGGTGTCGGCACCGCGGCGCTGCTGACCGACCGGGAGACGCTGGCCGCGGAGATCCGTGGCGGACGCGTCGAGCTTCGCGTCGACGCCGGGGACGGCTCGACCGACGGCCCGGTCGAACTCCCCTTCCCCACGCTCGAAGCCGGTGACACCGGGTCGGTCGAGTTCGCGTTCGACGTGCCCGACGAGGATGGGGTCAACCCCGTCTACCTCTGGCTCCGCGTCGGCTGTGCCGGCGCCAGCGGGCTGGGGGATTTCCTCCGGGTCACGCTCTCGCGGCGCGACGACGCGGGCGAGGTACTGTTCGAGGGGACCCTCGCCGAGATGTTCGACGCACTCGGCGACGGCATCCGACTCGACCCGAGTAGCGGCGCCGGCGACCAGGGCTGTTTCCAGCCCGGTTCGACGGTCCCGCTCTCGCTCGCGTACGAACTCTCGCCGGCCTACATCGGCTCGGACGCGACCAGCCTGCTGGTCGAGGGCGTCGCGGTGCAGTGCCGTGGCGTCGACGCCAGCCAGCGCCCGCCCGAGTTCGACGCACCCCTCGGTGCGGCCGACTGCACCACGGTCGAGTGCCCGTGCTGCACGCTGGTCGGGAAGTACGAGAGCACCCTCACCGCGGGGGTTCTCCCCTTCGACGAGGGGAGCGACGACTACCGCCTGTCCGTCTCGGACATCGAGACCAACGACGACGGCGAGGCGATGGCGGCCCGATTCCGGGTCGTCCTGGCCGACGACCCGACGACGGAGGTCGAAGTCTGCCGCGTCCTGATCAAGTCCGGCCGCGGGCCGGACGCGAGCACGGACCTGTTCGTCTACGAGGACGAGGAGGTCGACGGCGTGATCGGTACCGACCGGTACGCCATCAGCCACGTCACCGTCGGGATCTGCACCCCCACGGTCGACGGCGAGTGCCCGCCCGACCTGGTGACAGAACAGCGTCCCCAGGGCGGGAACGGTAACAACGGCAATAACGGCAATAACGGCAACAGCGGCAACAACGGCAACAGCGGCAACAACGGCAACAGCGGCAACAACGGCAACAGCGGCAACAGCGGCAACACCGTCGCAGGAGGCGACCGATGAGCCGGTTCGGCGAGGGCTCGGCCCGGCACGTCGTCGGCTTCATCGTCCTCCTGCTGGTGATCGCCCCGTTCGCGGCCTACGCCGCGCCGGCGCTGGTCGGTGCCGACGAGAGCTACATCGTCCTCACCGGAAGCATGCGCCCCGGGATCGACCCGGGTGACGTGGTGTTCGTCAGCGCGACCTCGGCGGCCTCGATCGGCGTCGACGACGTGATCACGTACACTCGCCCGGGCAGCAACACGCCGACGACCCACCGCGTGGTGGAAGTGGTCGAGCGTGACGGCGACCGGCTGTTCCGCACGCAGGGGGATGCCAACGAGGACCCCGACAGTGCGCTCATCGCACCCGAACAGGTGGTCGGCGTGGTGACCCTGACGATCCCGTTCATCGGGACCGTCATCGGGCTTGCCGACAGCCAGTACGGCTTCCTCGCGCTCGTGGTGCTGCCGTTCGGCCTCCTCGTGCTCGACTTGGGCTACTCGGCCGTGAGTCGCAGAGTGGGCCGACCCGGCGGCGCGTCCGAGGAGGACGCCGACGTTCCGGTGGTGTACGACCCGGTCCGAGCGGCCGAAGCGTACTACGACGCCGCCGAGCGTCGCCTCAGCGAGGCCGAACGGACGGCCACGCCGGGGGTCAGCGCTCGGGACATGAGCGCCTCGATGCTGCTGGCGGCGGGGCTGGCGATCTACGCCGGCTGGAACGCCTACTGGCAGTTCACCAGCTTCGGCGCCCCGCGCGCGGAGACGATGTCCGTGCTCTCGGGCGCGCTGGTCTGTCTAGCGTTCCTCGGCTACCTACGCGTGACGAACGGCGGGTCGGACGAACCGGCCCCCGCCACGGCACCCGGAACGCCCGGCGTGGCCGAGGTCGCGCCCGTGGGAGCCGCCCCGAGCGTAGCCCGACCGCAGGCAGCCCAGCACCCCGCAGGGGTGGAGGCGGCCCACGGCGTGGCTCCCGGTGCCACCGCGGCGCCCGAACCTCGCGTGGAGACCAACGGCCACGGCTACCCCGTGTGGTACGCCGACGGCGGCTACGAACAGGCCTCGGAGGCCAGGGAGGGCGCTGATGCGCAGTAAGGCGATCAGCGCGATGGTGGTGGCGGCGTTCGTCATCACCGCGGCTGCGGCGGGGGGCGTCACGGTCGCCCTCCTCTCGGACGGCGAGACGGCGATCGTCCCGGTGGCCGCCACCGGGGCGGCGCCGACGCCGAGCGACGACGACGACACCGAGCCGCTCACGCTCCTCGGAGCGGGTGGGAACGGCTCGACGCTCGACGCGTCTGCGGCCGGCAACGAGACCCTCGGTAACGAAACCGCGGGCAACGAGACCGTCGGCAACGAAACGATCGGTAACGAAACCGCCGGCAACGAAACGATCGGTGACGGCGGCAACGAAACCGTCGGCAACGAGACTGCAGCCGACGGCGGCAACGAAACTTCCGGCGACACCGACGGCACCGTCTCGATCGGTAACGAGACCGCCGGCGACGGCGGCAACGAAACCGCTGGCGACGGCGGCAATGTGACCGTCGGCAACGAAACGATCGGTGACGGCGGCAACGAAACCGTCGGCAACGAGACTGCAGCCGACGGCGGCAACGAAACTTCCGGCGACACCGACGGCACCGTCTCGATCGGTAACGAGACCGCCGGCGACGGCGGCAACGAAACCACGACCGGTGGCAACGAGACCGGTGAACCGGACGACGAGCAGCTCCCGTCCGGCAACGAATCGTCCGGCAACGACACCGCGTCGGGGACGAACGAGACGGTGACCAACGGGACCACGCCCGAGGGGACCGCACCCGCGACCGGTGAGTCCACCGGAGACGGTGACGACGCCGGCGAGGGTGCCGGCGACGACGGCCCGGACGCGACGGCCTCGAACGACGACGAATCGCTCGACGATTCCCCCGAGGAGCCGTCCGGTGATGCCGACGACGAGACCGAACCCTCCGGCGACGACGCCGAGGGCGACGACGACCCGTCAGACCCCTGAGCGGCCGTTTTTCAGCGTTCTCTCGGTGACCGTACCGTTCGGTACGAACCCCGTACCGTTCGGTCATCCGGGGGAAACCGGCCGTTCGTCCGGAGGAAGCCCCGGTTCGCCGAGTGCGTGGCTGTTCGTACATAGGACCCCTGCCAGCCATGGGGAGGATGTATGAGCGACAAACAACTCATCCCCACAACCCGACGCAACGTACTCATCGGACTCGGCAGCATCGGCATCGCCTCCGCGGGGGCAGGCCTCGGTACGACAGCCTACTTCAGCGACACCGAATCGTTCAGCGGAAACGTCCTCGAAGCCGGGCAGTTCGACCTCCGTGTGCGCTACGTCGGCCAGTACAACGAGTTCGGCGAACCCATGTTCGGGCAGGCATCCGGCATCATCGACGGCGTGAACTCCACGGTCGGCGGGACCACCGTCGGCGAGGCGGACTTCGGCTTCACCGTCGACGACCTCAAGCCCGGCGACACCGGGGTCGGTGAGTTCTGCTTCCAGATCATCGACAACCCCGGCTACGTCTGGATGTCGGGTGAAGTGACCCAGAACGACGAGAACGGCTACACCGAGCCGGAGCCGACGACGGCAGCCGGGGGCGACATCAACACCCCCGGCGACGCCGACGGCGAGGGTGAACTGCTCGACGCGCTGCAGGTGTACGTCTCCTACTCCGACGGGGCCTACAGCGACACCAGCAGCGGATCGCCCCCGACGGTCCTACCCGGGACCGCACGCGGTGACGTGTTCAGCGGGACGCTCCGTGAGTTCTTCATGGGCGAGTACCTCATCGACGCCGACCCCACGACCGCCGTGGTCGACCCCGTTCCCGGCACCGACGACGAGGCGGAGTTCGCCGAGCCGTGCCTGCTGTTCGAGTTCGAGGTGCCCACCACCGCGGGCAACGAACTCCAGACCGACGTGCTGGGCTTCGACATCACGTTCAACGCGGTGCAGGCCCGCCACAACGTCGTCCGAACCGCCGAAACCGGGACCGGCTTCGTCGACGTGAGCGAGGCGACCAACACCGGCGGCGGCTACGGTGACGACGGCGAGGACTTCGCGTCGAAGACCATCACCGGCCGCGCCCGCTACGGTGACAGCGGCGGCGCGGCGACCTACGAACTGGCGACCGGGACGTCCACCCCCGGCGGCGACCAGCAACAGATCGACTGGACGCCGTTCCTCGGGACCGCGACGGACTTCACGTTCACCTACGACGCCAACGCGGCCACCGCGACGTTCGCCCTCGCAAACGGCGCCGTCTCCTCGACGGTGACTGGCGTGAGCGCACCCGCGGGCCGGATCGGCCTGCAGGGCAAGGCCGACGAGTCCACCGTGGCCATCGACAACGTTGCGCTGACCGCCGACGGCACCGCAGTGACCGTGGTCGGTCCCGACGGCGTCACGGCGACCAACGACGACGACGGCGCGGGCCGCGACATCAGCTACCTCGTGTTGAACACCAGCGCCGCCGACCTCGCGAACGGCTTCGAGATCACGGGCGACGTGACCATCGACGCACAGGGCGACTTCGCGGGCGCGATGGAGGGCATCGCGTTCGACATCGTCGTCGAGTGATCGAACCGGAAAACGAACCGCGCCGGCTCCGACCCCGGCGCACCGACCCAGTGTCGCTGTGGGCGACACCGGAACCCCGACCCGCGCCGGCCCCCCGGGCCGACGGACCGTCCGTCGCCGATCAGGGCGTCGGCGCCGCTTTCTGCAGTGCCGTTTCGGCGACGTTCCCCCCGTAGTCCGCCGACCGCGAGAGCGAGTCCACGATCAGCCCGAGCAGTTGGGCCCGCGCGGGGTCGAAGTCACGCAACAGTTCGTCGATCTCGCGGGCGCTGCCGTCGATGTCCTGGACCTGCTCGCGGGCGCGGTTGGCCAGCCGGATCGCCTCGTCGTTCTCGTCGGCGAACAGCGCGGCCATCGCGTTGTCGATGACCTCGGCGGCGGCCTCGTGAAGCTCCCGGAGGGAGTCGACGACCTCCTCGGGCGGGGCCGTCTCGATCTCCAAGGAGAGGTGAGCGATCTTGGTCGCGTGGTCCGCGACGCGCTCCAACTGCCGGGCGCTGGAGTGGTAGTCGAAACAGACCTCGCGGGGGAGCCCCAACTCCTCGGCGGCGGTGGGGCTCCGCAGCGTCGCCCGGAAGATACGGGAGACGACCATGTAGAGCCGGTCCACGTCGTCGTCGCGCTGGATCACGTCCTCCGCGAGGTCGGCGTCGTCGGTGGCGAGCGCCTCGACGGCGTCGCCGAGCATCGAGGAGGCGATCAGGCGCATCCGGTCGACGGCGTTGTGGATCGACAGCTCCGAGGAGTCGAGGAGGTCACGCACGACCACGCGGTCGCCGGTCTCCTCCAGTACCTCCAGGCCGACGAGGCTCTGGGTCGCCTGCCGGATCGTCCGACGCTGGTCGGTCGTGATCCGGTCGGCCTGCAGCGAGATCACGTCGAACCCGGAGACGTACATCGTCATCACCGCGCGACGGAGCTCCTCGCCCTGGAGGCCACTGACCTCGAGACTCCCCTCGGTTCGCTCCTCGTCGGAGACGGGGGTGAGGACCAGTGAGTCTTCCTCTGGATGGAACACGACGCGGCTGCCCGCTTCCACGTCGTTGTCCGTCGCCCAGTCCTTGGGGATGGAGACCGTGAACGTCGATCCGCCGGTCACCTGCACCTTCCGGGTCTCGGCCATGCGAGTACGTAGTGAAGGCGTCGGTGATAAGCGTTCCTCAAAACTATATATCAACTGAAGAACTACCCCTACAGCTCAGGTTCGATGCGGCCCCTACGGACTGCCCACGGGCCGTAATGATTCACCACCCAGCACCCAGAACGCCATTAAGTAACCTCTAGAGCCGTATTTGGTCGGATTTCTTGGTTCGCGCTCGCTGCCGATAGTGAGAACAACCCGCATATTGTGATCTATATAGTTTTCATAGTAGTGTATTTACCCCTGAGTGCGCTCCGGATAGGTAATGGCACGACAGACCGACGGTGTATCCCGGCGATCGTTCCTGGCTGGCGTCGCAACCACTGGTGCGGTAGCTGCCGCCGGCTGTACGAGCAACACCGGTACCGAGGGCGAGGGCGGGCTCTCGGGGGACATCCGGATCACCGGGAGTTCGACCGTGTTCCCGCTCGCGTCGGCGTTACGCGAGGAGTTCATCGGCGAGCACGAGAACGTGGACATCTCGCTCAGCTCCGACGGGAGCGGTGGCGGCTTCACGAACTACTTCTGTACGGGCGATTCGGACTTCAACAACGCCTCGCGACCCATCGCGCCCGAGGAGGAGAGTCAGTGTTCGGACAACGACGTGACGCCGGTCGAGCTCAAGGTCGCGACCGACGCCCTGACCGTCGTCGTCAACCCCGACGCCGACTGGTTCGGCGCCGACGGCGAGGAGTGTGTGACCGTCGAGGAACTCAAGCAGATCTGGTCGGCCGAGAGCCAGCCGACGACCTGGAGCGACGTGAACTCCGACTGGCCCGACGAGGAGATCCAGCTCTACGGCCCGACCGACGCCTCCGGGACGTTCGACTACTTCAACGAGGTCATCATCGGCGAGGAGACCGACCACCGGACGGACTACCAGTCGACCGAGCAGGACAACCAGATCATCAACGGCGTCGCCGACAGCGAGTACGCGATCGGCTACATGGGCTTTGCCTACTACTCCCAGAGCGGTGAGGGTGTCACCGCACTCGGGATCGACAACGGTGACGGCTGCGTGAAGCCGACGCTCGAAACCGCACGGAGCGGCGAGTACCAGCCGCTCTCGCGGCCGCTGTTCACCTACCCCTCCCAGTCGTCGCTGGGCGAGGAGCACGTCGCCGAGTTCGCCCGCTACTGGATGGAACAGAGCACCAGCGAGTCGCTCGTCGCCGACGAGGTCGGCTACGTCCCCAACACGGAGGCGGACCGCGACGAGATGCTCGACCGGCTCGAGTCCGCCATCGAAGCGGCCGAGTAACTCCGGCCGTGAGCGACACAACGAAGCGTTTTTTCGCGGATACGCCGATGGGTGATTCAGCATGAGCGGGGATCGGGCGACCGAGACGCTGACGCGCCGGACCCAGAACTCCTCGCGGGAGCTGCTCGCCAAGGCGTTCTTCTTCGGCTGCGCGGTGCTTTCGGTTGCGACGACGGTGAGTATTGTTGGACTACTGACTTTCGAAGCGTCGAAGTTCTTCACCCTCACGGCGCCGCTCGTCGGCGTCGAGGGGGCGACGGCGACGTTCACGGAGTTCTTCACCGGCAGCGAGTGGGGGCTGCAGGGGCCGAACCTCGGCGTCATGTCGCTGGTGTCGGTGACGCTGATGGTGACGATCGGGTCGGGTCTGATCGCGATCCCGCTCGGGGTGGCGACGGCGCTCTACCTCAGCGAGTACGCGAGCGAGCGTGCTCGCTCCTACCTCAAGCCCGCACTCGAAGTGCTGGCGGGCGTCCCGTCGATCATCTACGGGATCTTCGCGGTGGCGTACATCACGCCCGCCATCGACGCCGTAGTCGGCGTCCAGGGCCTGTTCAACATCGCCTCTGCCTGTATCGTCGTCGGCATCATGATCCTCCCGATGGTCGCCTCCGTCAGCGAGGACGCGATGCAGGCCGTGCCGGACGACCTCCGGCAGGCCGGCTACGGGATGGGCGCGACCAAATACGACGTGTCGACGAACATCGTCGTCCCGGCGGCGGCATCGGGCATCTTCTCGTCGTTCATCCTCGCGCTCTCGCGGGCCATCGGGGAGACGATGGCGGTCACCCTCGCGGGTGGCTCGCTCGCGCGGAACTTCGACCCGACGAAGCTCTCCTCGTACTTCCAGCTACTCAACCCCGAGTCGTACCTCGAACCGGGGATGACGATGACGGCGGCGATGATCCAACTCCTGACCGGCGACGTGACCGGCGGGGGGCTGGCCTACCGCAGCCTGTTCGCGGTGGGGCTGGTGCTGTTCGTCATCACGCTCGGGATGAACGTGCTGAGTGACCTGATCGCCCGCCGCTACCAGGAGGACTACCAATGAGTACCGAAACGACCGACGGGTTCGGTCACGTCAGCCGCCGGGTCGGCCAACTGTTCCGCTACGTGTTGTTCGCGTCGACGCTCGTGGGCATCCTGACGCTCGCGGTGTTGTTGGTGTACGTCGCCAACGACGCCTTCCGGCCGCTGACGGCCGACCCCGGCTGGCACCTCGTCTTCTTCCTCACACTCGTCGTCCCCACGGTCGGGGTCGGCTGGTGGAGCTACCGACGGAGTTACCGGACCCTCACGACCGGGCTGCTCGGACTCGTGTTGCCCGGGATCGCGGCGCTGTACGCCGGCGGCCTCGCCGCGCTGTTCATCGACGTGATCCCGACGCTGGTCTGGCTCTCGTTCGTCGTCGCCCTCGCGGTGCCGGGCGCCGTCGTCGTCGCACTGAGCCGGACCAACCGCGACGTGCCGTTCCTCGCACAGATCGCCGCCGTGTTGGTCTCCGCGGTCGGCTCGCTGCTGGTGATCCCGGGACTCATCCAGAGCTTCCCGACGGTCCCCGCCGACTGGATGGTGCTCGTGCTGACCATCGGCGTCCCCGAGGGGGCGCTGCTGGCCCGCTGGGCCGACGGCCGCTGGGGTCGCCGTGACGGACTGATCGCCGGCGTCGGGACGGTCATCGGCAGCGCCCTCGCGGGCGTCGCCGGGATCGCCACCGGGATCGGCGCGGTGCCGGGCGTCGCACTCGCGCTCTTTGCCGGCGTGCCGACGGCCATCTACGTCGCCGTCGTCGTCAGCGAACGGCCCGAACAACGGATCGGCCTGCTGCTCCCGGCCACGATCATCGTCGGCGCACTGGTCGGCGAACTGGTCGTGGGCACGCTCGGCTTCGCCGGGCCCGAGTCGTGGGTCGACTGGGGGTTCCTGACGGGGACGACCCAGAGCGGTGACCCGCGCTCGGTCGGGATCTACTCCGGCGTCGTCGGGACGATCCTGCTGATGTTCACCGTCGCGGCCATCGCCATCCCGACCGGCGTCGGCGCGGCGGTGTACTTGGAGGAGTACGCCCCCGACACGCGACTGACCCGGATCATCGACGTGAACATCAGCAACCTCGCCGGCGTCCCCAGCGTGGTGTACGGGCTGCTCGGACTCGGGCTGTTCGTGCGCTACGCCGGGGCGAAGACGGGGACGCTGATCGTCGGCGGCGCGACGCTCGCCCTGCTCGTCTTCCCCATCGTGATCATCTCCTCGCGGGAGGCGATCCGGGCGGTGCCCGATTCGGCCCGGCAGGCCTCCTACGGGATGGGGGCGACGCGCTGGCAGACGGTGAAGAACGTCGTGCTCCCGCGGGCGTTCCCGGGGATCCTCACGGGAACGATCCTCGCGCTCTCGCGAGCCATCGGCGAGACGGCGCCGCTGCTGGTGATCGGCGCCGCGCAGGTGTTCGGGGTCCCCGACGCGTGGGACTCGACCATCGGCGCGATGCCGCTCCAGCTCTACGTCTGGGCGTCGACCTACGCCAGCCCGGAGTTCTACACGACCGTCCTCGCGGCGGGGATCGTGGTGCTCCTGACCGCGATGTTGAGCATGAACTCGATCGCAATCTACGTACGCAACCACTATGAGCAACGCTAACCAGCAAACCGACATGGAGGACGGATCGACCGGCGACGAGTACGCGGTGAGCGTCCCCGAGGGCCGGGGACGGGACAGCGACGCCCGCGGCGAGGCGTCGACCATCATCGAGAGCCGTGACCTGAGCGTCTGGTACAACGACGACCAAGCGCTCCAGTCGGTGAGCATGGAGATCCCCGAGAAGCGCGTCACCGCGATGGTCGGGCCATCCGGCTGCGGGAAGTCGACGTTCCTCCGGAGCATCAACCGGATGAACGACCTGATCGACGCCGCCCGCGTCGAGGGGGAGATGCTGTTCAAGGGCAAGAACGTCTACGACGACGACGTCGACCCGGTGGCGCTCCGGCGCCGCATCGGGATGGTGTTCCAGCAGCCCAACCCCTTCCCCAAGAGCATCTACGACAACGTCGCCTACGGCCTGCGCCTGCAGGACCGCACCGAGAACCTCGACGAGAAAGTCGAGGACGCGCTCCGGAAGGCCGCCCTCTGGGACGAGGTCAAGGACAAACTCGACGAGTCCGGGCTGGACCTCTCCGGCGGGCAACAACAGCGACTCTGTATCGCCCGCGCCATCGCCGTCGACCCCGAAGTGGTGCTGATGGACGAACCGGCGTCGGCGCTCGACCCCGTCGCCACCTCGAAGATCGAGGACCTGATCGACGAGATGGCCGAGGAGTACACCGTCGTCATCGTCACGCACAACATGCAGCAGGCCGCCCGCATCTCCGACAAGACCGCGGTGTTCCTCACCGGCGGCGAACTCGTGGAGTTCGACGACACCGACAAGGTGTTCGAGAACCCCGAGAGCGACCGGGTCGAGGACTACATCACTGGGAAGTTCGGGTAGTCCGTCGGGTTCGCTGCTGGCCGGTCGATTTTCGGTCGTTCCCACCCGTGAGCCGCTGGCTCGCCCCGTCGGGGACGTTCCGAATTCGGGGGTGTCCCCGTGGCTACGTTCCTCACAGCAACCGCCGCGGAGTCTCGAACAGTTATCAACCCCCCGCCGTTACCCCCGCGTATGCCACGAGACGACTACCAACGACAGCTCGAATCGCTCCGGGAGGACGTCCTCTACATGGGCGAGGTCGTCGCCGAGCGCCTGCGGATGGGCCTCGACGCGCTGGAGGCACAGGACGACGAACTCGGCCAGGAGGTCATCGACCGCGACGACGAGGTCAACCAACTCTACCTCGAACTCGAACAGGACTGCATCGACCTGCTGGCGCTCCAACAGCCCGTCGCCGGCGACCTGCGCTTCATCGCCTCCTCGTTCAAGATCATCACCGACCTCGAACGGATCGCCGACTTGGCGACGAACCTCGGAGGGTACGCCGCCGAGGCCCGCTACGAGGTGTTCCCCGACGTGGACGTTCAGCGCATCGGCGACGAGACCCTGGAGATGCTCGCCATGGCGATGGCCGCCTACGAGGACGAGGACGCCGAGGGCTGTTTCGCCGTCGCCGAGCGCGACGACGACCTCGACGCGCTGTGTGAGAGCGCCTCCGAGATCATCGTCCGGGACCTGATCGAGAAGGAAGCCGGCGACCGCGAGGAGGTCGAGGACCTGATGGGCGACGTGTCCCGACTCCTCCTGACGGTGCGGGACCTCGAACGCGTCGGCGACCACGCGGTCAACGTCGCCGCCCGCACGCTGTACATGGTCGACAACTCCGACGAACTGATCTACTGACGCCGCTGCGCTGCGTTACTCGCTCAGTCGGGCGAGGTCGTCGTCGGTCAACTCGATCCCGCTCGCGGCGACGTTCTCCCGCAGGTGCTCGACGCTCGACGTGCCGGGGATCGGCAGCGTCACGTCGGAACTGGAGAGCAGCCACGCCAGCGCGACCTGGTAGCGCGAGGCGTCGTGGGCGTCGGCGACGGCGTCGACGGCCTCGGCCTTCTCGTCGAGGTCCCCGGCGCCGAGGGGGAAGTACGGGATGAAGCCGATGCCGGCGCCCTCACAGGCGTCGAGCACGTCCTGGTGCTCGCGGTTGACGAGGTTGTAGTTGTTCTGCACCGTCGCCACCTCGACGTGGTCGCGGGCGGTCTCCAACTGCTCGACGGAGACGTTGCTCAGGCCGACGTTGTCGACCAGCCCGGCGTCCTTGAGTTCCGCGAGCTTCGTCACCGACGCCTCGAAGTCGGTGTCGGGGTCGGGCCGGTGGAGCTGGTAGAGGTCGATACTGTCCACGCCGAGGCGGTCGATGGACGCCAGCGCGGCGTTCTCGAGGTAGTCGGGGTCGCCGTGGGGGAGCCAGTCGCCGTCGTGGCTGCGGAGCAGTCCACCCTTGGTGGCGACGAGCGCGTTGTCAACAACGCCGGCCTCGCGGAGCAGGCGCTCGCTCGTTCCGGGGCCGTAGGAGTCCGCCGTATCGATGAAGTCCACGCCGAGGTCGACCGCCTCGCGCGCGACGTCGCGGGCGGCCTCCTCGTCGTCTGGAGCGCCGATGATCCCCTCGCCACAGAGCCGCATCGCGCCGAAACCGAGTCGGTGGACGGTGTACTCGCCGATGTCGAACGTGTCGCTCTGGTTCGTGCCCATACCCGAATTAGCGGCTGCTCGTGGTTGGGTGTTGCCCTGGTGTCGAACGGCTCGCCGATGTCGGGGAGGGACGCTCTCCGCCGAGAAGGGGCGGTCGGGCTACTGGAAGCCCAAGCGGTTGCCGCCGCGGTCGACGGACGTGCTCGCGCTGCCACGGAACTCCTCTTCGACCTCCTCGTAGTAGCTGAGGAGGTCCTCGGTGATCGTCGGCCGCACCGACTCGATGGCCTGCCGGAAGTGGCTCATCTCGACCTCGTCGGCGTCGTCGTCGGCGCGGAGCGCCTCGATGGCGGCCTCCCGGCAGATCGACTCCAGGTCGGAGCCGACGTAGCCGTCGGTGATCTCCGCGATCTCCTTGAGGCTCACGTCGGGGGCAAGCGGCGTGTTCTGGGTGTGGATCTGGAGGATCTTCTCGCGACCCTCCTGGTCGGGCGAGCCGACCATCACGAGGCGGTCGAACCGGCCAGAGCGGATCAGCGCCGGGTCGATCATGTCCGGGCGGTTGGTGGCAGCGATCACCATCACCTCGCCCATCTCCTCCAGCCCGTCGAGTTCGGTCAGGAGCTGGTTCACGACGCGCTCGGAGACGTTCGTGCCCATGTCCTGTCCCCGACTCGGCGCGAGCGAGTCGAGTTCGTCGAAGAAGATGACGGTGGGCGAGACCTGCCGGGCCTTGCGGAACGTCTGGCGGATCGCCTTCTCGGACTCGCCGACCCACTTCGAGAGCAGTTGCGGGCCGCGGACCGAGATGAAGTTGGCGTTGGTCTCGTTGGCTACCGCCTTCGCCATCAGCGTCTTCCCGGTGCCGGGCGGGCCGTAGAGCATCACGCCCTTCGGCGCCTCGACGCCCATGCGATCGAACTTCTCGGGGCTGGACAGCGGCCACTCGACGGCCTCCTTGATCTGCTGTTTGGCGTCCTCGAGGCCGCCAACGTCCTCCCACGTGATCTTCGGCAGTTCGACCAGCACCTCCCGCATCGCGCTCGGTTCGACCTCGTTGAGCGCGCCGCGGAAGTCGCCCTCCTTGACGATCATGCGGTCGATCAGGCTCGGGGGCACCTCCTCCTCGTCGAGGTCGATCTCGGGGAGGTAGCGCCGCAGCGCCTTCATCGCGGCTTCCTTGCTCAGGCTCTCGATGTCGGCGCCGACGAAGCCGTGGGTCTCGTCGGCGAGGTGGTCGAGGTCCACGTCGTCCGAGAGGGGCATGCCGCGGCTGTGGATCTGGAGGATCTCCTTGCGGCCGGTCTCGTCGGGGACGCCGATCTCGATCTCGCGGTCGAAGCGGCCCGGGCGACGGAGCGCGGGGTCGACGCTGTCGACGCGGTTGGTGGCGCCGATGACGATGACCTGTCCGCGGGAGTCGAGCCCGTCCATCATCGTCAGTAGCTGGGCGACGACGCGGCGCTCGACCTCGCCGGTCACGTCCTCACGCTTGGGCGCGATGGAGTCGAGTTCGTCGATGAAGATGATCGACGGGCTGTCGTCCTTGGCGTCCTCGAAGATCTCACGGAGCTGCTGTTCGGACTCCCCGTAGTACTTCGAGATGATCTCCGGGCCGGCGATGGAGAAGAAACTCGCGGAGGTCTCGTTGGCGACGGCCTTCGCGAGCAGGGTCTTCCCGGTGCCGGGTGGCCCGTGGAGCAACACTCCCTGGGGCGGCTCGATGCCGAGCTTGTTGAAGATCTGGGGGTGCTTCATCGGGAGTTCGACCATCTCCCGGACGCGCTGGATCTCGTCCTCGAGGCCGCCGATGTCCTCGTAGGTGATCCCGCCGCCGGTCTTGTCGAACCCGGAGATCGGCTCCTCGCGGAGTTCGACCTCGGTCTCCTCGGTGACGAGACAGACGCCGTCGGGCTCGGTCTCGACGGCGATCAGGGGGATCGCCTGCCCGGGCGAGCGCATGAACGGGTGGTTCGTGCTGGACATCACGGGGACGATGTCGCGCTCGACCACCGGACGCTTGAGGATCTGGCGCTTGACCATGCCGGCGGCCTCGGAGCCGAACTGCACCGACGCGTCCTCGGGCGGCGCGAGGGTGAGCTTCTCGGCGGTTTCCGCCTCGGCCTTCCGGATGGTGACGCGCTCGCCGATGCTCACGTCGGCGTTCTGCCGGGTGAAGCCGTCGATGCGCACCGTGTCGGTGTTCCAGTCCTGCCGGTCGGCCCGCCAGACCTTCGCGGCGGTGGTCTCGGCACCCTCGATCTCGATGATGTCCCCGGGGGAGAGCTTCAGGTGCAGCAGGGTGTCGGGGTCGAGCCGAGCGATCCCACGGCCCGAGTCGTTCGGATACGCCTTCGCGACTTCCAGTTGGACTTCGTTCATGAGTAACCCGGAATGAGTTGTGCGAAGGTAGTCGGTCTCGGCGCATAAGTGTGGCGCTAGGGTGAGGTTTCGTACCACAATCGGGGTCACGAAACGTGGGAGAACGGCCGGAATCGTGCCGATCCGGCGGCACATACCGGCACCGGGCCGGGGACCTGCGCGCGGCCGCCGAGATCGTGGGGGTCGGCGGGGCTCGCCGACTTCCGAGCGCTTTCGTACCAGTACGCACAACCCCGGATCGTGAGTGATCCCGTCCCCATCGGCTGTGGCCCCGTCGACGACCTCCTCGGCGGCGGCTTCGAGCGCGGTACCGTCACGCAGCTCTACGGCGAGCCCGCGGCGGGGAAGACCAACCTCGCGCTCTCGGCGGCTGTCGAGGCCGCGGTCGACGGCGGTCGCGCGCTCTACATCGACACCGAGGGGCTCTCGATCGAACGCTTCCGACAGATCGTCGACGGCAAGACCGACGCGGCGTCGTTCGACGACGTCGCGGGCCGGGTCGTCGTCTCGGAGGCCTACGACTTCGACGAGCAGGCCGAAGCGGTGCGCGACGCCGAGGAGTTCGCCGAGTCGGTCGACCTGATCGTCCTCGACTCCGCGACGGGGTTCTACCGGCTGGAACGCGCCGGCGAGAGCTCCGGCGGCGAGACGCTGCGGAAGGTGGCAAGTCAGGTGACCCACCTGCTCTCGCTGGCCCGGAAACACGACGTGGCGGTCGTCGTCACCAATCAGGTGTTCCGCGACCCCGACGCCGACCGGACCCGCGGGCTGGGCGGCAACACGCTCGAACACTGGACCGGCGTCGTCCTTCGACTGGAGCGCTTCCGCGGCGGCAACCGCCGCGCCTCGCTGGAGAAACACCGCTCGAAGGCCACCGGCGACTCGGCGACGTTCCGGATCACCGGTGACGGCGTCGAGGCGACCGACGAGTTCTAAGCCGGCTCGACCCACCGCGAGCGAACGAAGTGAGCGAGCGGGCCGACGAGTGACCGGAGGGAACGAGGAGGCTTTTGGTCGAGCTTTTGCCAGGGCCCTCTGGGGCCCGCAGCAAAAGGTCGTTTAGAGTTCGTTCAGCTTCCGCATCAGCTGGCCGCGGTACTCCTCGTCGGCCTTGACGCCCTTGAGTTCGAGGACGTTGCGCTCCAGTCGGTCGAGGGCAACGTGGAACGCGTGGTCGGCGCCGTAGCCCTCGCCGGAGCCGGCGACCTGGCCCTGCGTGGTGCGGAGGCGGATCTGACAGCGGATCAGCGGAGTGCCACGGAGCTTCTCCTTGTGCTGGCTGAAGCGCACGTGGGCGTGGAGGACGTTCATCTCCTGGAACTTGTCGACGACGGCGGTGGTGTCGGCGACGATATCCTCGCGGGTGAGGTCGTCCAGCAGGTTCACGTTCGTGATCTGGACGTTCATCGACTCCTCCTCGGTCAGCGAGAGGGCACGCAGCACGTCGGTCTTGGTGATGACGCCGGCGATGTCGGCGCCGGAGGGCGTCGCCGTCACGACGAGCCCCGAGATGTCGTTCTCGAACATGACCGTGACGGCGTCGTCGACGGTCTCACCCGGCGTGATCGTCTGGACCGGGCTGGACATCAGGTCGTACACCGGGATGTCGAGCATCCGGTCGATCTCGCCGCGGCGGTCGCCCTCGCCCTGTCGCTCCTCGTCGCGCACGGCGAAGTTGACGATGTCGTTGGTCGTGATGATCCCCGTGAGTTCGCCGGTCTCGTTGACCACCGGCAGCCGGGAGATGCCGTTCTCGCGCAGGCGGTTGATGGCCTTGCCCACGTGGTCGTCCTCGGTGACGGTGACGACGGACTCCGACGCGATGTCCCCGACGGTGATCGCTTCGAGGTTCTCGTGGACCGTACGCAGGATGTCGTCGGCGGCGACGATGCCCCAGAGGTTCTCGCCCTCGTAGACCGGAGCGATCTTCACGTCGCCCTCGACGAGCACGCGGCAGACCTCGCGTACGTCGTCGTAGCGGGCGACCTTCGGGGGACTCCCGCCGCTCCGGGAGGACCGCACGATGGCCGACACCTTGGTGTCGTCCTCGACGTGGGACTGGATCAGTTGCTTCTCGCGAACGACGCCGATGCAGTCACCGTCCTCCATCACGACGATCCCTTTCGGGTTCTCCCGCTCGAAGAGCGACCGGACCTTCGCGACGCGGGTGTCGGCCTCGACTTCGGCGAACTCCTTGACAGCAATATCGGAGATATCCATAAGCACTCAACTACTTTCCCCGGAGATGCCTTGAAGCTTGCCGCCCCGAGCCGGTCGCCGACGAACCACCCGAGACGGTACCGACTGGCACGGTCAGGACACGACTATGGATGCCGAAAGCAGAAGGCGACGGAAGCTAACGAACCGAAGTCACGCGGCGATACGAACGACGAAACGCCCCGTAGAAGGGACCGATTACCGGGACAACCTTCGTCTGAAAGGAAACGATCCCATGATTCCGAACGATCGGAGGAACTCGGGTGGTGAAACCCACATCACGCGAACTTTTTTCACAGTCATTTGATTGGGTACCGGTAGCCAATGTGGCACTTCGAACCGAACCGTGATCGTGGGTGGGGTATCGACGAACCGGCGACCTGGGGGGGTCGCTGACCATGGCGTACGGAAGCGCACGCCGTGAGGAGACCGAAACCGAGACGGGGCTGTTCAGCCTCGGACTCACTCGTGGGCGGACGGCGGTGCTCGCGATGCTGGGCATCGACGCCGTGTTCTGGGTGATGATGTGGGAAGGGAGCGTGCCGATGCCGGGGATGAACTGGCTGATGGGCGAGCGTTCCATCCCGATGGCGGCGCCGGGCGCGATGGAACTCGGGACGTTCCACGCCGGCGGGACGGCGTTCGTCGGCTTCTTCGTGATGTGGGGGGTGATGATGTGGACGATGATGCACCCCGCGATGGCGCGGTTCACGCGGGACTACACCGCGGCCCACCAGGGGTCGGCCGTCCAAACCGCGCTCGCGGTCACGGCCTTCTTCGCCAGCTACCACATCATCTGGATGCTCTCGGCAACGTTCCCGCTCGGGTTCCACGCCGGGCTCTCGGCGCTCGGCTACGAGGGGATTTACGGCTTCGTCCGGTCCCATACCGTCGGCGTCGTCGGCACGATGCTGGTCCTGACGGGGCTCTACCAGCTCACGACGTTCAAACAGAACCTCCTGCGTGACTGCTGTGCGAACGTCAATCCCCACGAGGACGACATCCCGACGGCGTTCCGTGAGGGAGTCTGGCACGGCACCCGCTGTGTCGCCATCTGCTTCGGCTTCTTCTTCCTGCTCATGCCGTTCTTCGGGGAAATGAACTTCTTCTGGATGGTCGCACTGACCACGCTCGTGACGATCGAACGGCTCCCGATCTGGGGCGACGACATCGCCGTCTCGACGGGTATCATCAGCCTGCTGGCGGGGGTCGTCGTCCTCGTCGCCCAGCCCGATCTCGGCATCTCGTTTACGATGTCGATGGGGATGTAACGCCGCTGACTGCCGAAGGCGTCAGACAGTTCCGAACCGTGGCCTCCCCGTCGTTTACGGGAGATCGGCGCTGCGGCCCGGGGGTATTTTCGCTTACTCGACGGGCCACCGGCGGGTGTACGCTTTTTCACGCTGCTCTGTGTTTCGGGAACCAACATGGACTGGTGTGGGGGCCAAAACCGTCAGTGGGGGGAGCGATGAGCCTCCAGTACGATCCCGACCAACAGGACGGGCTGTTCGACCTGGATCACACCCGCGGGACGGCGGTGATCCTGGTCATGCTCGCGCTCGATGCGGTGTACTGGATATGGACCTACAACGGCGAGGTGCCGATGCCGGGGATGATGTGGCTGATGAACGAGCGGGGCATCCCGATGGCGGCGCCGGGCGCGATGGAACTCGGAACGTTCCACGTCGGGACCCTCGACGCCTACCTCGGCTACGTCGTGATGTGGGGCGTGATGATGTGGGCGATGATGATGCCTGCGATGACCCGCTTCGTCAGGGACTACGCCAACTCCCACCGCGGGTCAAGCCTCTCGGTGACCGGTTCCGTCGGCGGCTTCCTCGCGAGCTACCAGCTCGTCTGGCTGCTGACCGGCGTCATCCCGTTGGGAATGCATCTGGGCTTCACGCTCGCGGGCTTCGAGGGTATCTACGGCGCGGTCAAGAGCCACCCTCACGCGTTCGTCGGGACCGCGCTGATCCTGACCGGGCTCTACCAGTCGCTGTGGTTCAAAAACGGGCTGCTGCGTGACTGCTGTGCGAACGTCAACCCTCACAGCAACGACTTCTTCGACTCCTTCGGCCGGGGGCTGCGCCACGGCACGAAATGCGTGTTCATCACGTTCCCATTTTTCTTCTTCCTGATGCCGATATTCGGGGAGATGAACTTCTTCTGGATGGTCGGGCTGACCACGGTCGTCACCGTCGAGCGCCTGCCGTTCTGGGGCAACGAGGTGGCGACGGCGACGAGCCTGATCAGCCTCGCCGCGGGCGTCTACGTCCTCGTCATGCAGCCGAGCCTCGGACTCTCGTTCGCCATGTCGATGGGGATGTAGCGCCCGGGAGCGGGGATTCTTTACTCGCGGTCGTCTACGACGGTCTATGCGCGACCTCGACGAGACGGACATGACCATCCTCCGAATCCTCTCCGCGGACGCCAGAGCGTCCTACAGCGAGATCGGCGAGGAGGTCGACCTCTCCGCGCCGGCGGTCTCAGACCGGGTGAGCCGGCTGGAGGAAGCCGGCGTGATCAGGGGGTTCACGCTCGACCTCGACCGCTCGCAGCTACAGGGCGGCGTCCCCCTGCTCGTTACTGTCGACGTCGATCCGGGGCACACGAGCGCCGTCCGGGCGGCCGTCGACGACATCGAGGCGGCCGAGCACGTGTTCCAGACCGCCGACGGAGACGTGGTGTTTCACGCCCGGCTCTCAGAGTCGGAGGTCGAGGAGGTGCTGGCGGGTGTCGCGGGCGCCGGCGGCGTCGCCGACTTCGACGTGACGATGCTCACCGACGTGGACTGGACGCCGACGGTCAGCGGCTCCGGGTTCGCCCTCGAGTGTGCGGAGTGTGGCAACACCGTGGGGAGTGAGGGCCAAGCGAGCAAGATCGGCGACTCGGTCTATCACTTCTGCTGTCTCACCTGCAAGGGGCGGTTCGAACAGCGCCACGAGCGCTTGGAGAGCGGCGCCTGAGGCCGTCGTCGTCCGTGCCGCCGCGGTCCGCACGCCGCCGATGATCCACGGCAAACCCCGCCACCGGACCCGATGTTTCTTACTGTTGGCCGTCCGAGCGGATGGACCATGCACGAACACGGTTCGACCGGCCGCGCGGCGCTCGCTCGCCGTGCGGCGGTCGCCGGTGGCGAAGTCGCCGCGGAGTTCTTCCGCACCGGCGTCGCCGTGGAGACGAAAAACGGCAAGACCGACGTGGTGACGGAAGCCGACCGCGCCGCCCAACGCGAGGTCGAAGAGGTCATCCACGAGGAACACCGCGAGGAGCCGGTCGTCGGCGAGGAGGGCGACGCGCTGAAGTCGGTGCCGGAGCGCGGGCCGGCGTGGGTCGTCGACCCCATCGACGGTACGAACAGCTACGTCCGGGAGCTACCGACGTGGGCGACGGCCGTGGCGTGTGTCGAGGACGGTGAGCCGGTGGCGGCCTGCAACGCGCTGCCGGCGCTCGGGGACGTGTACACCGCGGACGGCGAGGCGGCGTACCGGAACGGCGCCGAGATCACCGTCTCGTCGGTCGACGACCCCGAACGGGCCGCGGTCGTCCCGACGGTCTGGTGGGAACAGGACCGCCGCGACGAGTACGCCCGGGCGTGTGGAGCCATCGTCAGGCGCTTCGCGGACCTCCGGCGACCCGGCAGCGCACAGGCCGCGCTGGCGATGCTCGCCGCCGGGTCGGTGGAGGGTGTGGTGACCAACGTGGACACGAAACCGTGGGACACGATCGCCGGGGTCCACCTCGTCCGACGGGCCGGGGGGACTGTGACCGACCTCCGGGGTCAGCCGTGGCACCACGGCGCCCGCGGGCTGGTGGCGTCGAACGGCGCGCTGCACGAGGACGTGCTCGCGGCGGCGCGGGAGATCGACGACTGAACGGGGACGGCGGCGCTGCCGGCCGGAACCACAAAGAGTCCGCACGCCTCAGCCCCGGTATGGAACTCGACGAGACCGACAAACAGATCCTCCGCATCCTCCAGGAGGACGCTCGGACCCCATTCAGCGAGGTCGCACGCCGGATCGACATGTCGAGTGCGACCGTCCACGACCGGGTGAACAGGATGGAGGAGGCCGGCGTCATCCAGGGCTACCACGCGAGCGTCGACGCGCGGTCGGTCGGCTACGGCGTCAGCGCGTTCGTCGGCCTCCGGACCGATCAGGGCCGCGAGGAGGAGGCGCTCGCCCACCTCGCCGGCCTGCCGGAAGTGAAGGAGGTCCACCTGACGACCGGCCAGTGGGACGTGATGGTTCGGGTCCACGCCGAGGACACCGACGCGCTCAGAGAGCTAATGTTCGACCACATCGCCGACACCGAGGGGTTCGCCCGCTCCCAGACGATGATCGTCCTCGGCACCGACTACGAGGCCGACGGCCTGCCGATCTAACCGTCGGCGCGACCCGAGCCCCGACTAGCCGGTGTACTGTGCCTCCGCGGAGTTTCGCTCGTGACCGAAGTCGACGATTTCGGCGTCGATCACGTCACCGACGTCGACGCTCTCGGGGACGCCCTCGACGAAGATGACGAACCCCTCCTGCTTACAGACCGCGACGCGCTCGCCGGAGTGGTGGCTCTTGAACTCCTTGACGCCGAGCGAGACGCTGTCGCCGACGGAGACGGGCGGCTCCCGCTCCATCGCGTCCTCGTGGGCCTCGCGTGACTCCTGGCGTTCGGCGCGCTGTTTCCCCACCACGACGCCGTCTGCCTTCCCCTTCCGATACCCCCCGTAGGCGGCGACACTCACGATGGCGGCGACGGCCGCGATCACGAGCGGCGACGGTGTGACCATACCCCGACTGGCGAGCGCGGCGTAGGTAACGATACCGGCCGGATGGGGGAGACCGCAACCCTGAAGCCTCACGCTGTGTGCCTTCGAGGTATGTCCTCCCTCCGCGAGCGCGTCGACGCCGAACCCGAGCGGCTCTGGGCGGCCGTAGTCGGGACACTGCTGGCCGTGCTGGTCGGGGGATCGCTGCTCGTTCCCGAAACCGTCTACGACGGCTTCGTCTGGCACTACTTCTGGGGGCCCGTCCAGGCCGACGCACACAACGCCGCGTGTGCGGTCCGCCCCGGCAACACCGTCGAGTACCTCTACAGCAGTACCGCCTGTGCGGCCGCCGAGGAGCCAGTCGCCGAACCGGGCTACACCATCGTGAGCGAGGTCGGCTACATGATCTCGCTACTGTTGACCATCTCCGGGGTCGTGTTCCTCCTCGAACGGCTGGGGATCGGCGAGGAGCGCGGGCTGTTCTGGGCGATGGTGCCGTTCATGCTGCTCGGGGGCGCGCTCCGGACCGTCGAGGACGCCCACAACGCGATGGGCGAGGGCTGGCTCGACTACCCGCTCAACACGCTGCTGATCAGTCCGATCATCTACTTCACCGTCTTCGCCGTCGCGCTGGCGAGCATCCTCGTGTCGATCTGGATCGTCCGCCGGGGGTACGCCGAGCGCTACGACCGGCCGCTCGCCGTGATCGGGACGGGCGCGTTCCTGCTCTCGATCGTCTACCTCTCGGTGCTCGCAGTGACCGAGGCAGAGGTAACGTTCTACCCGCTCGTGCTGATCGCGATGGTCGCGTTGGCTGCCGCCGCGACCGCCGTGACCTGGTACGCCATCGAGGCGTTCGCCCCAGGGATCAACGCGGGGACCGGGCTGGCCGGCGCGATGGTTCTCGTCGCCCACGCCGTCGACGGCGCCGCGAACGTGATCGGCCTCGACTACCTGATGGCGCTGGGCGTGCCGTACAACCTCTCCCCGAAACACCCGGCGAACCGCTTCATCGTCGAGTCATTCGGGGCGGCGTGGCCGTTCCTCGTGGTGAAGATGATCGCCGCGACGTTCGTCGTCTGGGTGTTCGAACCGGAACTCGCCGAGGAGAGCCCGCGGTACACCACGCTGTTGCTCATCGCGGTCGCCGCCGTCGGCCTCGGACCGGGGACGCGCGACCTGCTGCGGTCGGTCTTCGGCGTCTGAGGCGGCGACGGCCGCCCCACCCGCGGGAGGCTGCCGACCCGCGCCATTTTTACCCTCGGACACGAAAGGTGGCGTAAGAACACCCGCGGGTAAGCGCCGACGTGGCGTTGCGGGGATCGGTGGCCGACGCGCTGTAAGACGCCGGGGTCGACGGCCCCCAGAACTCGCGGCTGTTTCCGTACGCACACCGCCACGAACGTGGCTTTGAGTGCACACAACCATGGAAGTCGAAATCGCAACAATCGGCGGCTACGAAGAAGTCGGTAGACAGTGTACAGCGGTCCGCGCGGGCCAGGACGTGGTCATCTTCGACATGGGCCTGAACCTGAGTAAGGTCCTCATCCACGACAACGTCGAGACCGAGCAGATGCACAGCCTCGACCTCATCGACATGGGCGCGATCCCGGACGACCGCGTCATGTCCGAAATCGAGGGCGACGTGCAGGCCATCGTCCCGACCCACGGCCACCTCGACCACATCGGCGCCATCTCGAAGCTGGCACACCGCTACGACGCCCCGATCGTCTCCGCCCCCTTCACGATCGAACTGGTCAAACAGCAGATCCAGGGCGAGTCGAAGTTCCAGGTCGACAACGACCTGATCAAGATGGAAGCGGGCGAGACGATGCAGATCGGCGACGAGACCGAACTCGAGTTCGTCAACATCACCCACTCCATCATCGACGCCGTCAACCCCGTCCTCCACACGCCGGAGGGCGCGGTCGTCTACGGCCTCGACAAGCGGATGGACCACACGCCCGTCGTCGGCGACCCGATCGACATGGATCGGTTCCGCGAGATCGGTCGCGAGGGCGAGGGCGTGCTGGCCTACATCGAGGACTGCACCAACGCCGGCCGGAAGGGCCGGACCCCCTCCGAGCGCGTCGCCCGGGAGCACCTGCGTGACGTGATGATGAGCGTGAAGGACTACGACGGCGGCATCGTCGCCACGACCTTCTCGAGCCACATCGCGCGTGTGAAGAGCCTCGTCGAGTTCGCCGAGGAGATCGGCCGCGAGCCGGTACTGCTGGGCCGCTCGATGGAGAAGTACTCCGGCACCGCCGAGCGTCTCGGCTTCGTCGACTTCCCGGACGACCTCGGGATGTACGGCCACCGGAAGTCCGTCGACCGCACGTTCAAACGGATCATGAAGGAGGGCAAGGAGAACTACCTCCCCATCGTCACCGGCCACCAGGGCGAGCCCCGAGCGATGCTCACCCGGATGGGTCGCGGCGAGACCCCCTACGACCTGGAGGAGGGCGACAAGGTCATCTTCAGCGCCCGGGTCATCCCGGAGCCGACCAACGAGGGCCAGCGCTACCAGTCCGAGCAGCTGCTCCGGATGCAGGGCGCCCACATCTACGACGACATCCACGTCTCGGGTCACCTCCGCTCGGAGGGCCACTACCAGATGCTCGAAGCGCTCCAGCCGGAGAACGTCATCCCCGCCCACCAGAGCCTGAAGCACCTCGCGGACTACGTCGAACTCTGTGAGTCCGAGGGGTACAACCTCGGCGAGGACGTGCACCTCTCGCGAAACGGCACCGTCCACACGCTCACGGAGTAACGATGAGCGAGGAAGCGACGGTCGAACGGCTGCTCGCCGCGGTCGAACAGCGCCGCGAGCGGGTCAACGACGCCATCGCTGAGGACCTCCCGATAGAGGAGCCGAAACGACTCTACGAGGCCTCGCGCTACCTGCTCGACGCCGGCGGCAAGCGGCTGCGGCCGACAGTCTGTCTGCTCGTCGGCGAGGCGCTGGCGGACGTGGAGCCGGGTACCGCCGACTACCGTGCGTTCCCGGCGCTGTTCGACGACGAGATCGACCTCCTGCGCGCGGCAGTCAGCATCGAGGTCATCCAGTCGTTCACGCTGATACACGACGACATCATGGACGACGACGACCTGCGCCGGGGCGTGCCCGCGGTCCACCGCGAGTACGACGAGGCGACGGCCATCCTCGCCGGCGACACGCTCTACGCCAAGGCGTTCGAGTTCATGACCGACACCGGGAGTCGAGCGGACCTCAGCGTCGCCGCCACCAACCGGCTGGCCCGTACCTGCACGCAGATCTGTGAGGGGCAGGCCCTCGACGTGGAGTTCGAGAACCGCCACGGCGTGCTCCCCGACGAGTACTTGGAGATGGTCGAACTCAAGACGGCGGTGCTCTACGGCGCCTCAGCGGCCATCCCGGCGATCCTGCTCGGCGCCGACGACGACACGGTCGAGGCGCTGCGCCAGTACGGGATCGACTCCGGGCGCGCGTTCCAGATCCAGGACGACGTGCTCGACCTCACCGTCCCCAGCGAGGAGCTGGGCAAACAGCGCGGCTCGGACCTCGTCGGCGAGAAGGAGACCCTGATCACGCTCCACGCGCGCCAGCAGGGCGTCGACGTGGACAACCTCGTCGACGCCGAGACGGCCGACGAACTCACCGAGGAGGCCGTCGCCGAGGCGGTGGCGACCCTGGAGGAGGCGGGCAGCATCGAGTACGCCCGCTCGAAGGCCCAAGAGCTGACCGACCGCTCGAAGGACCACCTCGAGGCGCTGCCGGACAACGACGCCCGCGGCCTCCTGGCTGACCTGGCCGATTACCTGATCAATCGGGGCTACTGAGGCCCCGGCCGCCGTTCTCGACGACCGCGTGGCGAGCGGGCCTCGGCCGCCGCACACGATCGGCCAGTCGATATATCCGTCACCGTTCGCAGTCGTTCGTATGGAGTCGACGCCCAGCGACCGCCGCCGCCGCTCGGTCCGCCAACTGTTGTTCGTGATCGCCGGTGCCCACACGGGGGCGTTCGCCGGGTCGGTGATGCCGACGTTCGGCCTGCCCGGGGACGTGGCGAGCGGCCTGACCGTACTGTTGCTGTTCGCGCTACCGTTCGTCGTCGACGCCAAGTGGGACCACGTCGACCCGCTGTTCGAGAAGCTGATGCGGTAGCCGCGCCCGGATGGACACGCTCAAGCCGCCCGGTCTATCAGTCATCGACGTGTCTCGCTATCAGGACGCCGGGCTGTTCGCGCTGCTCGCCGTCGCGTGGGGCGCTGGCTTCTCCGCGATCGAGGTCGGCCTCCGCTCGATCGAGCCGATCCTGTTCGCCGGCTACCGCTTCGACATCGGCGCCGTCGTCACCCTCGGGGCGCTGGCGGCGATCGGCCGGCTGGACCGGCCCACCGAACGTGCCGACTGGCAGGCCATCGTCGTCGCCGCCGCGCTGCTGGTGTTCGGCAACGTCTTCTTCCTCTTCGTCGGACAGCTCTACACCTCCGGCTCGGTCGCATCCGTCGTCTACAGTCTCACCCCCGTACTCACGGTCGGGTTCGCCGCCCTCCTCCTCTCCGGCGGGGGACTCGACGCTCGCGACACCGTCGGTATCGGGTTGGGCCTGATCGGCGTCATCCTCATCGCCGGTCCCGACCCCTCCGTGACGGCCGCGGCACCCACTGGTGCGCCGGAGTTCCTCTCACCGGCCTTCGCCGTGCTCGGCCCCGACGGCGTGGGCGCGTCGCTGGTGTTCTGTGCCGTCATCTCCGTCGCCGCGGGCAGCGTCCTCCTGCGCCGGATCGACGCCCCGATGGCCAGCCTGCCCACGACGGGGTGGGCGATGGCGCTCGGTGCGGTGATGCTCCACGCCGCCAGCCTCGCACTCGGGGAGACGCCGACGCTCCCCTCGGGGACGTGGACGTGGGTCTCGGTGGCCTACGTCGGCGTCGTGGCGAGTTCGGTCGGCTACGGGGCCTACTTCACGCTGATGCGACGCCGGGGACCGTTCACCTCGAACCTCGTGAGCTACGCCGTGCCGCCGGTCGCGTCGATTACGGGCTGGGCGCTGCTCGACGAGGCGCTGCCGCCGGTCGCGGTGGTCGGGTTCGGGCTCATCCTCGTCGGCTTCCTCGTGCTCAACCGCGAGGTCGTGGCCGAAGAACTGCGTCGGGTCGCGGCGTAACTACGCCAGATCGAGGTCCGCGAGTATCTCCTCTGCGTGCTCCTCGGGATCGACGCCCTCGTAGACGGCGACGATTTCGCCCGCGTCGTCGACGACGAACGTGTTGCGGAACACCCCCATTACCTGGTTGCCGAAGACGTTCTTCTCGCCGTAGGAAGCGTAGGCCGCCGAAACCTCGCCGTCCTCGTCGGAGAGCAGGTCGAACGGGAGGTCGTACTTCTCGCGGAAGTCGGCGAGGTCCTCGACGGGGTCGTCGCTGATGCCGACGACGGCGACGCCGGCGTCCTCGTAGGCGTCCCAGTCGTCGCGGAACGAGCAGGCCTCGGTGGTGCAGCCGGGAGTGTCCGCCCGGGGGTAGAAGTAGACCACCGCGTACTCGCCGGGGAGGGAGTCGAGCGAGACCTCCTCGCCGTCCTGGTTCGGGAGCGAGAACTGTGGCGCGTCGTCGCCGGGTTCGAGCATACGCCGCCATGCGGCCGGCGGGGACTAACGCCTTCCGCTCCCGGCGGCTGTACCGCCTACCAGAGTTCCTCGGCGGCCTCGCGCTGGAGCAGCGCGTCGGCGTTGTCCGCGGGCAGCGAGACCACGTCGTCGCTCTTGAGTTCGTACTCGCGGTCGTCGACGCCGAGCATCCGGCCCACGTCGGCGGTGATCCGGACGGTGGTTCGGTCCTCCCCGTCCTCGTCCGCGTCGGCGGACGCGTCGGACGGCACGCCAGCCCCCATCGGGGGTTCGGCGGCCACGCCACCGTCGGATCGCGGGTCGATATCGGTCTCGGGCGGGGCGGTCCGTTCCGCGGTCCCCGAGGGTTCGTCTGGTGGCACGTCCGGGGGTGCATCCGGTGGTGCCTCGGGCGTGTCCGAGTCGGCGTCAGTATCCGGGGACGGGCCGGTTCCGACCGCCGGTTCGGCGCGGGAGGGGGACGAATCGGTCCCGCTGTCGGCCGTCGACGGCTCCGGGGACGACTGCGAGGACGGCTCCGACGCTGGCTCGGTCGGTTCCGGCTGTGTGGCGGGTGCCCCGGCGGCCGACGACGGCACGCGGTCACCCTCGCCGGCGACGATGTCGAGCACCCGCGAGCGGTTCTCGCCGATACGGCCGACCATGTCCTCGAAGAGGTCCCGTTCCTGCGTGGTCAGGCCCTCCTCCTCGACGGGCATGTCCGCGGCGGCGAAGGAGGCCATCTTGACGACTTTGCCGACCCGGCGTTCGTACACCGCCTCGACGACGTCCTCCGCGCGTTCGATGTCGTCGGTGAGCCGCGAGACCTCCGGGTCGGAGAAGGGGCTGTCGGCGGCCTCGGCGACCCGGTCCCGTTCGGACTTGAGCTCCTGAATGTAGGCGGCTACGTCCTCGTAGAAGGAGTCCCGCAGGTGCTGGAGGCTGTCCTTCTGGCGCTCCTTGCTTTGGACGGTTTGGAGTTCGTCGATGTCCATGCTGTTGTCTGGGGTCGCGCGGGTGACGCCACGGCGGCATCCGGGGGTGTGGGGTTACTCTGGTGCCTTCTCGGCGCGTCCCCGAGCCATGAGGAACACGCCGACGTACTCTTCCACCGATTGCGGACCTGCCGATATAGTCGTTTCGGCGCCCACGTCGAGCGGCCCGGGCTCAGTGACGTTCACCATGATCCGCTGGTCGCGGAAGCGGTCGGCGACGGCGTCGGTCAACGGGTCGAAGTCGGCCAGTTCGTCGGCGGCGATCGGTTTCACGACGAACCCGGTGCCGCCGTGGAGCGTGCCCGGGATCCGGATCAGCCGGCGAACGTCGGTGGTGACCGGCTCGTCGATTGGCGCCGTCTCGGTGCTGATCACTTGCGCGGTCAGCGCCTCGACGAGTTTTCGGAGGCCGGGGCCGCCGGCCTCGACGTTGCCCTCCCGGATCGCGCCGGGGTTGCGCTCGGCAGCGTCGAGGATCGTCCCCGCGCGGCCGTCGCCGATGCCGTCGAACGCGGTGAGTTCCTCCAACGCCTCTTCGCGGTCCATCTCCCGGAGGTCGGCGAGGAACTCCACGAGTCGTCGGTGGACGCGCCGGCCCCAGCCGCCGCGGGTCTTGAGTTCGCGGCGGGTCGTACCGCCGTAGGAGACCGTCCGGATCAAGCCGTCGCGGTCGAGGTCCACGGCGCGGACGTAGTCGACGATTTCGCGGCGGGCCTCGCTGTCGAGGCCGAGCAGCGCGTCGTTTCGGACGTGCACGTGGTAGCCCCGGCCGCCCGAGAAGACGATCAACAGTTCCTCTTCGGCGAAGCCGAAGTCCTCCCGGAGCAGGTCGAGCAGCCGTTTCAGCGCGTCCTTACAGGCTTCGAGCATCTCGGCGTAGCTTGCTGCCTCCTCGTCGACGCCGGGGAGGTGGTCGGCGTCGAGGTCGAACACGAGGTCAGCGCCGAGCCACCCCTTCTCGGCCATCGTCGACTCGCCCGGGTCGTCGTAGCGCGCCGCCGAGAAGTAGGCGTGGCGGGGCGCTTCCCGGCCGAGGAACTCCCGGATCGACTGGGCGTCGCCACCCATGTCGAGCAGCGAGCGGTGCCGGACCATCGTCGTCCCGGCGCTCTCGGTGTAGGGGATGTGCCCCCACTCGCGGGCGTCGGGTTCGGGCGGCACCGCGAGGTCGGCGTCGGCGTAGTAGTCGCCGAAGCGACCCTTGAGGTAGTTGCGCGTGCGGTCCTCCATCTGTAGGGGAGTGGAGGCCGTTCGGCGTAAAGTGGTTCGCTTTCGGACCGAGCGCCGGGTACGGATCGACGGTCCACGGGACGCCTTCACAGGCCCCAAGGCGGCTCCCTCGTCCGGTTTTCGGCGCTATCCAGTTCGACGGCTTTAAGTCTCACATCCCCGTCTTCTCCGACGAGACAGGCGTGGCCTGTTTCACTCACCCGTAGGAGCCGCCTACGCGTACTACGGAGGTGAAAGATGGCAGATTCAATAGAGGACGCAGTATCCCGCGCACTCGAGGACGCCCCGGCTCGGAACTTCACCGAGACGGTCGACCTCGCGATCAATCTGCGCGACATCGACCTGAACGACCCGTCGAACCGGGTCGACGAGAGCGTGGTGCTCCCGTCAGGTACAGGACAGGAGACACGTATCGTCGTCTTCGCGACCGGCGAGACCGCAGTCCGTGCGGAAGAGGTCGCAGACGCCGTGCTGAGTCCCGACGAGCTCGAAGAGCTCGGGGACGACGACGACGAGGCCAAAGACCTCGCCGACGATACGGACTTCTTCATCGCGGAAGCCGCGATGATGCAAGACATCGGCCGCTACCTCGGGACCGTTCTCGGTCCGCGAGGGAAGATGCCGACCCCCCTTCAGCCCGACGACGACGTGGTTGAAACGATCGAACGGATGAAGAACACCGTTCAGATCCGGTCCGGCGACCGCCGGACGTTCCACACGCGCGTCGGCGCTCAGGACATGACTCCCGACGAGGTGTCGGACAACATCGACGTCATCATCCGACGGCTCGAAGCCGACCTCGAAAAGGGTCCCCTCAACATCGACTCCATCTTCGTGAAGACGACGATGGGGCCGGCCGTGGAGGTGCCCGCATGAGCCAAGCCGAGGACGTCCGGAAGACCGAGACGGTCCCGGAGTGGAAGCAGGCGGAGGTCGACGATCTCGTCGACTTCCTCGAGCGCTACGACGCGGTCGGGATCGTCGGTGTCACCGGCATCCCGTCGCGCCAGCTCCAGAGCATGCGTCGCGGCCTCCACGGCACCGCCGAGGTGCGCATGAGCCGCAACACGCTGATGGCTCGCGCCGTCGAGCAGGTCGACGAGGGCATCGAACAGCTCGCCGACGAGATCGCCGGCGAGGTCGCCTTCGTCGGGACGAACGACAACCCGTTCGGCCTGTACAAGGAACTGGAAGCCTCGAAGACCCCGGCGCCCATCGGCGCCGGCGAGGTCGCCCCCAACGACATCGTCATCCCCGAGGGTGACACCGGGATCGACCCCGGTCCGTTCGTGGGCGAACTCCAGACGGTCGGTGCCTCCGCACGCATCATGGAGGGGTCGATCAAGGTCACCGAGGACTCGAAGGTGCTCGAAGCCGGCGAGACCGTCGACCAGGACCTGGCCGACGTGCTCTCCGAGATGGGTATCGAGCCCAAGGAGGTCGGTCTCGACCTGCGTGCCGTCTTCGCCGACGGCGTGCTGTTCGAGCCCGACGAGCTCGCCATCGACGTCGACGAGTACCGCGCCGACGTGCAGGCTGCCGCTTCGGCTGCCCGCAATCTGTCGGTCAACGCCGCCTACCCGACTGCCCAGACCGTGGGCACCATGCTCGGGAAGGCCGCCGGCGAGGCCAAGTCCGTCGGCCTCGAAGCGGCGATCGTCAACGAGGAGCTCGCACCCGACCTGATCGGCAAGGCCGACGCACAGATGCGTGCGCTTGCCGCCCAGATCGACGACGAGGAGGCGCTCCCGGAGGAGCTGCAGGGCGTCGAAGCCCCAGCCCCCGCCGAGACCGCCGACGAGGACGAACAGGACGACGAAACAACTGATGCCGAGGACGCAGACGAGTCCGAGCCGGAGGACGACTCCGACGACGACGAGGACGCGGGCGGTGAAGGTCTCGGCGCGATGTTCGGGTAACTACAATGGAATACGTCTACGCTGCACTCACGCTGAACGAATCGGGCGAGGAGATCAACGAGGAGAACATCACGGCCGTGCTCGAAGCCGCGGGCGTCGATGTCGAGGAGTCGCGCGTCAAGGCCCTCGTGGCTGCCCTCGAGGACGTCGACATCGAGGACGCCATCGAGACGGCCGCTGCCGCACCCGCCGCACCTGCAGCCGGCGGTGCCGCCGGTGGCGCCGACGAGAGCGAGGAAGCGGACGAGGCCGAAGAGGAAGAGGCCGAGGCCGAGGAAGAGGAAGAAGACGAGGACGAAGGCGACGGCGGCGAGGGTCTCGGCGAGCTGTTCGGTTAAACGGCCGACCCACCGTCCGACCGCTTCCACGCAGTGCCGATTTCTTTCGAACCCAGTTCGACAGTGGCGACGCTCGCGGTTATCGACGCCAGAGAACGACTGCGGCGACCGCACAGGCGACGCCGATCACGACGGGAACCGGCCCGTTGGGCACGCCGAACTCCCAACCGAACAGCGTCGTCCCGACGAGCGCGATGGCGGCGACGGCCAGGCCTACTGCGAACGAAACCGGAGAGTCGCTGGATCGTCCGGGCATAGCCGCCGCTACGGACTGTTGACGGATAGTTCCACAGGACGAGGCTGTCGCTCTCAGTGTAGCGTTCGGAAGGATATGCGTGGGTGCTGTCCGGAGGACGAGCACCTGCATCGTGTGGCGGGTGGTTGCCCGCCGTGCGATGCGTGGGACCGGATTTGAACCGGCGGACCTCTACAGGACAGCGCCCTCAACGCTGCGCCGTTGGCCTAGCTTGGCTACCCACGCTCGCGTACGTTCTTCGCATCCAATCGTTGGCCGCGGGTTAGTAAAAGGGCTTCCCTTTGGCGTCGCCGTCGGGCGACGAGCGCCCCGGTCGCCACACGTTTATTCGCCGCCGGGTCCTGCCCTCGGTATGAACGTTCGCGCCACCGTCCGCGACCACACGCTCGGGGTCGCGGCGGCGCTCTCTACGGTCTCGCTCGCGCTGGTGTTCGCCGCCGCGCTCCGGGTCGTCCCCGCCGAGGCGATCCCGCGCGCGCCGACGGCCGTCGTCGACGCCATCCCGCACGTGAACGCGCTCGTCAGTGCCGTCGCGCTCGTCTGCGTGATCCTCGGCGTCCGCGAGATCCGTTCGGGCAACGTCCAACGGCACCGGAAACTGATGGGGACGGCCTTCGGCCTGTTCACCGTCTTCCTCGTGGGCTACCTCTACCGCGTCGCGCTCGTCGGGCCGACGGCGTTCTCCGCCTCGCCGGCAGTCGAGACGGCTTACACGGCGATCCTCGGGGTCCACATCACGCTCGCGGTGGTCTGTGTGCCGCTGCTGTTCTACACGCTGTTGCTCGCGTGGAGCCACCCGGTGAGCGAGATCCCGCGGACGAACCACCGGCGCGTCGGCCGCGTGGCGGCGCCGCTCTGGGCGATCTCGTTCGCACTCGGCGTCGTGGTCTACCTGATGGTGTACGTCGTCGGCTGAGGCGGGACTGCGGGCTCAGTCGTCGGCGACCGCGGGGTCCCCGATCTCCGGTCGGGTCACGTCCCGGTCGGTCGTCTCACCGTCGATGTCGTAGGGGTACTCCCCGGTCACACAGCCCAGACAGAGGTCAGCCCGCGATTCCCCGAGCACGTCGGCGACGCCGTCGACGCTCAGGTACGACAGGGAGTCGGCGCCGACGGCCTCGCGGATCTCCTCGGTCTCCTGCCCGGCAGCGATGAGTTCGTCTCTGGAGGCCATGTCGATCCCCATGTAGCAGGGCGCGAGGATCTGTGGCGCGCCGATACGGAGGTGGACTTCGTCCGCACCGGCCTCGTAGAGCAGGTCGACCAACTGCGTCGAGGTGGTGCCCCGGACGATGCTGTCGTCGATCAGCGTCACCGACTTCCCCTCGACCGTCGAGCGGATGGGGTTCAGCTTCAGGCGGACCGCCTGCTCACGCTGGTCCTGCGTGGGCATGATGAACGTCCGGCCGACGTAGCGGTTCTTCATTAGCCCCTCCGCGAACTCCGGCGCCGAGTCGCCGAGTTCGTCCGCGGCGGCCTCGGCGTAGCCCGTGGCGAACGCCCGACCCGAGTCGGGCACGGGCATCACCACGTCGCTCTCGACGCCCGATTCCGCCCAGAGGCGCGCGCCGAGGTCCCGGCGAGTGTCGTAGACGAGTGCCTCGTCGATGACCGAGTCCGGCCGCGCGAAGTAGATGTGCTCGAAGAAGCAGTGGGCGGTGTTGTCCGCCTCGACCAGTTGGTAGCTGTCGTAGCCCGAGCCGTCCGGTTCGAGCAGGACCAGTTCACCCGGCTTCACGTCCCGGATCAGCTCCCCCCCGAGGGTGTCGATGGCCGCCGACTCGGAGGCGAGCACGTAGCCGTCGTCGAGCTTTCCGAGACAGAGCGGCCGGTTGCCCTGGGGGTCCCGGATCCCGAGGACGGTCTCGTCGTGCATCACCGTCAGCGCGTAGGAGCCGTGGATGCGGTCCATCGTGCGCTTGACCGCGCGGACCAGGTCGGCGTCGAGGAGGTTCCGGGCGAGGTCGTGGGCGATCACTTCGGTATCGCCGTCGGAGGTGAACGCGTGGCCCTCGCCGGCCAGTTCTTCGCGGATCTCGTCGGCGTTGACGAGGTTCCCGTTGTGACTCAGCGCGAGCGACCCCGAGCGGAACGAGACCGTGAACGGTTGGGCACAGGCCTTGTCGACGCTACCCGCGGTGGGGTAGCGGACGTGCCCGACGCCGTTCTCGCCCTGCAGTCCGTCGAGGTCGTCCTCGGTGAACGCCTCGCCGACCAGCCCCATCTCGACGTGGTCGTGCTGCTGGAACCCGTCGTGGGTGACGATGCCCGCCGACTCCTGACCGCGATGCTGGAGCGCATAGAGGCCGTAGTAACAGGGGCGAGCGGCCCCGCGGTCCTCGAGCGAGATGCCGACGACCCCACACTTATCGCGCATCTCGTCGTCGCCGGCCGGCGTCGCAGCCGAACCCTCGTGCATACGCGTGGCTCGGACACGCGGGACCAAAAACCCTCGCCATCGTGCCGTATCGATCGCGAGAACTGCCACGATAATGCACGTATGTGGGTATACGTTGGACGGGGCGCCCGTCGGGACGGCAGCGACGCTATCGGGGCGGTGGTGAGTGCGTGAAAACGGCTACAGTCCAGCGACGGGCGCAGTCGCTACGAGGCGGAGAGAACGGCCGCAGAGAGAAACGTCAGTTGTCGCCGTTCTTCGACTGCCACTCGTAGTCCCGTCGCTTCGCGGATTTCCCGAAGCCACACGACGAGCACTGCTTCTTCTTCGTGTGGTAGGATTTCTCACCGCAGCGGCGGCACTTCGTGTGGGTCGTGTTGTTCTTCTTCCCCTGCGTCGGAGTTCCTGCGCCGGTCATAGAGTTACCGAAACGACGTTGTCGCCACGGATAATCGTTGTGTTGTCTACTTCCTCGACGTCGAGTTCGCCCAGCACAGCGTCGCTGGCGTCGGCGCCGTCGAGCACGACGTTCATGTGCTGATCGTACCCCGAGAGTGTCCCGTAGAAGGCGGCACCGTCCTTCAGGTGGACCGTTACCGGCTCCGAGAGCGACTCTTCGAGTACGTCGAGCGGGCGTCCACTCATGCTCCGATAAACCCCGGTCGAACGAATAAACGTACCGAACCGCCGCCGGCACCGTGGTTCGGTCCCACGGTGGTCGCTACTCCAGGGTACCGACGGCCTCGGCGGCGTAACCGAAGATATCGTCGTACCCCTCCGCCGAGAGCAGAACCGGGTAGAACGGCTCGTCGGCGGTCAGCGCCTCGCCGTCGGCGACGGCGAACCGCTCGCCGGCTTCGACGCGTTCGAAGTTCGGCACGACCACGTCGTACTCCTTGCCCGGGGGTTTGGATATCGGCCCGTCGAGCCGGAACACCCGCACCTCGTCGCGTTCGGGGCGCCCGAGCCGGCCGTCCGAGAGCGGCGCCGAGAGGGCGTTCACGGCGACGAGGAACGCCCGGGTCAGCCAGTAGGCGTTGTCGGCGGCCTCCTCGCTGCCCTGTAAGCCACACTCCATCTCGATGGTGTGGGCGTGCTCGATCAGTCGACCGTCGGTGTGCTCGTCGGTCTCGATCAGCACGTCGACGGGCAGCAGCGGCGCGATCGAGCGCGCGATCTCGTCGACGGTGTCGATCACGCCGATCGGTTCAGCGTAGGACTGCGTCGAGTGCAGCGCGAGCACCGTACAGCCCTGCACCTCGCGGGCGAGTTCGGACGCCAGCCGCGACTCGTGGGTATCGCCGTCGGGGTCGCCCGGGAACGCGCGGTTCAGGTCCTCCTCAAGGAACCGCTCGCCCTGCTCCAAGGCCTCCTCGTTGGCGACGATCAGTTTGACCGGCCGGTCGACCTCGGGGTCCTCGGCGACGAGGCGTTCAACGGCCTCGACACCGCAGGGTTCGTCCCCGTGGATGCCGGCGACGACGGCCAGTTCGGGCTGTCCCTCGCCCAACTGGTGGATTTGCATACGCTGGGAAATGCGACCGATAGCCAAGAAGGGATCGGCTCGGCACTCGATCAGTGTCAGTCGAGCAGTTCGTCGGTCCGGGAGAGCGCCGCCGCGAGCAGGTCCACCGTCGCCCTCAGGTCCCCGCGGTGGGCCGTCTCGACCGGCGAGTGGTGGTAGCGCACGGGCACCGAGAGCGCGCCGGAGAGCACCGCGCCGCCGGCGTTCTGGAGCGCGCCGGTGTCGGTGCCGATGTTCCACGCGACCTCGCGCTGGTGGTCGATCCCCTCGGCCTCGGCGGTCGCGGTCAGCCAGTCGACGACCGCGGGGCTGGGGATCACCGAAGCGTCCTTGCGCTTGATTCCGACACCGTCGCCGAGCGTGGTGATGCGGTCCTCCGGGGCGACCCCGGGGACACTACGTTCGAGAGTACCGTCGAGCGCGATGACGAGATCCGGATCGAACGCGTCGTCGGTCGCGATCGCGCGGGCCCCCCGCAGGCCGACCTCCTCCTGCACCGTGGCACAGAAGTGGACCGTCGCGTCGGGGTCGACGACGCGGGCCGCGGCGAGCATCGCGTAGACGCCCGCACGATCGTCGAGTGCCTTCCCGGTCACACAGTCACCCAGTTCGCGGGGCTCGGTGTCGAGCGTGACCACGTCGCCGACGGCGACCGCCTCGGCAGCGTCGTCGCCGTCGAGGCCCACGTCGACAGCGAGGTCGTCGATGTCCTCCAGGTCGTCCTCGCCGCGGGTGTGGGCCGGTTCGGCACCGATGAGCCCCTCGACCTCGCCGTCGTCGGTGTGGATGGTCACGGGCTGGGCGCGGAGTATCTGGGCGTTCCAACCGCCCAGCGAGTCGAGTTCGAGGAACCCCTCGTCGGTGACTCGGGAGACCATGAAGCCGATCTCGTCCATGTGGGCGGCGACGACGACCTCGCGGTCGCTCTCGCCCTCGATCGTCCCCACCACGTTCCCCATCGACTCGGTCTCGATGCGGTCGACTTCGGGTGCGAGCGCCTCGCGGACGACTTCCCGGACGCCGTCCTCGTAGCCGACCGGGCCGGTAGCCGCCGAGAGATCGAACAGCAGATCGCGATCGTGCATACCCGAGCCAGTTCCGGGCCGGGCAAAGGCGCTCCGGTCGGGGCGACCGTCGCCGGCTCAGGGGAGGCTGGCGAACCGCCAGAGGGCGGCGTTCCGGACGAACCCCAGCGACTCGTAGAAGCCGACGTGATCGGCGGTCGCACAGACAACGATCCGCTCGGACGGGAGCGGGCAGCGGTCGACGACCACTCGGATCAGTTCGGCACCGACGCCACGCCCCTGCGATTCGGGTCGGATGCCGACGTGGGTGAGGCGGGCGACCGGCCCCGCCTCCCCTGACCCACTCCTGTGGACGTACCAGCCAGCGGCGCCGACCGGGGCCCCCTCCAAAGTGGCGACGACCTCGCGGCCGTCGAGTACACCGGCGACATCGGCGGCGTAGTCGACGCCCTCGGGGTCCCGGCCGACCGACTCGTGGACGGCGCGGGCGTCGTCGCTCCCGTGGCTTCGGGTCGAGAAGTCGAGGTCCGTGGTTGGGTCCGGGGAGTCGATCAAGTGGGGGACCAGCGCCCAGTAGTCCTCGCGCTCGTAGCCACGCCGCCGGAGGACCGGCGCGAGTCTGGCGGCCGTCTCGGTATCGACGCCGGCGACGACGCGGTGTGAGCGGCCCGCTCGCTCGTACAGCGCGTCGACGCGAGCGAGCAGGTCGTTGGCCGCGTCGTCGTCTGCCGGGGTTGTTGGCGGCTCGCTGGCGGAAGGGAGTCGAGCGTCGAGGAACTGCGTCGCGGCGGCACGGTCGGCGTGCTCGGGGTCCTGGACGAACGTTCCGAACCGTGTCTCGGTGGTGTCGGCGAGTACGCGGCGCTTGGCGTACTCCGCGGCTGCGACGCGGCTGGGAGGCAACATTCAGGCCAGCCTCGCAGCGGCGATCCGATCGGTGGGCACCACGTCAGCCCAACCCCGCGGCATACTCGTAGTCGGCGGGGTAGGCGTCGGGTGTGTGATCGTCGATGGAGATGCGCCAACAGTCGATCACGCGCGGTTCGAACATCGCGACGAGGAGCCGTCGACGGACCGCAGCCACGTCGATCCCGTAGAAGTCAGCCGGGACCCCGCGGAGGTAATCGAGCGCCGTCGAGAACAGCGAGCGCATGCCGGCGTCGCCGGCCTCGGCGCCCCGGCCCGACTCGGCGGCGTGCTTGTGGGTACCCGCCGCGAGCTGTTGCATGCCGTGGCAGAACGCCGACTCCGTCGTGCCGCGGCCGTAGTTGTACCACTCGAACTTGAAACAGTCGTAGCTCTCGGTGTAGGCGCCCGCGTTGTAGAGCCGGACGCCGTGTTCGGCCGCCCGGCGGAGCGTCGCGTGCTCCCAGCGGCGGTCCTCGCGCCACCCGGTGGGGTTCCCGAGCGGCGGTGCAACCCCGGGATCACGGGTGTGCTCGTCCATCGTCGGAGCGATGGGGCGGCGGGAGCCTCAAACTATCGACGACCGGCGACGGCGACGCCGGCCCCGACTGAGAAGGCTTTAAGGACGTTAGGGGGCAAGCAACGCCACCGGGCACGACGCCCGATCAGCGTGCGAGGGTAGCCAAGCTCGGAAACGGCGGCGGACTCAAGATCCGCTCCTGTAGAGGTCCAAGGGTTCAAATCCCTTCCCTCGCATCGCCGGGGCAACCACCCCGAGATGCGGGAAGACGCTCTCGGAGCGCTCTTCCCTCGCAACAACTTCGAACATCAGTCAGCGACGGCTATCGTCACGGACGGTGGCGGGCTCAAGATCCGCTCCTGTAGAGGCCATGCGAGCGAAGCGAGCGTGGGCACGGGAGGCGGCCGCGACGTGAACAGCGTGAACGAGCGGACCGCCTCCCGGTGGTCCAAGGGTTCAAATCGGTTCCCCGTCGCCGGGGCAACCACCCCGAGATGCGGGAAGACGCTCTCGGAGCGCTCTTCTCTCGCAAAAACGTCGACACCACACTCGACAGCGGTGGGTCTCACGACCGGCGGCGACGCCGAGTGGCGCCGATGGCCGTGTTCAGTCGATCTTCCCCTTCGACGGCTTCCCGCACATCGCAAAGCGCGTGAGCCGCAGGATCGACAGCGTCTCGAAGGGGTAGGACTCCTGTCGGACCTCCTCGGGGACGAAGCCGGCGCTGCGGGCCAGTTCCTCGACTTCCTCGTAGCCCGCGAGCGAGGAGACCAAAAGCAACGCCTGCCCGCCGGGGGTGAGTACGCGCGACAGGTCCTCGAGGAACGGCTCGATCAGTTCCCGACCGCTCTCGCCGCCCGAAAGCGCCTGCTCCATCCAGTCGTCCCACTCGTTTTCGGGGTCAGTCGGGAGGTACGGCGGGTTGAACAGCACCGTCTCGAAGCTCCCGTCGGCGAACGCGTCCATGAGGTTCGTCCGAACGGCCTCGACGCCGCGCTCCCGCGCCGACTCGCAGGCGTGAGGGTTGATGTCCGCCGCGACCATCCGCGGGACTTCCGGTGCAGTCTGTTCGGCGACCCAGCCCGATCCGGTGCCGACCTCCAGGGTCCGCCCGCGGGCGAACTCCGTGGCGGCGTCGGCGAGCAGGCCGGAGTCCTCCGCCGGCTGGTACACCTTCGTCTCCTCGCCGCGTCGCTCGGCGAGGCTCGCGGCCGTCGATCCATCGTCGGTATCGTTATCGCTCATGAGTCGTTCTCCGTGTCCTCGGTGTCGTCCGCGTCGTCCTCGGCATCCTCGGTGTCGTCTGTCGTGCCGGCGTCGTCGTCCTCGGCACCGTTCCCACTGCTCGATCCATCGACCGCGTCGGCGTCAGCCGCGTCCGTGCGGACGACGCGGCCGTCGTCGAGGCCCTCGCCGTTCGCCGCCTCGTCGCCGGCCCCGGAACCGGTCTCGCCGTCGTCGTCGGTCACGTCACCCGCGCGGACGCCCGAAACCGCGAGGCCGCCGGCCTCCGGTCGCCCGGAGAGTTCGCGCTGCGGGAACGGGATCTTGATCCCTTCCTCGGCGAACGCGCCCTTGACCGCGCTGATGACCTCCGTCCGGGCCTTCCACATCTTCCGGGCGCTGGGGTTGTCGATGTAGTAGCGTAGCTTCAACACCACGCTCGACCCGCCGAACTCCGAGAGTACGACGTTCGGGTCCGGGCGCTCCATCGGCGTGTCGGTGTCGGCCATCGCCGACGCGGCGACCTCCATCGCGTGCTGTACGTCCGTCTCGTAGTCGACGCCCACGTCGGTCTCGACGCGCAGTCGACCCTTCCGGGAGCGGTTCCGGATCTCGGTGTCCGTGACGATGTCGTTGGGGATCATCACGTACTCGTCGTCGAACGTTCGAAGCTGGGTGTTGAAGACACTGATGTCGGTGACGATACCCTCCTCGTCGCCGATCTGGACCCAGTCGCCCAGGTCGAACGGGCGGGAGAACAGGACGACGAACCCTGCGAGCACCGCGCCGAGAGTCTGGCGGGCCGCGAGGCCCAGGACCACACCCGCGGCCCCTGCCCCGAGCAGCAGGTCGCCGGGGTCGACGTTCCAGATACCGAGGACGACCAGCACCGCCATCGCGAAGACACAGAGCTGGACGACGTGGTGGGCGACCTCCTGTTGGTGGTCGGTGATGGCGCCCCGCTCCTTCGAGAGTCGCCGGATGCTGTTTTTCGTGACGCGGGTGAGCGTGTACGACCCGAAGAGGACCGCGATACTGAGAACGACCGCGACGACCTGCCGGCTGCTGGGGTCGATCTGCTCAAAGCCCCGCTCGATCAGGCCGCTGGCCCGCCAGACCGTGATGAGGAACAGCGAGACGAGCGTCGTCAACAGCACCATCACCGCCGCTTGCAGCGACTCCGCCAGCGCGTCGTCGGCGTGCCGTTTCAGCCGCGGCCCGACCGACCGCACGGCGAACCCGGCGACGACGAGGAGTGCCACGGCGAGCCCCGTCACGAACAGCTGTGCGCCCAAGGTGGCGAACGTCGCGCGGATCAGGTCGGCGAGGGCGTGGTGGCCGGCCATCAGTCGGCTCCGTCGAGTTCGGGGTCGACCCGCGCGGCCAGCCGCGCCAGTTCGGCGAACTCGGCGGGCGAGACGGTCCCCGCGCGCTTGCTCATCAGCGACTCGTCGGCCGCGTCGACGACGGCGTCGGGGTCCTCCAGCCCGGAGATATGGCCGGTGTTCCGGACCGCGTTCCGCATCGTCTTGCGACGCTGGGTGAACAGCGCCTTCACGAACCGCAGGAAGAACGCCACGTCGTCGACCTCGTACTCCGGCTCACGGGGGGTACAGCGGACCACGGCGCTCTCGACGCGGGGCTGGGGGTCGAACGCCTCGGCGGGCACGTGCTCGACCAACTCCACCTCGGCGTAGTGCTGGGCCGAGACCGAGAGGCGGCCGTAGTCGTCCTCACCGGGCGCGGCGACCATCCGCTCGGCGAACTCCTTCTGGAACATCAGGACGAGCGGGCGCTCCCGGGGGAGCAGGTCGAAGGCGATCTCCGAGGAGGCGCCGTAGGGGAGGTTCGACACCGACGCGGTGAACTCGGGGAGGTCGACCGCCAGCGCGTCGCCGGCGATCACGGTCAGCTCGCCGGCCTCGATCTCGTCGGCGAACTCCCGGCGCAGGAAGGTGACGAGGTCGGGGTCCCGCTCGACGACGGTCACTTCGCCGTCCGCGGGGACCGCGTCGAGCAGTCGGTCGGTCAGCGCACCGGTCCCGCCGCCGATCTCCAGCAGGTGTGAGCGGTCGGTCCCCTCGGGGAGGTAGTCGGGTATCCGGTCGAGCACCCGGTCGTCGACGAGGAAGTGTTGGTCGAACTCCGGGTTGCCCCGCTTGGCCCGACGGATGAGGGCGTCGGGGTCCCGTGAGTCCTCTGACCCAGTCATTACCGGGCGTAACGGGTCGGCGGCGTTAAAAGCCCCGTTCCGGCCTGCTTGGCCGTCAACTCCCTTCGACGTTCGTTCCGGCGGCCGTCAGTTCTCGCCGACGAAGGCGCGGTACTTCACGTCCTCCGTGAGTTCCTCCATGATCCGGTCGACTACGGTCCCCTCGGCGTCGTGGAGGCCGCCGATGCGCTCCTCCAGGTCCTCGAAGCTCTCGAAAGGACCCTCGCGCTTGCGGCTCTCGAGGATATCGTCCCGGAGCTTGTCGCCGATCCCCGGCAGAACGTTGAGTTGGTGGAGCCGCAGCGTCAGCGGTTGGGCCTCGTTGAAGTACTCGAGGAAGCGGTCGGGGTGGCGTTCGACGATCTCCTCGATCACGTACTCCAACTCCTGTTCGGCGCCGCGTGAGAGGTCCTCGTACTCGATCTCGCGGTAGCGCTGGACCACCTCGCGGTCGGCGTCGGGGGCGACGACGATCCGGTCGCCGATGCTCACGTCGGCGCCGTCGGCCAGCGTGAGTTCGAACAGGTCGAAAGCGGCCTCGCCGACGGCGTAGGCGACCTCCGGTTTCTGGTGTTGGGGCCGGTCGTCGTCGGGGCGCCCGTAGGGGAGGTGGTCCAACACGACCGCGCGTTCGACCGACTCGGCGTCGTCGGACTCGCTCCGACTGCTAGCGGAGCGTGACTCCTCGCCGTCGGCGCCGCTTCCGGCGGTCTCGGACTCGTGGGCGTCGCTCATACCGCTGATAAGTCACGCCGACGGATAAACTGTCGGCCGGCGTGAGAGGGGGTCGCGTCGTCTCAGGCGTACTCGGCGACGATGTCGAGGATCTCGTCGAGTTCCTCGCCCGAGAGCGAGTAGCGCTCCTGGGCGTACACCGTGCGGAGTTCGTCGCGGTCGCGGGGCAGCAGGTCCGTGATCTTGTGGGCCGTCGCCTCGTCGACCTTGTCGAGTTCCTGCAGGCGCTCGACCAGTTCGCGGGACTCCTCGGCGTCGAGCAGCGCGAACCGGTTGACGTGCTCGATGGCGCGAGCGAGCTCGTAGCGGAGCTCGCGGTCCTCGTCTTCGGCGCGCTCCTCCTCGACGTCCTGGAGTTCCTCCTTGACCTCCGAGATCGTGAGGTACTCCTCGTCGAGCTTCTCTTTGAAGATCGTCATTACTCCTCCTGTGCGCGAAGGTGGGCGGCGGCGGCGATCAGGACCTTCTCCTTGCCGCCGTCGTTGATCTTCACCTTGAACGCGCTACCCTGTCGGCCGACGACCTCGCCGGTGTGGCCGCTGAAGCGCGCGTGGAAGCGACCCTTCTCGACGGACGGGTCGAGGACGAGGTGGACCTTCTGGCCCTCGTCGAAGTCGGCGATGGCGCGCTGGGGCGGCGACGTACCGCGCTCTCGGGGGTGGTTCGACATCTTGTTCCGGGTTCCGGTGTTGGGCCCGTTGGAGCTAGGCATGGTCTTGTCGTCGCGTACTGGCGGTCGGCGTATAAACGATGCGTTCTCGGGTCGTCGTGCGCGGGCGCCACACGGACGCGCCGACCGAGACACCCCACCGTCCACGCCGGAAGCGGAACAATCAGGCCCCCACCACCCCCACTCGGGGCCATGAGCGACGACCACGACGACGACGCCACCGAGGAACGCATCGAGACGCGCGCCATCCACGCCGGGCAGGCGCCCGACGAGGAGACCGGCGCGCTGATGACGCCCATCTACGCCAACTCCACCTACAAACAGGACGCCCCGGGCGACCACCGCGGCTACGAGTACTCCCGGACGGGCAACCCCACCCGGACCGACCTCGAAGCGAACCTCGCCTCGCTGGAGGGCGGAGAGTTCGGCCGCGCGTTCTCCTCGGGGATGGGCTCGATCAACACCGTCCTCAATCTGCTCGAATCGGGCGACCACGTCGTCGCCGGCGACGATGTCTACGGCGGCACCCACCGCATCTTCACGCAGGTGTACGAGGACTACGACCTCTCCTTCAACTTCGTGGACACCACCGACCACGACGCCGTGCGCGAGGCGATGACCGAGGACACCGAACTGCTCTGGGTCGAGTCGCCGACGAACCCCCTGCTCAACGTCAACGACATCGACGCGCTGACCGACATCGCCGACGAGTACGGCGCGCTCTCGGCCGTCGACAACACCTTCGCCACGCCGATGCTCCAGCGCCCGCTGGAACACGGCGCCGACATCGTCTCTCACTCGCTGACGAAGTACCTCGGCGGCCACTCCGACGTGGTCGGCGGCGCGCTGATCACCGACGACCACGAACTCGACGAGCGCATCGGCTTCTACCAGAACTCCGTCGGCGCCACCCCGTCGCCGTTCGACTGCTTCCTCGTCCTCCGCGGGACCAAGACCCTGCCCGTCCGGATGGACCGCCACTGCGAGAACGCCGACGAACTGGCCCACTGGCTTGAGGACCACGACGCGGTGGACCGCGTCTACTACCCCGGGCTGGCGAGCCACCCGGACCACGACCTCGCCGTCGAGCAGATGGACGACTTCGGCGGGATGCTCAGCTTCGAACTCGACGGCACGCTGGACGAGGCCCGCACCGTCGTCGCCGAGACCGAGGTCTTCACGCTCGCCGAATCGCTGGGCGGCGTCGAGAGCCTGATCGAGCAGCCGGCGACGATGACCCACGCCGCGATCCCGAAGGAAGAGCGCGTCGCCGCGGGGCTGACCGACGGCCTGATCCGCGTCAGCGTCGGCGTCGAGCACATCGACGACATGAAGGCGGACCTGCAGCGGGCGTTCGACGCCGCGCTGGAGTAGAAACGGCGCCCCTTACCGACGGACGAACTCCGAGAGCTTCTCCGAGATCGTCCGGTCGCGGCCGAGTTTGAGGTAGTAGGCGTCGCCGCCGTCCTCGTAGTAGGCGTCGATGCGCCGGATCGTCTCGAAGCCGATGTGGCGGTAGAACGCCAGCGCGTCCTCGTTGGTCGCCCGGGCGTGACAGCTCACCGAGTCGTGGTCCCGGGCGACCTCGGCGACGAGCTGTTCGCCGAACCCCTCGCCGCGGAAGTCCGGCGAGACGGCCAGAAAGAGGATGTAGCCGTCCCGGCGCGTGGAGACGAACCCCGCGAGGTCGTCGTCGACGAACAGCAGCCTGCAGTCCGCGCGCCTGTAGGCGTCCCTGAAGAAGCTCCGGCGCTGCTTCAACACGCCCTCCTCCCGGCGGATCCGCTCTTTCAACTCCCACGCACGGGCCTCGTAGGTGGCGTCACCCCGCGGATCCCGTCGTGTCTCGACCGTCGCGCTCACTGTTGGGCGGTGGTAGTCGTGACGGGGATTTAACTCCGTCGTCGGTGGTGGACAACGGCGCTCACGACGCCCCGGTATCGACGGCCTGCATCGTCGGCGGCGTCCGGTTCCGCAGTCGCCGGAGGAGTCCGCGACTCGCTCGGCGTGGGGGGTCAGAACACGCTGTCGGCGGTCGCCGCCCCCACCACCGCGAAGACGGCGCCGATGCTCACCGCCTTGACGGTCTGGAACGCGTCGGCGTCGAAGGTCTCCGGCGCGGCGAAACTGTACGCGAGCACGAGGACCGAGCCGAAGGAGACGATCATCAGCGTCAGGAACCGGTAGGGGACCCCGGCGACTTCGGTCTCGTCGTCGGCGTCCCGGTCGCTGTCGGCGCGGTAGAGCGCCCCCCAGCCGATGGCGAACACCATCGTGACCACGACGACCCACTGGAGGGTGTTCATGTGCCCGGCGAGCACCCACACCTCCTCGGTAACGACGAACGGCCCGGCGAGCAGGAACCCCCCGACGACCTGCTGGGCCACGTCGGCTGGCCGGAACTGGCGGTTGAACAACCGCCGGAGCAGCCGCCGCGCGAAACTGGTCATACTGCGGCGTCGCCGGCCGCGGCCTTTACTCCGACGACTGGCACGGGCCGGTCGAAACGGGCTAGAAGATGTTCGCCTGCCGGTAGACCGAGATCCCCTCGTTGGTGATCTCGTAGGGTTTGGTCTCGCGAGAGTGGTTCGCGTCCCGGATCTTCTGGATCTCCACGGCCAGCCGGGTCTCCCGGAAATCCGAGGGGCGGACGTACTGGAGGATGAACACCGCGTCCACGAGGTACTCGATGATGCCGTACCGAGAGGTGTAGGCGTCCTCGCTGCTGGCCTCCGAGGTGAGCATCGTCGTCACGCCGGCCCGCTTGAGCGAGCGAGCGAAGTCGAACACCTCCGAGCGTCGCTCGGCGGGGTGGTCGTACATCATCTCCAGCAGCGACACCGAGTCGAGCACCAGTCGGTCGGCGTTGAACTCCTCGACGAGCCGCGAGATGTCGTTCCGGATCGACGACAGCGAGTTCGCCATCTCGATCGGGTCCATCGCGACGATCGCGAGCCGCCCCTCGTTGCGCCACTCACGGAACGACCACCCTTTCTCCTCGGCCGTCGAGAGGATCGCCTCCCGGGACTCCTCCAGCGTGATGTAGATGCCCCGCCCGCCGTTCTCCAGGGCCTCCGTCAGGAACTGGAGCCCGAACGTGGTCTTCCCGGTCCCGGCCGAGCCGATGGAGACCATCAGCGACCGCTCGGGAACCCCGCCGAGGATCATCTCGTCGAGCCCTTCGATCCCCACGTCGATGCGGTCGATGTCGGAGTCGAGTTCGGCCTCGTCGAACGATTCGGGCTCGCTGCCGAAGCCGTCGTCGCCGCCGAACCCGCCCTCGCCGCCGAACCCGCCGCCACCCCGACCGCTCCCGCGGTCGGCGAAGTCACCGCCGAACCCCTCCCCGCCGCCGAACGGGTCCCCGCCGCCGGCGTTGCCGCCGAAGGGATCGCCACCCTCCGTCGAGCCTTGGTTCCCGCCGAACGGATCACTCGCCCCGGCGTCGGGGGCATCGGTGGTGTCAGCGGTGTCGTCTCCGTTGACGCCGCCGAACGGGTCGTCTCCCCCCGCCGAGCGTTGGCTCCCGCCGAACGGGTCGTCGCTCCCACCGGGTTCGTCGGCGGGCGGCGTCTCTGCCGTGGAGTCAGCGTCCGTGGCGTCGTCGGTCCCGGCGTCGGTGTCGGACTCCCCGTCGTCCCCGGTCTCGCTTTCGGAGTCCGCGTCGGCCGTCGCCCGCGGCGAGTCGTCCTCCTCGGCTTCCTCGGCCTCGCGCATCGCTCGTTCGAACCAGTCTTCCTCCTCGTCGCTCACGCCGGGCTCACCTCCGCGAGGCACACGCTCATTACCGAAACGTTGGAGCGCCCGCAAATGAAGGTTGTCCGTCCGACGGCGTATCCGGGTGCTTTTGACGGCGGCGGTGGAACCGCGGGCTATGTTGGTCGGCATCGTCGCAAAGCGGGGCAACAAGCGCGCGTCGTTTCTCGCGGCGGACATCCGGGACCGCCTCCGCGCGGCCGACGTGGACGTGTGGCTGGACGAGGCCACCGCGGGCGAACACGACGACGCCGGCCACCCGGTCGCCGAAATGGACGCGTGTGACCTCGTGGTCGCCATCGGCGGCGACGGGACGTTCCTGTTCGCGGCACGCGGTGTCGGCGACACGCCCATCCTGGGGGTGAACCTCGGGGAGGTCGGGTTCCTCAACGCCATCGGCCCGGAAGAAGCCGTCCACGAGGTGTTGAACGAGGTGGACGCGCTCAGGGAGGGAGAACTGTCGGTCCGGGAGGCCCCGCGCCTCGTCGCCGCCGGCGACGGCTGGGAGAGCCCCGCGGCCGTCAACGAAATCGTTCTGCAGGGTGCCCAGCGCGGCCGTGCCGGCGGGATCGACTTGGAGGTCAGGGTCGACGGCTCGCTGTTCTCCTCCGGCCGCGCCGACGGCGCGCTCGTGGCGACGCCGACGGGGTCGACGGCGTACAACCTCTCGGAGGCCGGGCCGCTGGTCCACCCCGACGTGAACGCGATGGTGGTCAACGAGATGTGTGCCGACGCCGGAATGCCCCCGCTCGCTGTCGGCCCCGACAGCGAGATCTCGGTCCGGCTTTCGGGCGCCGAGACCGCCCACGTCGTCGTCGACGGCCGGGTGGTGCGGAGTCCCGAACCGCCGACGACGGTGACGGTTCGGACCGCCGAGACGCCGATTCGGATCGCCGGCCCGGACGCGGAGTTCTTCGAGGCGCTCAACAAACTGGAGTAGTCGCCCCGTGTGGCTCCGGCCCCGTCGGGAGGAGAGAGACAGAGTACTGACAAATATGTCAGTCTTATGCGTATCGGCTCCGTGGTGGCTGTAACGATGGCCGGAACTCGCGAGTGGTCCGTCACGAAGTCCCCGAAGGTCGCACAGCTGACCGGTGTCGAGTCGTCCGGCGACGCCGCGTACGCAACCGGGCGACGGGGGGTGTTACTCGAACGCGCCGGGCCGAGCCAGTGGACCGCGGTGTTCACCACGGGTCCGGTCGGCGAGGGGCGATCGGTCCTTGACGCGTCGACGACCGATGACGGCGAGCGTGTCTGGTTCTGCGGCGAGAACGGCACGCTCGGCTACTACGAACCGGCGACCGACAGCGTCGAGACCCACTTCTCGCCGTACGACCTCGACACCACGTTCCGTAGTGTCTCGGCGAAGGGCGCCGCGGGCGAGGAGACCGTCCACGTCGCCGACGACAACGGGGAGATCGTCCGCGGCGAGATGGACGGCCCCGAACTCACCGTCCGGAGCGTCGCCATTCCGGGCGACGGCACCGCGCTCACCGAGGTCGTCGACAACGACCGGGAAGTGTTCGCCTGCGACGCCGCGGGGACGTTCTACCACACCACGGTGGACCAACAGGCCTGGAAGCGCCGGACGCTCTCGGATACCCCGGTTCGGGCGGTCTCGTTCAACGACGCCAACGTCTACGAAATCGCCGAGGACGGCACCGTCTTCGAGGAGGTGTCGCTGTTCGGGGAGGGGAGCCGCAACCCCCGCTCGATCGACTCCGGCGTCGAGTCCCCCACCGAGATCGACACGGACGACCGCCGAACGATCGCCGTCGTCGGCGACGGCGGTCAACTCCGTGTCTCGGAGAACGGCGGGAACTTTCGGCACGCGGATATCGAGGCAGAAGCGACCCTCTACGGCGCAGAAGTGATGGACGACGGGACGATCATCGCGGTCGGCGACGACGGGACCATCGTCGAAGGCTGCCCGAACTGACGGGGCCGCGGGCCACTCGGGGCTTCAGCCCCAGTTCTCTTCTCTCGTGGGGCGATCTGACAGCGCGGCCACGTCCACGCCCGCCAGCGAGCCCTCGACGCCCTCGCTCGTGTGAAGCGCCTCCAGGGTCGCACGGCCCGAGGCGACCGTCGAGAGGTACGGGACCTCTTCGTCGACGGCCGTCCGGAGGCTGTCACGCTCCGTCGAGAGCAGGAAGTCGATCGTGCCCTCCTTCAGCGCGGCCTCGAGGTCGTCGGGTGCGACCGCGTCGAGGTAGTCGGTGAAGCCGTCGATCACGTCGGCCGGCCAGTCGCCGTCGACCGCGAGCGTGCCCGAGGTCGGGATGTCGTTGCCGGCGGCGATCTGTGCCTTGCCGTAGGCGGCACCGAACGTTCGGGCGGTACCCATAACCTCGCCGGTGGACTTCATCTCCGGGCCGAGGCGCGGGTCCGAGTTCGGCAGGCGATCGAACGGCAACACGACCTCCTTGACGCTCGGCTGTTCGGGGATCTGCTCGGCGGCGCCGATCTCGTCGAGGGACTCGCCGGCCATCACGCGCGCCGCGAGCTTTGCGATCGGGACGCCCGTGGCCTTCGAGACGAACGGGACGGTACGCGAGGAGCGCGGGTTCGCTTCGAGAACGTACACCTCACCGTCCTTCACGGCGAGTTGGACGTTCAGCAGGCCGACCGTGGAGAGGGCCTCCGCGATCTCTTCGACGACCTCGCGGACGCGGGCCATCGTCGCGTCCTCGAGCGAGCGCGGCGGGATCACGCAGGCGGAGTCGCCCGAGTGGACACCCGCGCTCTCGACGTGTTCCATCACGCCGCCGATGAGCACGTCGTCGCCGTCGGCGACGGCGTCCACGTCGAGTTCGACCGCGTCCTCGAGGAACGAATCGATCAGGATCGGCTTCTCGGGGGAGACGCGGACCGCCTCCTCGACGTACTCGCGGAGTTCCTCGTCGTCGTGGACGACCTCCATCGCGCGGCCGCCGAGCACGTAGGAGGGACGCACGAGGACGGGGTAGCCGATCTCGTGGGCCAGCGCCTCGGCCTCGACCTCGCTGGTCGCCGACCCGCCGGCGGGCTGTTCGATGCCGCGCTCGTCGAGCAGGCGGTTGAAGCGGTCGCGGTCCTCCGCGAGGTCCATCGCGTCGACGCTCGTCCCGAGGATCTCACACTCGACGCCGCGGCGGTCGAGTTCGTCCTTCAGGGGTTCGCCCACGTCGACGGAGGTCTGCCCGCCGAACTGGACCATCACGCCGTCGGCGTCAGTGGCCTCGATGGCGTCGGCGACCTCCTCGGCGGTGATCGGTTCGAAGAACAGCCCGTCGGAGGTGTCGTAGTCCGTCGACACCGTCTCGGGGTTGTTGTTGAGCACGTGGGCGTCGATGCCCAGTTCCGAGAGCGCGCGGACCGCGTGGACCGCACAGTAGTCGAACTCCACGCCCTGCCCGATACGGATGGGACCGCCGCCGACGACGACGACGCTCTCGGCGTCGCGGTCGACCTGCAGTTCCCCCGCCGCGGCGTCACCCTCGAAGGGTCCGGTGAACGACTCGGGCTTCCGCGAGGAGTAGTAGTACGGCGTCGACGCCGCGAACTCGCCGGCACAGGTGTCGACCTGTTTGTACGTGCGGCCGGGGACGCTGGCTTCGACCTCGCCGACGCCCGCGCGTTCCGCGGAGACGGGCAGGCCCTCGCTCTCGGCGCCGGCAACGGGTTCGGCGGCCTCGCGCCACGCGCCGCGGGTCTCGGGCAGCCACGTCAGGCTGCTGTCCTCGAAGACGTTGCCCGCAAGCGCGGAGATCTCGGCGTTGGTGAACCCCGCGACCGCGGCGGGCGTGAACTCGCCCTCGACGACCTCCTTGCTCGCCTCGACGATACGGGAGAAGCGCTCGACGTACCACTCGTAGATGCCCGTGGCCTCGACGACCTCCTCGACGGGGAAGCCGCGCTCGAACGCCTCGAACATCGCGTAGGGGCGGTCGGGGCTCGGGCGCACGAGGTACTCCTCGCGGAGTTCCTCGTCCTCCAGCGCGTCGAACTCGACGGCTGGGTCGTACTCGGAGCTACGGAGCGCCTTCAGTAGGCTCTCCTCGAAGGTGCGGCCGATCGACATCGCCTCGCCCGTGGACTTCATCGCCGTCGAGAGCGTGAAGTCGGTCTCGGTGAACTTGTCGGCGGGCCAGCGGGGCACCTTCGTCACCACGTAGTCGATGGCCGGTTCGAAGGCGGCGGTCGTCTCGCCGGTGATCTCGTTGTCGATCTCGTGGAGGCGCTTGCCGAGTGCGACCTTCGCGGTCACGCGGGCGATGGGGTAGCCGGTCGCCTTCGACGCCAGCGCGGAGGAACGGGAGACGCGGGGGTTCACCTCGACGACGCGGTACTCGCCGCCGGGGGTGCCGTCGTCGCGCCACGCGAACTGGATGTTGCAGCCGCCCTGAATACCGAGGTCGCGGATCACTTCGAGCGCCGCGTCGCGCATCTCCTGGTGGCCGTCGTCGGGGATCACCTGCGAGGGGGTGACGACCGTCGACTCGCCCGTGTGGATACCCATCGGGTCGAGGTTCTCCATGTTGCAGATGATGATACAGGAGTCGCCCGCGTCACGCATCACCTCGTACTCCAGTTCGACCCAGCCCGAGATGGACTCGGTCAGCAGCACCTCGTCGTTGCGCGAGAGCCTGAGCCCCTTGCGGGTCCGTTCGAGCAGTTCGTCCATCTCGCCGACGACGCCCGAGCCCGAGCCGCCCAGCGTGTAGGTGGTGCGGGCGATGACCGGCAGGCCGCCGACGGCCTCGACGCCGGCCTCGACGCGCTCGCGGAGTGCGGCCTCGCTCATCTCGGTCGCGGACTCGTCGTCGTCGAGGCTGATCGTCGTCGACGCCGGCACGGGCTGGCCGAGCCCCTCCATGCGCTGGCGGAACAGGTCGCGGTCCTCCGTCGCGTAGATCGTGTCCAGCGGCGTGCCCATGATCTCCACGTCGTACTCCTCGAGCACGCCCTGTTCGGCGAGTTCGGCGGTGACGTTCAGGCCGGTCTGGCCGCCGAGGCCGGCGATGACGCCGTCGGGGTTCTCCTTCCGGATGACCTCCGCGATGGCGTCGGGGGTGATGGGTTCGACGTACACCCGGTCGGCCGTCTCGGGGTCGGTCATGATCGTCGCCGGGTTGGAGTTGACGAGCACGACCTCCGCGCCCTCCTCCTGTAGCGCCCGGCAGGCCTGTGCGCCGGAGTAGTCGAACTCCGCGGCCTGCCCGATCTGGATGGGGCCGCTGCCGATCAGCAGGATGGTCCGGCCCTCGCCGGCGCCCGTGTCGGTGACACTCTCGGACCCGGTCGCCGTGCCGTCGTCACTGCCGGTCTCCGTCATTACTGAAGCGGAATACGTGAATCGTAATAAGCTCGGCGAATAGCTACGAGGTCCGAAGAGCTATTACGAATTTCGTAACACCGCCCCGGACGGTGGGCGCCCCCGCGTGGGAACCGCGACGGGCCGCGAACTGGCCGCCGAAACGGGCTTCCCGCGGCGCGCCGACGCCACGGGCGTGTCCCGCGAGTACGACAAACTGGTGCGCGACGAGATCCCGGCGATCATCGCGGCCGACGGCGAGACACCGATCACCCACGCCGTCGAGGGCGAGACCTACGAGGCGCGCCTGTTCGAGAAGTTGGCGGAGGAGACGGCGGAGCTACGGGGGTCCCCGGGTGTCGAGGAGTTCGCGGACGTGCTGGAGGTCCTGGACGCGCTGCGGCAACGGCTCGGCGTCGAGGAGGCCGAACTGGAACGGGTCCGTGCGGAGAAGGCGGTGGAGCGCGGGCGGTTCGACGACGGCGTCGTGCTGGAGCGCGTCGAGGGCGGGACCGACGGGCGGGCTTAGACGTACGGCTCGGGGTCGAGGTCCCGCTCGTCGCGGTACTGCTCGACGAACTCGCTCACGTCGAACTCGAGCATCTGCTCTTCGAACTCGGTCATCGCGCGGTCGCTCTCGGCGTGGGAGACGGCGTGCTCCATCAGTTCGATCACGAGTTCGACGATGACCTCGTGGAGCCGCCGGGCGTCGAAGTCGGTGATCCACACCATCGCGAAGCCCACGTCGCCCTCCTCGCTGGCGTCGGCGACGGCGACCTGCTCGGGGAACTCCTCCATCACCATCCCCATCAGGTGGGGCGTGCCGAAGTCCGGCATCTCCTCGCTGGTCGTCTCGACGGCGCCTTCGAGCGTGTCGACGAGGAACTCCGGGAAGAAGCGCGTCGGCGGGTGCATGTCCATCACGACCGCGTGGGCGTCGCCGCAGTCACAGTCGAGTTCGCGCATCCCGAGGTCGAGCGACGTGAGGGAAATCGTCTCACCACACGGGAGTTCCAGTCGCTCGCCGCCTGCTGTAGCCATGCTCGTTGGAGGGGGCTGCCGGGCAAAAAGGCCGCCGCTCCCGGGCTACTCCTCCTCGTCGGGGGAGCCGACCTCGAACGTCTCGTTCTCGTCGTCGACGCGCTCCTCGTCGTCGTCGGCGATCGAGACGTGGTCGCTCTCGTCGTCCTCGTCCTCAGCTTCCGCATCTTCCGCCTCCGCTTCTTCCTCCTCAGCTTCCGCATCTGCCTCCTCCGCTTCTTCCTCCTCCGCCTCCTCGTCCTCCGCTTCTTCCTCCGCCTCCTCGTCCTCGTCCTCGTCCTCGTCCTCCAGCCCCTCGATCTCGACTTCGACCTCGATCTCGAGGCCGTCGGTCTCCAACTCGGCCTCCATCTCCCGCTCGTCGCCGGCTTCGATTTCCAGTTCCTCGCTGTCCACCTCGACCTCGACCTCCACGTCGACGGATACGTTGGTGTCCTCGGACATCACACCCACGTACGAACAGAACGGGCATAGTTCGGTCGGCCGATTCAGGTAGCCGCGACGGTTCCCGGGGGCGCGTTCCGAGGCTGTTTCCCCCTCGCTCCGTTCGGACACGGCCTCGCGTTCGACACGCTTTACCCCGAAACAGCCCCACCAGAAGCCATGCAAGAGGAGACCCGCGTCGAGTGGCGCCAGTGGGGTCAGGACGCCTTCGACGAGGCCCGCGAGCGGTCCGTTCCCGTACTGCTCTCCCTGTCGACGACGTGGTGTGTCGACTGCCACGAGATGGACGCGACCACCTACGCCGACCCGAACATCGCGGCCAACCTCAACGACCGCTACGTCCCAGTCCGCGTCGACGCCGACCGCGAACCGCGCATCCGCGAGCGCTACGCCGCCGGCGGCTTCCCGTCGACCGTCTTCCTCACACCCGACGGGGAGGTCATCTCCACCGCAACCGCGCTCGCACCCGACGGGATGCGGCAGGTGCTGAACCGCGTCGCGGAGACCTACGCCGAGAAGGGCGACGACGCCGGCCGGGTCCCACGAGCGCTCGCCGGCGACCTCCCGCCCGCCGGGGCCGTCGACGCGACCATCGAGGAACAGCTGGCCGGCCAACTCGGCGAGAAGTTCGACGAGCGCTTCGCCGGCTGGGGCGAGAGCGCGAAGTTCCCGCTCGCCCGCACCGCGGAGTTCGCGCTCAAACGGGAGCGCCAGCAGGCCCTACGGACCCTCGACGCCGTCCGTGACCACCTCCACGACGAGGTGGCCGGCGGCTTCTTCCGCTACGCCGGCCGCCGGGACTGGGGCGACGTGCACCACGCGAAGCTGCTCGACACCAACGCCACCCTCCTGCGGGCGTTCGCCCACGCCTACGTCTACACCGGCGAGGACGCCTACCGCGAACCCGCCGAATCGACGATCGACTTCCTCACCGACGACCTCTGGAGCGGCGTCGCCGTCGGCGGCAGCATGGGGCCGGGCGAGGGCGTCGAGTACTGGGGGAAGGACGCCGCCGGACGCGCTGACGCCCGCCAGCCCCGGACCGACCTCACGGCCTACGCCGGGGGCAACGCGCTGGCCGCCGACGCGCTCCTCGCGTACTACGGCTACACGGACGACGAGCGCGCCCGGGAGTACGCCGACCGGATCCTCGACTACCTCGAACGCGACCTGATCGAACACGGCTCGGTCGTTCACTTCCGCGAGCGCGGACAGGCCGGCCCGCGGGACACGCTCTCGGACCTCGCGGCCGTCGTGGGCGCCTTCACCCGGGCCGAGCAGACCATCGGCTACGGCGCCGGCGTCGCCGCGACCGTCGCCGACCACGCCATCGAAGCGCTCCACGACGACGGCTCGTTCCGCGATGGCCCCGCCGAGGGGCCGGGGCTGCTCGACCGCCCGCTGCGCCCCCTCGACGGCAACGCCGCGATGGCGAACGCGCTCGTCGATCTGGCGACACTGACCGGCGACGACGAGTACCGGGAGGTCGCCCGCGAGACCGTCGGCGCCTTCGCCGGCGCCTCCCACCGGATCGGCGTGCAGGTCGCCGAGTACGGCACCGCTGCGAGCCGGCTCGTCCACGATCCCCTCACGATCGCGGTCGCCGACGACCCCGGGAGCGACCTCCACCGCGCCGCGCTCCGGGTCGCCGACCACGAGAAGGTGGTCGTCCCGAACGCTGGCGACTCGATCGCACCGGAACTCGACCGCGGCACCGCCCGCGTCGTCGGCGTCGACGAGCCCGCCAGTGATCCCGAGGCGCTCATGGGCCGCGTCGCCGACCGGCAGTAAGCTCGGCCACGGTCGGCAACGGCCTGCACGAGTAAACGTCCGGAGAGTTTTTGCCCCCGCGGGGTGTCACGGTTGTTCATGGCAAGCTTACGCGATCTGGGGCTCTCGGAGTACGAGGCGCGGGCCTACCGAGCGCTGCTCGATGACTCCCCCAGCACCGCAAAGGAGCTCTCGCGCTCCAGCGACGTGCCGATGGGGCGGGTGTACGACGTGCTGAAGGACCTGGAACGGCGGGGGTTGGCCCGCAGTCAGGCCGCGAGTCGACCGAAGAAGTACGTGGCCGTCGAACCGGAGGCGGCACTCGACCGCCTGCTCGACGCCAAACGCGAGGAACTGGAGGAACAGGAGTCCCAGTACGAATCGACGGTCGAGCAGTTGGAGGAGGACTTGGACGCCGGCGTCCCCGCCGAGGAGGGGTTCTGGACGGCGGTGCTCGGCCCCGAGGAGTCAGCGGACCTCCTACTCGAACGGCTCGACACCGCGAGCGAACGGGTCATCGCCGTCGCCGGCGGCCCGACGCCGCAGTTCGACGTGGGGGAGTACGGCGACGAGGTGGCCGCGGCGTTCGGGCGCGCACTCGAACGGGGCGCGACGGTGTCGGTCCTGCTCGGTCCGGACCTGATCCGGACGCTCCCCGGGGCGGTGTTGCGGCGCTACGAGAGCGAGCTGGCCGACCACCCGAACTTCGAGGTCCGGACGACCGACCGTGTCAGCGGCTCGTTCCACCTCATCGACGGCAAGGAGGCGTGTATCGAGGTTCCAAACCCCCTGACGCCGCGGGAGCCGTTCGCGATGCTGGACCTGAAAGACCGGGAGTTCACCGGCGACGTACGCGAGACGTTCGACCCGCGCTGGGCCGAGGCCGAACCGCTCACGACCGAGGAGTAGCTACCCGGAGAGTTCGTCCCGGAGGGTGGCCATCGAGACTTCACGCTCGGCGACGGCGTCGTGCTGGTGGATCGACTCGTCGTTCTCCTGTTTCATGTGGACCACCGCGTCCTCCTCGAGGTCGGGGTAGGACTCGACGACGCCGCGGGCCAGCGACCGCACGCAGTCCTCGACGAACTTCGCGTTGGCGTGGGCGGCGTAGGTCATGTGGTCCTCGTCGGGGCGTTTGGCCATGTTGTAGATCCGCGCGCTCATCGAGTCCCGTGCGATGTCGATCAGTTCCATCAGGTCCACGTCGGGCTTGGTGTCCTGCGTGACCGTCAGCGTCGCGTGACCGCGCTGGGAGTGGCCCGGCTGGGGGACCTGATCGAGGAACGCCTCGGCAGTCTCGTCGTCGACGCCGAGGTCGGTGAGGGTCTCACGCGCTCGGGACTCGGACATCCCCTGCGAGCAGGGACAGACCGTCATCCCGGTGACCCGGCAGCCGATCTCCTCCTCGGTCCCCTCCTCGGTCGCCGTTGCCGACGCGATGATGTCGACGGTCCCCTGCGTGGGTCGGCCACTGGCGGGCGTCTCCTCGCGGAGCACCCACTCGGCCTCCATGTTGACCTCCGCCGTGGTGGTGTACTCGTGTTTGGCGAGCAGGCGCTCGGCGGCCTCGCCACACAGGTCCTCGACGCGGTCGGTCTCGCCGGCGACGGCGTCCTCGAGGACCTCGTCGATCACCTCCATGTTCCGGCTCATGTCGATCCCCTTCCGCCCGCTGGGGAGGTCGACGAACACCGAGAACTCGGCGGTCAGCACGTAGGGTCGCTCCTCGCCTTCGAGTTCGACGAGTTTCTCGACGCCGGTGACGCCGACCTGACTCAATCCGACCGTCACGTCGGGCTCTCCGGCCTGCACGTCCGGAAGCTGGTGACTCATTGTCAGAGAGTGAGTCCCGCGGGGGGATTACTGTGTTGGAACCGGAACGCGCGCGCTGGCGCACGCGCAAGCGAGCGATCAGGCCGTGACTTGTCGCCCGGCGGGAGTCGGCGGGAAAAGTCACCGTGACGGCGGCACCGAGGCCGCCGACGGTCACGTGCCGTGAGCGATCAGGGCCAGTCGTCGCGCTGATCGCCCTCGGCGAAGTGGTCGGCTTCCTCGTCCTCACCGCCGAGTTCCCAGCCCGCGGCCTCGGCGGCGTTCTCGAGGGGGAGGTACTCCCAGCCGACGGCGTCGGCCTGTTCGCGGTGCTCCTCCGAGATGCCGATGAAGACGTGGCGCTCGGTGTCGAACTGCTTTTTGACGTTCTCGAGGCTCTCCTCGACGCCGCGCGGGCCCGAGAAGAAGTCCTGTCGGATGCGCTCTTTCCGCGTGAAGTTAGTGACGACGTAGGTCGGTTCGTCGCTCACCACGCCGACGTAGCTCGTCCACCCACGGGCGTCGTTGAACACCGCGTTGGGGTCGGCGAGCGACTTCAGCGCGTCCAGTTCGAACGCGAGCGTCATGTCCGAGGAGCCGCCGGAGTCCATACGCTCTCTGGGGGCGGTCCCGGCCAAAACGACTTCGGTGTCGGCGGGAGATATAGGTCGCCGCTCGCGGGGAAAAGTTCGACCCTCGCCGGACTGCTCAGTCGTCCGCGGGCGGCGCTTCGAGGTCGTCGACGCTGAAGGACTTCTGCATCAGCGTCTCCTTCTCGTCGCCGACGCGGACGCCCTCACGCATCAGCTGCTTGTACGCCGACTGCGGGGCGAGGTCGCCGATCAGGACGCCGCCGACGATCTTGCCGTCCTTCAGGGCGAGGCGGCGCCACTCGGTGTCGGAGTACTTCTCCTCGACGCTGTCGTCGCCCAGCGTCGGGTGGCCAAAGGAGAGGAACGGGAAGTCGAAGTGCGTGATCGAGTACGAGGAGACCCAGCGGAACTCGTCGGTACCGTACTCGATCATATTGTTGGCCGCACACTCGCCCTGGGCCTTCGCCGAGCCCCACGCGCCGTTCTGGGCCTGCTCGCCGAGGATCAGGTCGTTGAACTTCGTACAGTCGCCGGCGGCGTAGACGTCCTCGAGGTTCGTCTGCATGTACTCGTCGACGATGATCCCGTCGGCGTCGTAGTCGAGACCGGTCCCACGGAGGATCTCGGTGTTGATGCTCAGCCCGATGGCGACGCCCGCGAAGTCGGCCTCGTACTCGTTGCCGTCGGGGTCGACCGCGCTCTCGACCCGACCGTCGTCGTCGACCTCGAAGTGGTCGACGCCGGAGTCGAACACCGGCGTGACGCCGCGCTCGCGCAGCGCGTCGTGGATGATCTCGGCACCCTCCTCGCTGAGCGCGTAGCGCCACCACGCGTTCCCGCGCATCAGGTACTTCGCCTCCACGTCCTGTGCGCCACAGATGGCCGCGAAGTCGATGCCGAGCAGGCCGGCGCCGACGATGACGCCGTTGTCGGCCGCCTCCACGTCGGCCTTGATCTTGCGGGCGTCCTCGAACGTCCAGAAGTGGTGGACGCCCTCGGCGTCGGAGTTCTCGACGGGAAGCTGTGCGGGCGTGCCGCCGGTGGCGAGCAGCAGCTTGTCGTAGCCGTAGGTGTCGCCCTCGTGGGTCGTGACCTCGTGACCATCGGTGTCGATGTCGACGACGAGGGTGTTGAGCTGGAGGTCGATCTCCCGCTCGTCGTACCACGACTCGTCGTGAATCGAGATGGGTGCCTCGGGAAGCTTCCCTTTCGCGAACTCCTTGATCAGGATGCGGTTATAGAGAGCCTCCCCCTCGTCGGTGATGACGGTGATGTCGGCGTCGGGTGCCTCCTCGCGGAGCGTCTCCGCGGCAGAGCTCCCTGCAACCCCGTCACCGATGATCACGAACGACTGACTCATGGCTTAGCGTTTGGCTGCGGGGGTTAATGTGGGTTACCATACGGTTTTCGATAGGGGAAACCGACGCGTGGGCGCCGCTCTCGCTGGGTTCAAGACGCTCGCGTTCCAACCCGATAGCGAATGAAGCTCCGCCAGAACGTGCGCCACTTCGCGGCGAAGCAGGCGCTCACGATGCCGGTCGTGGGGGAGAAGATGAACGACAAGCTGGTCGACCTCCACACCAGCGAGTTCGGGGACCGGGCCGAGGAGGGCCGCCGCGAGGAACGCGAACCCCACCTCGAGGCCTTCTTCGACTGCACGATGGACACCTATCTCGCGGCCCTCGACGCCGGCTTCCCGGAGGCGGAGGCCCGGGAGATCACGCACCTGCAGGCGAACTTCGAGTTCTACAACCACGGCTGGACGGAGATGATGGAGTTCCCCGCCGACGAGGTCGAGGCCCACTACGACCGCTACGCGGACTTCTTCGCGGCCCACGACATCACCATCGACGACCCCCTCGGGGAGTTCCGCGACCGGGAGATCCCCGACGCCCCCGCCACCCTCGAAAAACTGGACGATCCGGAACACCCACACGCCGCCGAGGGGTTCGAGGACGACGTGTACATCGAGACCGAGGACGGCGTCGTCGCCGGCGACCGGACCGACGAGATACAGGGTTCCGCCGACTGAACGGGCCTCGACGGGGCTGGTCCTTTCTCCCAGCGCCGGCGCTAGCGAGCAGGTGGCCTCACCGTCGACGGCGAGCATCGACGGTACACGACGGACCGGGCCACACGACTGCGGAGTCCGCCGTGGCAGTCGGTTAGCGCATACCGGGCGTTGCCTCGCTCTCGTACTTCAAGAAGGGCCTGCGGCTCCGATCGTCAGTCCGCCTTTCTGTCGATCAGTTTCGCGGCCTCGAAGCCGGCGACGATACCGCCGTCGAGGCTCCGCTCCGGGTACTGTGCCTCGCTGGCCATCCCGGCGTAGTAGAGTCCGTCGGCGACGTCCTCCTGTAGGTCGTAGGGGACCACCATGTCGAGGTAGCCCCGCTCGTAGATCGGCGCCGCACGCGGAGCCTTCGCCAGCCGGAACTGCTCGACGTTCTCGCGGCCGAACTCGGGGTACATCCCCTCGATGGCGTCGAGCCACTCGTCCTCGATCTCGTCGTCGTCGGCCGTCGCCAGCCACTCCTCGTCGCTCTGGACGTAGGAGGCGACGTAGAGCAGGTGGTCGCCGCCGTAGCGCTCCGGCGGGACGAAGTTCGTGTGCTCGATCAGCGCGCCGAAGGGTACGTCGTCGGCGACGTTGAGCCAGTAGGTATCGGTCAGAGGCTCGTTCATCGTCACGACCGCACAGACCGCGCCCTGGAAGTCGATCTCGCAGGCGTAGCCCGTCAGCTCCTCGAGCACGTTGGGCATCGTCGCCACGACGACGCCGTCGGTCTCCTCCGTGGTCGTCTCGCCGTCGCTCCCGGCCGTGATCGTCGTCACTTCGCCGTCCTCGATTCCGAGGTCGGTGACGCGCGTGTTCGTCCGCACGGTGTCGCGGCCGACCGCGTCGACCAGCGGGGAGAGCAACGCGTCGAAGCCGCCCTCGGGGTAGCCGAGCATCTCGCCGCGCAGCAGGTCGCGCTCGCCGCGGAACTTGATCCGGCCGAGCAGCCACGCCGCGCTCACGTCCTCCTTCCGATCGCCGAACTTCGCGTCGAGCAACGGCTCGAAGAAGTTGTCGTACACCCCGCGGGAGGTGTGTTCGAGGAGGAACTGCTTGATCGGCACGTCCTCGAAGTCGGTCATGTCCTCGTAGGTGTCGAACTTCGGGATCCCGCCGCGAACGTCGACCTCCATCGTGAGCATCCCCAGCCGGAAGATGTCGTAGAGACTCATGTGGGGGTACGCGAGGATCTCCCACGGCGTGTCCATCGGGTAGGCCGTCCCGTCGACGAAGTAGGCGTTCTTGCCGAGGCGCCACTCGATCCGGTTGCCGGCCCCGAGTTCGTCGGCGAGGCCGACGATGGTCTGTTCGGACTTCGAGAGGTGGTGGTAGAACTTCTCGATGGGGTCGCCGGCGGTCTCGTAGCTGGCCGCCAGCCCGCCGAGGTCTCCGCTCCCTTCGAGGATCTCGACCTCGTGGCCGCGCTGCTGGAGGCTGTAGGCGGCCGCGAGTCCGGCGATCCCGCCGCCGACGACGTGATACATACGGGAAAGACGGGAGGGGTAGAGGAAAAACTGTCCCGATATCGCCGGCAGTCGCCGACACCGACCACACACGACCCTTTTTTTATCGACGCGCGGGAGTGGCCCGTATGGATACTTCCCACACGAACACCGCCGGCCCGGGTGCACGATGGTAGACATCGCGCTGTCGCTGGGTCGGCTCTTTATCGCCGTGGTACTGGTGGGGCTGAACGGCTTCTTCGTCGCCGCGGAGTTCGCCTTCGTGAGGGTCCGTGCCACGTCGGTCGAACAGCTGGCCGACGAGGGGCGCGCCGGTGCAGGGGCACTGCAGGACGTGATGGCCGATCTCGACAACTACCTCGCGGTCACGCAGTTGGGCATCACCCTCGCCTCGCTGGGGCTGGGGTGGGCTGGCGAGCCCGCCATCGCGTCGCTGCTGGAGCCCGTTCTCGGCTCGCTGCTCCCGTCGGGGGTCGTCCACCTCGTCGCGATCGCGATCGGCTTCTCGATCATCACGTTCCTCCACGTCGTGTTCGGCGAACTCGCACCCAAGACGTTCGCCATCGCCCAGACCGAGCGCCTCTCGCTGCTGCTCGCGCCGCCGATGAAGCTGTTCTACCTGCTGTTCTACCCCGGCATCGTCGTGTTCAACGGCGCAGCCAACGCGTTCACGAGCATGCTCGGCGTCCCGCCGGCCTCGGAGTCCGACGAGACCCTCGGGGAGCGGGAGATCCGACGCGTGTTGGCCCGCTCCGGCGAGGAAGGCGACGTCGACGTGGCCGAGGTTGCAATGATCGAGCGCGTGTTCGAACTCGACGACACGACCGTCCGGGAAGTGATGGTGCCGCTGCCGGACGTGATCAGCGTCCCCGCCGACGCCACACTGCCCGAACTGCGCGAGACCGTCTTCGAGTGGGAGCACACCCGCTACCCAGTCGTCGCAGCGGACGACGGGACGCAGGTCGCCGGGTTCGTCGACGTGAAAGACGTGCTGCGCGCGAGCGAAGCAGACGCCGACGGGGAGACGACTGCGGGCGACCTCGCCCGGGAGGTGCTCGTCGTACCCGAGACGACGACGATCAACGACCTCCTGTTGCAGTTCCAGTCCGACGACCAACAGATAGCCGCCGTCATCGACGAGTGGGGTGCCTTCGAGGGGATGGCCACCGTCGAGGACGTCGTCGAGGCCCTCGTCGGCGACCTCCGCGACGAGTTCGACGCCGTCGACCGGGAACACTCGATCCGCCAAGGCGACGCGGGCGAGTTCGACGTCGACGGCGGTGTCACCATCTCGGCGGTCAACGACGCACTCGGGACCGATCTGGATCACGATGCCGTCGAAACGATCGCCGGACTGATCCTCAGCCACCTCGATCGGGCACCGCAACGCGGCGACAGCGTCGAGATCGACGGCTACGTCGCCGAAGTGACCGGCGTCGACGGCGCCCGCATCGAGACCGTCCGGATCACCGAGCGCGACGACGACGGCAACGCCGAGAACGTCGCCTGAACGGCCCCGCAAGCAGCGTCTCTACGGGCGGGCCGTCAGCGAGCCCACCGAACTCAGTTCCGCGCGACGAGCAGCGTCGTCCCGCCGGCGTCGAGCAGGCGGACGTTCTCGAGTCCGGCGTTTTCGGCCGCATCACGCAGCGACTCCCGGTCGTGAACCGGCACGTGGATCGTCTCGCTCGTCGTCGCCGACTCGCTCTCGCCCACGTCGGTGGCGCGGTAGCCCATCCGGAGGTCGATGCCGTCCTCGGCCGGGAAGTCCGTCACCGAGCGTTCGAGTCGGTAGCCGCTGCCGGTGAGCACCCCCACCGACTCGACGGCGTCCCGAACCGCGCCACCGTCGGTGACCGCCCGGAACAGCAGCGTCCCGCCGTCGGCGAGCCGGTCGGCGCCGGTCTCGATCAGCGCCGTGGGGTCCTCGACGACCGGCGGCGACGCGGGGCCGGCCATCGCCACCACGGCGTCGAACGACGCGGCCGTCGGCGGGTCGAGCGGGTCGCCGACCGCTACCTCGGCGGCGGGCGCCCGGTGGGCCGTAAACCGGAGCAGTTCGTGGTGGGAGTCGATCCCGAGCGTCCGGTCGTAGCGGTCAGTGAGGTGGGCAAGCAGCGCGCCGACGCCGCAGCCGAGTTCGAGGGCGTCGCCCGACTCGGGGGCGAACGCCTGGACGGCCTCGAAGTCGCCGGCGACGCGCTCCTCGTCGGTCAGCCGGTCGAACACCGGCGCGAGCGTGGTGTACAGCGAGTGCTCGCCATCGGGGTCCCGGAGCACGCGCTCGCAGGCGTCCGCGAACGTCGGCGCGGCGGGAACGGGCATCAGCGGCGGGTCCTCGGGCGGCGGGCTCGGTGGCACGGCTCGATGGGGTGCATACGTCGTTCTCGAGGGTGGTGGGCCAAAAAGCGGTTTCCATCGGCCCCGATCCGATGGTGGATCGAGTGACACGGGGCCCACCAGCGAGGCACGGCCCTCCCCGTGTGCGTACGGGAAACGTCGCGACGGGTCGGCCGGAGGCGCGTGTCTCAGGCCGCGGCCGCCGTGGTCTCGGGTTCCGGTTCTGCCTGAGTCGCCTGTTCCAGCACGCTGCGCGAGCGCAGCAGCAGGAAGCCGAAGCCGACCTTCGCCGAGAGGTCGAGCACCATGAACGCGGCCGTCTCCCAGTACAGCGGGATGACGCCGATGGTGCCCTCGGTGCCGAGGACCCACACCACGGGGTAGAGGAGCCACAGCACGATAGTCAAGTTTCGGAGCGTGCCGAACAGTCGCGCCACCTCACCGGACTTCTGGCGGGCCTGATCCGAGAGCGTGCCGACGAGGATGTACAGCAGCGCCAGCAGGGCACCGGTGCTGATGCCCCACCAGAGGATTCGGTACGCCGGGGTCGGCTCGAGCGCCGCGACGACGCCCGTCGCGATCATGAACACGTCGAGGCCGACCAGCGTGGCCAGCGTGTTCCGGTTCGCGCCGGCGAGCAGCGCCAAGTCGAACAGCAACAGCGGCGTCGTGAACACCCAGTCGGCGTAGCGGGCCCAGTAGATGTCCAGCGTCTGCTCGCCGACCACCACCTCCGTGAGGCCAAAGCCCGTGGCCATGAGCAGGTACATCGACGCCGCGATGGTGGTGATGAAGATCGTCGCGATGTAGAACTGCTGCATCTCCGGGTCCCGGACCCCACGGCCGCGGGCCACGAAGTACAGCGTCCCGATGGTCATCCCGGCGGTACCGGTCCACAGCCATATCGATTCTGCAGCCATAGCCGAGTAGTAGAGTCGCCAGTATCATAGACTCTCTTACACTTTACCGACGGGATGGCGGTCCAGATACAGATATGAGATTGCTCACAGATCTGCATCGGCGCTCGACCCGTCGACCGACGCTCGCGTCCTCTCGGCCACACGGGAAATCACCGCTGTATGACTCTCTCGGCGTCCGAAACGAGCCTGATCGACGGACATATCTACGGCCGTCGTGCAAGCCGCTACCATACACGATGAGCGCCAAGGAAGGGGGCGTCGACGACCCCATCGCGTCGGCACTGGTCGGGGGGACGGTCTACGAACGGCTCCGGGTCGAGCGCTACCAGCTGTTCCGCCAGTCGATCCCGGTCAAGCTCGCCGCGCAGGGCGCGATCCTCGCCGGCCTCGCGCTGGTGATCCCGTTGGCGATGACGCTCCCGTCGTCGACGCGGGCGCTCTTTCCGGGTGGCGACCCGCTGACGGCGTCGCCGAAGATCCTCCTGTTGGGTGCCTACGCCGGGGCGATCGAACTGGTGGCCGCCGCGGCGCTCTGCTACGTGGGGTATCGACGCCTCCGGGGCGGCGAGATCGGTGAGGCCGAGGCTCGCCACCTGCTGAACGTGGAGGACGTGGCATCGATGGTGAGCCTCGTCACCGGCGGTGCGGCGGTTCTCGCCGTAGACGCCTTCTTCCTGCTGGGCCACGGCGGCGCTGACGCGGTCGCCGAACTGCTGGCCGCCGGCGGGAGCAACCCCTTCGCCGGAACGCCCGTCCCGGTGACGGTCGTCGGCGTCGGGCTGGCGGCGGCGTCGCTGGCGGTTGCGCTGTTCGTCGGGAGCTACTACTTCTCCCGCCAGTTGTCGGCCTGAAACGCCACTGCGGGGGTCGGGACGATTACCCTTCGGTGTCCGTCGCGTCGTCGTCGCCCCGCAGCCGCACACGGACGCTCTCGGCGTGGGCCTCCAGCCCCTCCGCCTCGGCGAGGGTCGTGACCGTCGAGGAAAGCGAGTCGAGCGAGTCGCGGTCGAGTCGCTGCACCGTCGAGGAGCGCAGGAACTGATCGACCGAGAGGCCGCCGTGGACCTTCGCGCCGCCGCCGGTCGGGAGCACGTGGTTCGTCCCGGTGCCGTAGTCGCCCGCCGCGACGGGGGCGTAGGGGCCGAGGAACACGCTGCCGGCGTTGGTGATCCGGTCGAGCAGTTCCTCGTCGTCCTCGGCCTGTATCGAGAGGTGTTCGGCGGCGTACTCCTCGGCGAACAGCACCGCCTCGGGCATCGAGCGGGCGACGAGCACGCCCGAGGCGTCGTTGTCGAGCGCCTCGCGGATCAGTTCCTCACGCTCGCGTTCGCCGGCCTGTCGATCGACCTCCTCGGCGATGGCGTCGGCCAGTTCCTCGTCGGCGGTGGCGGCGACGACGCTCGCCTCGGGGTCGTGTTCGGCCTGTGCGATCAGGTCGGCGGCGACGAACTCTGGGTCGGCGGTCCCGTCGGCGAGGACGAGCACCTCGCTCGGGCCGGCGAGGAAGTCGATCTCGACCTCACCGCGGACCTCCGCCTTGGCGGCGGTGACCCAGGGGTTCCCCGGACCGACGATTTTCTGGACCGCCCGGACGGTTTCGGTACCGTAGGCCAGCGCGCCGATCGCTTGTGCGCCGCCGACGGAGTAGACGGCGTCGGCGCCGGCTTCGTGGATCGCTGCCAGCGTGACGGGGTTGATCTCCTCGGCGGGCGGGGTGGCGACGGCGACGTGTTCGACGCCGGCGACCTTCGCGGGGACGACGCCCATGATCGCGCTGGAGGGGTAGGCGGCGGTGCCGCCCGGGACGTAGACGCCGGCGCGCTCGATGGGCCGGAAGCGGCGGCCGAGTTCCCGGTCCTCGAACGTCTCGCGCCAGTCCTCTGGGCGCTGGCGCTCGTGGAACGCCCGGACGTTCTCGATGGCGTCGCGGATCGCCGCCAACGTTCCCTCGTCGACCTCGTCGACGGCACGCTCGGCCTCGGCGGTCACGTCGACGTTGGCGACCTCCACGTCGTCGAACTTCCGGGAGAACTCCCGGAGGGCGGCGTCGCCCTCCTCCCTGACTTTGGGGAGGATCTCGCGTACGTCCTCGCGGGCGCTCTCGACGCCCGAGTCCCGGTCGAAGAAGGCCCGGCGCTCGGCCGTCGAGAGGTCCGCGATCGCTCGTGGTTGCATGGCTCGGCGTTGACCGGCGCGGCCTAAGGCCGTTGCGGATAGCCGTCGCTTCGGAGCCGTGAGTTCCCGGCGGCGGGGCGTCGACCGACGACGCTGCCGCTCGGAGAAGTGAAAGTCAGGGGCCCGCTTCCACGGACGCCCGAGTAGTTTGGAGTAGTGCGTCGAAGAACGGCAGCCGACTTACAGTCGGGTCAGGTTCGTCGCGCGGGGGCCCTTGTCGGCCTGCTCGATGTCGAACTCGACCTCCTGCCCTTCCTCCAGGTCGGGACCGCCGACGTCTTCCATGTGGAAGAACACGTCGTCGTCCGCGTCCTCAGTCTCGATAAATCCGTAGCCGCCCGTGTCGTTGAAGAAGTCAACCGTACCAGTCGCCATTACGTTTCTACAAAACCGTCTCCGCATGTTAACCCCTTCGGTCCGTGGATCACTCCGATCACGGCATCGCCGGCCCATTCCGGCACGTCTCCACGGCTGGAACGCCGGCCGACGGCCCTTTACTCGGTGGCCTCGCAGTGACGGGTAGTGAACCCAGAGGACGTCCGCGAGGACTGGGCCGAGAGGACCGGGGAGTTCTCGCCGGAGTACTACGCCCACAAGGGCCCGAACGAGGCCAGCGAGTCGATCCGAGAGCTCGTCGAGCACTACAGCGACCGCTCGGCGCGGATACTGGAGGTCGGCTGTAGCTCCGGGCGCCACCTCGCACACCTCCACGACGGGGGGTTCCGGAACCTCCACGGGATCGAGATCAACGAGGACGCCATCGACGTGCTCCGCGAGGAGTACCCGGGGCTCGCGGCCGACGCGACGTTCCACGTCGGCGACGCGGGGGACATCCTCACCGAGTTCGCGGACGATGCCTTCGACGTCGTCTACACCGTCGAGACGCTCCAGCACATCCACCCCGCCGACGCCGATGACGTGTTCGACGAGGTCGCTCGCGTGACCGGCGACCTGCTCATCACCGTCGAAAACGAGTCCGCCCGCGGCGCGGGCGCCCGTGAGGACGCCGACGTCTCCTACGTCAACGACGAGTTCCCGCTCTACCACCGCGACTGGAAGGCGGTCTTCGGCGACCGCGGCTTCGCCCAACTGCTCTCGGAGTCGAGCAAGCGTCGGGACCGACTGCGGCTGTTCCGGCAGCCGTAACGAAACGCCCAACGAGGTGCGACGGGTCTGCGTAGACGATTTCCACGAGGATCCCCTCGCGATCCACTTCCGGGCACTCGGGTGAGGGTCGCAGTTCGCCCGTCAGGTCACTCGCAGTAGTAGCGAGCGCGAAGGCGTCGGGGAGACCGTCGTTTGAACACTGCGGGCTGTCCCAGTCAGAGATTGTTTCTCCGGCGTCTTTCAGAGAGTCGGCAACACGGCAGTCGGCGGTTTCGAGTGCATCGACACGTTCCCGGAACGCTGCCGCGGGCTGTTAGGTCTTCGAGAACTGCTCGGGACCGTAGATAGCCCCTTACTGGATCTGTAAAAGCGTCAGCTACCCAATCCTACACGAACGCTTGTCGGATCAGCGCCGCGAGCACCCGGGCGAACCCCGTCCCGTCGCTCCAGAACGCCGCCTCCTCGCCGACGGTCGGCATCTCCGAGGCGGGCTGGACGCTCAACAGCACCGTATCACGGTCGACCAGCAGCAGGCGTCCGACGCTGAGTTCGGGCGTCTGGTCCTCGACGGCGACGACGGAGAGGCCGGCCGCCTCGGCGGCCGCCCGCACGTCGGGCTCCGCGCTGGCGACGGTCACCGCGACGCCATCCTCGGCGACGGCCGTCAGCGCCTCGGCCACGTCCTCGGTCAGCAGCGCCGTCTCGCCGGTGGCGAACAGCACCTCGTCGTCGGCGTCGCCGATCAGGGAGGTGATCCGGGCGGTGACGTTCTCCCGCCCCTCGGTGGTCCAGATCGACTCCCGGTCGTCGGTGGGCGCGTGCTGTTCGCGGACCTCGACGAGGTACTCGAAGGCGCCGTCGCCGGCCGACTGGAGCCGGTCGTAGAGGAGTTCGCGGGCCTCCTCGATCTCGACCGGGCGGTAGCGCGTGGGCGACCCCTCCTGGACGTCGATGAGTCCCAGCGACTCCAGTTCGTCCGCCGCGCCGTACACCTGCGATCGGGGCACGTCGGTGACGCCCGCGACCTCGCTCGCGCTCGCGACGCCGAGTTTCTGCAGGCCGACGAACGTCCGGGCCGCGTAGGTCGACAGCCCGAGTTCGGTCAGCGCCTCGACGGCCTCGGCGTCCTGCATCACTCCTCGTCTCGACTCCACGCTTGGTTGATCCGGCCGAGTTGGGTTTCGCTGATCTCACCCCGCTCGAAGCCGCCGTAGGCGTCGTCGAGGTCGGCCGCGGAGACGGCGCCGGAGGCGGTGACGCGCTCGAAGACGTCGGTCACTACTTCCACCGTCGTCTCACCACTCGTCTCGTACTGCCTCCCGTCGACAGTCACGATACCCTTGAAGTCGAACTGGTCGCCGTCTTCGGCCGTCTCGGGTACCGTCGCGGTGTACCGCAGCGTCGGGTTCTCGCCCTCGAACGCGACCGAGAGCAGGCCGTCGCCCTCGACGGTCCGAACGGGCACGGGCGTCGCCGACTCGACGCTCGCCGTTCCGTCGACGCGCTCTGAGAGGACCGCGCGGCCGTCGACCCCCTCCGTTTCGACCGTCACCGAGACCGTCCCGCCGGGGGCGACGACGCCGCGGTCGAACCGGCGCCGGGCACGCGGCTCCGACGCGGTGGCGTCGGTCGCCTCGGCACCGTTACCGGCCACGGGTGCCGCGGCCGTCGTCCCGTCGGCCGTACCGCTCGTCGTGGGCTCCTGATCGTCCGAATCGTCGTCCGGCGCCGGGAACACGTCGGCGGGGCCGACGTACTTCGTCCACACCGCGAGCATCGAGGGGAGCACCAACACGCTCGCGAGGAACGCGTAGATGATCGTCAGCCCCGTGATGATCCCGAACTGCTGGAGCGGCGGCAGGATGGCGAACACCAGCACGCCGAAGCCGCCGACGGTGGTCGCCGCCGAACCGAGCAGCGCGCCGCCGGTGCCGGTGACCGCACGCTCCATCGCCGTCCAGATATCGCCCGTACGGTCGAGTTCCTGGTTGTACCGCTCGGAGAGGTGGATGCTGTAGGCCACCCCGAGCCCGACAGTCAGGCTCGTGATCATCCCCGTGATGACGTTGAAGGAGATGTCCAACAGGAACATCGTCCCGAGGATCCACGTCACCGAGAACGCCACGGGGAGCAGCGTCACCGCCCCCAGCGTCGCGCTGCCCTCGGTGATCCGGTAGGCGATCATCAGGAACGCGAACGTCGCCACGAGCGTGATGATCAGGCTCTCGACGACCGTTTGCAACAGCTGGTCCTGTACGATCTTGTTCAGCACCGCGCTGCCGGTCGCCGTGGCCTCCAGTCCGTCGCCCTGCAGTTCGTCGGCGACCGACCGCATCGACTCGGTCACCGCGTCGCCGCTCGCACCGCCCTGCACGGAGACGATCATCCGCATCGCGACGTACTCGCCGTCCTCGCGGTGGATGACGCCCGCCGCGCGGTCCGGAGCGGCCTCGTAGAGGTCGTCGTACAGCGCCGCGAGGTTCTGGTCGGGTACGCCGTCGCCGTTGCGGTCGGCGGCGGCGAAGCTCTCGTTGAACGACTCGTTCTCGGCGGCGACGCTCTTCATCACCGTCAGCGGGCTCTGAATCCGCGCCTCGCCGTTCGAGAGCGTCTGGGTCACGTCCTCCTTGTCCGCCGCGGAGCGCTCGGCCGCGTCGATGCGCTCTAAGGTGTCGGCCTGCGTGATCCCGCCGCCGCCGTCGTTGCGTATCAGGATCTGGGCCTGGGAGTCCTGCCGGACGAAGTTGTCGTTGACGTACTCGAGGTTCGCCTTCGCGGTGTACTCCCCGGGCGCGAAGGGCTCGGGCAGGTCCTTCATCCAGTCGGCCGGGTCCTCGGCGATGAAGTCGGTCTGCTCGAAGGAGGTGTCGACCTTCGTCGCGCCGTACCCCCCGCCGGCGCTGACTACCAGCGCCAGCACGATGACGAGGTACGGGCTCTTCTTCGCCGCCGTCGAGCCCAGCGAGAGCACCGTCGAGAACGCGCCGCCGCCGGTCCCGAACGCGCGCTTGCGCCGGTCGAAGCCGCGGGCCTCGAAGGCCTCGTCGATCTCGACTTTCACCGCGGGCATCAGCAGGCCGAAGATCAGCAGCGCCGCGGTTATCCCCGCGGAGCTGACGACCCCGAAGTCACGGATCGGCGGCACCGGGCTGGTGAGGTTCGAGAGGAACCCGATCACCGTCGTCGCCGTCACGTAGAGCAGGGCGATCCCGACGCCGACCAGCGCGGTCCGCATCGAGCCCCGCGGGCCGGCGGTCTCGTCCTGCGTGCGCTCCTCGCGGTGGCGCATGAAGATGTGGATCGCGTAGTCGATGCTCAGCCCGATCAACAGCACCGGGACGGCGATGAAGATCTGGTTGAAGTCGATCCCCGTCCAGCCCATGATGCCGAACGTCCACGCGAGCACGGCGCCGATGCCGAGCAGTCCGAGCACGATGTCGAGCGGGTCGCGGTAGGCGACCACCAGCGCGATCAGCACGAACGCGATCGCGAGCGGGCCGACGATCACCAGACTGTCGCTCATCGAGTTGGTGATCTCCTCGGAGATGATCCCCGCCCCGAAGACGAGGTACTCCCCGCCGTCGCCGCTGTCACCGAGGTCCTGCATCGCCAACTGGGCGTCGACGACGTCGTCGCCGGCGGTCCCCTGTGCGGCCGACCCCGAGCCCTCCATCGTGACGATGATCATCGTCGCGTCGGCCTCGGTCGATCCGGGTTCGTAGTCGGTGGGCATCAGGCCGAAGGCGCCGATGCTGTCGCCGCTCCCGCCGCCCCCGGCGTTACCGCCCGCGTTCTCGCCGAGCACCAGCAGGACCGCGTCGTCCAACTCCGAGTCGTTGAGCGAGGTCAACTGCTCGCGCTGCTCGGCGAGCGTCGCGTTCCTGGCGTTCCGGTACTCCTCGCGCTCGGTGTCGAGTTCGTCCGCGAGCTCCTGCAGGCGGTCGGCGTCGGCCTGAAGCTGGTCGGCGCGCTCCTGCAGTGCGGTGTACTCATCTTCGAGGACGCCGCGCGTCCCCAGCCGGTAGGCCTGCCGTGCCTCCTCCTCGGAGGTCGCGTTGCGAAGCTGCTGGGCCGCGGTTCTGAACGTCGCCGCGTCCTCGTCGCCGAGTTCGACCGAGGTGTTCGCGCGCACGTCCTCGAACTCCGCGTCGATGCTCGCGTCGCGGTCGTTTCGCAGCGTCGTCAGGGCGGCGTTGAGCTGTTCGCCCGTCGCCGCGAGCGTCTCGTTTCGCTGCTCGATGGCGGCCTGTTCCTCGCTGAGGCTCTCGTTGAGCGCTTGGAGTTCGGCCGCGGTTCGCTGGACGTCACGGCCCTCGTCGGCGGAGAGGGAGGCGATGGCGATGGCGTTCGCGATGCTCGCGCTCGGGGGGTCGCCCGCGAGCGTGCCGTTGATCGTTTCGTCGTCCCGGAGCGACCGTTGGTAGTCGATGATCCCGACCAACGACTCCTGATCCAACACGTTCCCGTCCGGTTGGCGGACGATGACCTGTGCGGTCGTCGTGTCGTCGTCGTCGGTGGTGAAGTTCTCGTTCGCGTAGTCGAGGGCGTCTCCCTCGGCGGAGTCGGTCTGGAACTGATCGAGCGACGAACTCTGCTCGACCATCGTGGCGCCGCTGCCGACCGCCACGGTGAGCACCAGCATCACCGCGATGACCGCACGGCTGTGGTCCATCACGCCGTCGACGACTGCGTCGACTCCCCTCATCCGCTCGGTTCCCTCCGTATCGACCGTTTGCCGTCGGTACCCATCTGTATGTACTCTCGTACTAACAGGGTGTGCATAACGTTTCCGACTTCCTGACCGTACGTTCAACCACGGCGCGTCGGGGGGTGGTCGTGGGGTCTCCGGTACACCCGCTATCGGCGTTCCCGGCGTCGTCGCAGCGCTCCGGACCGGAGCGACTCCCGGTGTGCTGCTGGCCGAACCCCTGACCCAGTTCCTCCTCAGCGGCCTGACGCGCCGGGTTTCGAGCGTTTCCATCCCGAGCCACCCGAGCGGCCGGATCCGTGCAGACGGAACGCTTTTCCTGACCGGACGTTCAGTATCGGTATGTCGCTTATCCCGGAGCGCCTCCGGCCGTATCTGGCCGGGCTGTTGGGGACGCTCGCCACCGGGTTCGGCCACCTCTACCTGCGGCGCTGGCTGCGCGGGTTCGGTTGGATCGCGCTGGCGTTCGGCGTCACGGCCGCGTTCGTTCCCGACTCCGCGCTCCAGAGTATGGCCGCAGGCGAGGCCGTCTCGACGCAGTCGGCGCTCTACCCGACGATGGCCGTCCAACTCGCCGGCGCGTTCGACGCGTTCCTGCTGGCCTACCGGAACCGGACCGACGACGCCACCGGCGCTGAGGGACCCGTCGTCGCCGACGCCACGGCCGACGCCGAGGGTTCCACGCCGGGTACCGTCGCCTGCCCCAACTGTGGGAAGGAAGTGGACGCCGACCTCGGCTTCTGTCACTGGTGTACGACTGAGTTCGTGACCCCCGACCCCGACTCGAACTGACCCCGATCCGGGCGTCCGGGAGGGCTGCGACCGATACGCCTATCCCGGTTACTGAACATTCAATCAACATGGGGGAGACACCACCGTTCCTCGCGGACCCCGAGAGCACACGGGAGTCCATCATGCGCGCGACGTACCTCGCGCTCTGTGAGCACGGGTACGCTGGCCTGACGATCCAACGGATCGGCGAGTCTTTCGAGAAGAGCAAGTCGCTGTTGTACCACCACTACGACGACAAGGACGAGCTGCTGCTCGCGTTCCTGCAGTTCATGCTCGAACAGCACGAGGCGTCGGTTCCCAAGGGTGCCGAGGAGGGCGCCGCCGAACGGCTCGACACCGTCCTCGACGCGATGTTGCCGCCGTCGCTGTCCGACGAGCACGAGGGGTTCACGGCCGCGATGGTCGAACTCCGGGCGCAGGCCGCCAACGACGAGCGCTACCGCGAACAGTTCGCCGAACACGACCGGGCGTTCCACGAACAGCTCGTCGCCGTGGTCGAGGACGGCATCGAGGACGGCACGTTCGCCGACGTCGATCCGGAATCGGTCGCGCAGTTCCTCAGTAGCGTCATCAACGGCGCGATGACCCGCCGGGTTAGCGGCGGCGACGACGACGCCGTGACCGCCACTCGAACCGAGGTCGACGCGTATCTCGACCGCGTGGTTCGGGCCGGCGACGGGGGCGCGGCATGACCGACGCCGCCGTCGACCTCCGCGACGTTCGCAAGACCTACCGGATGGGTGACCAGACAGTCCACGCCCTCGACGGCGTCTCCCTGACCATCGAGCGGGGCTCCTACACCGCGGTGATGGGGCCGAGTGGCTCAGGGAAGTCCACGCTCATGAACGTCGTCGGCTGTCTCGACACGCCCACCGAGGGCGTCGTCGAGGTGGACGGCGTCGACGTGACGACGCTTTCCGACGCCGAACGCACCGCCCTCCGGGGTGACGAGATCGGGTTCGTCTTCCAGACGTTCAACCTCATGCCCCAGCAGACCGCCCGCGAGAACGTCGAACTGCCGATGACGTTCCAAGGCGTCGGGCGCAAGGAACGCCGTGAACGCGCCGCGGAGTTGCTGGATCGGGTGGGGTTGGGTGACCGACTCGACCACAAACCCAACGAACTCTCCGGCGGCCAGCGCCAGCGGGTCGCCATCGCCCGCGCGCTCGCGAACGACCCCGCGATAATCCTCGCCGACGAGCCGACCGGGAACCTCGACAGCGAGACCGAGGCGGAGATCCTCGAACTGTTCGAGGAGCTAAACGCCGCCGGCAACACGCTGCTGGTGGTGACCCACGAGCGGGTGGTCGCCGAACACGCCGAACGGATCGTCCACCTGTTCGACGGCGGACTCGAGCGGATCGAGGAGATCGACCAGCGCCGCGTCGCCGGGGAGGCTGGGCGATGAAACTCGGCGAGAGCGTCCGGATGAGTTGGCGCGCGATCACGGGCCACAAGCTCCGGTCGGTGCTGACGGTGCTGGGCGTCGTGATCGGCGTCGGCTCGGTGATCACGTTCGTCACGCTCGGCGCGAGCCTGCAGGCCGCCATCGTCGGCGACGTGGCGACCTCCAGCCCCGACATCGCCGTCTCGGTCGGCCCCGAGAGCGGACAGGGCGGCCCGCCGAGCGGCGACGCCGTCCCGGTGTTCACCGAACACGACATCGAGCAGCTACAGGGTATCGAGAACGTCGAGGCCGTGGTGCCGACCGGACAGGTCGGGATCGCAGGGCTACAGTACCGCGACGACCGGATCAGGTGGCCGTCGATGACCGCGACCACCGCCGCCTCCTTCGAGGGCGACGACTTCGCCTCCGGCGGGGTGTTCACGGCCGGCGAGAACGAGGTCGTCCTCAACCCCGCGGCCGCGACGATGTTCGAGCAGAACGTCTCGGCGGGCGACGAGATCACGGTGGAGTTCTCCGAGAACGACTCGCGAACCCTCACCGTCGCCGGCGTGCTGAACGCCTCGACCGGCTTCGCGGCCGTCGCCGGCGGCGGCGGGACACCCGCGATCTACGTCCCGACGGACCCGTTCTACACGACAACCGCCGAGAGCCCCGCGACCGGCGAGCGCGAGCGGGCGTACCCACAGCTGACGATCCGGGCGGTCAGCTACGAGCAGGTCGACGACGTGGAGCCGCCGGCGCGTGACTACCTCGAAAACGAGTCCGACGCCAGCCAGCTCAAGCCCGAGTCCTACGAGATCACGCTCACGACCAACGACGCGTTGGTCGAGCAGATCCAGAGCATCCTGAGCACGTTCACCAACTTCATCACCGGCGTCGCGGTGATCTCGCTGCTGGTCGGCGCCATCGGCATCGCGAACATGATGCTCGTGAGCGTCACCGAGCGGACCCGCGAGATCGGGATCATGAAGGCCATCGGCGCCACCCGCCGGGACATCGTCCAACTGTTCCTCGTCGAGTCGGTGATCCTCGGCGTGATCGGCTCGGTGATCGGGACGCTCGTCGGCCTCGCCGGCGGCTACGCCGCGGCGACGCTGATCGACCTCCCCATCGCGTTCGCGCCCGAGTGGTTCGCCATCGCGGTCGTCGTCGGGATGGGCGTCGGCGTGCTCGCGGGGATCTACCCCGCGTGGGACGCCGCCCGCACCGACCCCATCGACGCACTCCGCCACGAGTAGCCGGCGTCGGCCCTCCTCCCGCTGCTTCGGCCCTCCTCCCGCTGCTTCGGCCCTCCTCTCGCTGCTTCGGCTCTCCCCCCCGCTGTTTCCTCGTTTCATGGCCCTCTACCCACCGCTTCCCGAGCGCGGGCAGACTCTTCACCCCGGCATCGCAACACCGACCATGCCGCTCCTGACGATCACCGCCAGCGTCGACCCCGGTGACACCCAGTCGTTCCTCGCCGACGTCGCCGACCTGTACGCCGACAGCATGGACAGCGAGATGCGCTTCCTGACCGCGAACTTCCGCCACAGCGACCGCGAGGGCCTCTGGCTGGGCCGGGCCGATCCCGACGAACCGGTCGTCCTGCTCGAAGCCGACATCCGCGAGGGACGCCCGGCCGACCAGCGGCGCTCGTTCGCGCTGGCGTTCATGGAGCACGTCCGGGAGCGATGGGGCGTCCCGGAAGCCAACATGAAGGTCGTATTCACCGAACACGAGGGCGCCCACTTGATGGGCTACGACCGCGTCGGCGGGGACTGGGAGCCGTAGGTCACGGGGACCGAACTGTCCTGATACCGTGACTTGGTTCCGAGACCCGAATCCTTATCTTCTTAGGCCCGCCTAAACCAGAGTGATGCCGACCGAGAAGCGGGTCGACGAGGTCGAAGCGCTCCCCGTGGTCAACGCACACAACCTCTCGGCCGAGCGAACGGTGTTCACCGAAGAAGGGAACGAGAACGGATGGATCTCGACCGATCTGACCGTCTCGGTCAGTCGGTGAGCCCGTCGTCGCCGAGGTAGCGTTCGAGCGTGTGAGCGTCCTGTTCGATGGCGAGTAGTCCCGACGAGAGCGTCTCGACGGTACGTTCGTCGCGGACGGCGCCGGCGGTCTCGATCGCCTCACGGAACGTCACCGCGAGCGTCGCGTAGCCGTCGATGTCGCCCTCCAGCGAGTCCCGCAGGGTGTACACGTCGCCCGCTTCGATCCGCATCGGGGCGTGTTCGCGGATGCCCATCGGGCCGTTGACCGGGACGCCGCCCAGCGCGTGGACCCGGAGCGCGAGGTCGTCGGTCAGGTCGCTGAGCCGGTCGGCCTGTTCCGTCAAACGCTGTTCGATCTGTTGTGACTCCGCACCCGAGGCCGTCCAGTAGTGTTTGCGGACTTGATTGAACAGGATGTACAGCCCCGAGAGACAGCGGTTCAGGTCGTCGATCACCGCCGCGGCCGCCTCGGGCGCGAGCCGAACCGTGTTCTCGCCGACGGTGCCCCACTCCCGGCGCAGTTCGGCGTCGTCGGGCCGGCGGAGGTGTGGCGCGCTCATCGCTCCCCCACGAGCGTGTCGTCCTCGACGTAGCGTTCGATCGTGTGGGCGTCGTCCTCGATGGTTTCGAGGCGGCTCTCCAGCAGTTCGCGGCTGGCCTCGTCGCCGACCGCCCGAGCCACGTCGACGGCGTCGCGGAACGCCACCGCGAGCGTCGCGTAGGCGTCGAGGTCACCCTCCAACGATGCCCGCAGGCTGTAGAGGTGCTCCGCTTCGAGGTGGACCGGCGCGTGTTCCTGGATCTCGGGAGGCGTGCTCACGGGGACGCCGCCCAACTCGGAGATCCGGTGGGCGACGGCGTCGTCGACGTGGCGGAGCCGTTGGTAGGCGTCGCCGAGGAACTCGGCCACGTCGCCGGACTCGGCGCCCTCGGCGCTCCAGTAGTGCTTGCGCACGAGGTAGAAGAGGTTGAACGTCCCCGCGTGGACGACGTTCAGCGCCTCGACCATCTCGGCGGCGTTGTCAGACTTCGTCTGACTGCCCGAGGAGGTTCCCTCCTCGCCGTCGTCGCTATCGACGCGGACGGCGTTCTCGGTGACCGTCTCTCGCTCCTGTTTGACGGTCGCTCCCTCGGGCGCCCGGACGAGTCGCCCCTGCTTGGGATCGGACACGGTTACGCCTGCACGAGGGTGTCGTCCTCGAGGTAGTGGTCGATGTCGTGGGCGTCGTCCTCGAGGTCCTCCAGCACCTCACGGAGGAGTTCGGCGGTCGCGTAGTCACCCAGATCGGTCGCCAGGCCGACGTGTTCACGGACGCTCTCGATCACGTCGCCGTAGCTCTCGAGGTCGGCTTCCAGCGAGTCACGGATGCCGTAGACGTCCTCGCCCTCGAACTCGATGTAGGCGCGGGCCTCCTGCTCGGCCGGGCCCGCGACGGGGACGCCGCCGAGTGCCTGTGCGCGCTCCGCGATGGCGTCGGCGTGCGTCTCGAGCGTGCCCGCGGCGCCGTCGAGGAAGTCGTGCAGGTCGCCGGACTCGGCGCCCTCGACGTTCCAGTGGTGCTTACGGACCTGGTGGTAGAGCACGTACGCGGAGGCGAGGTCGCGGTTCAGCGCGTCGACGATCTGTTCGGCTTTCTCGGTGTCGATGCGGACGGCGTTCCCCTCGACGGTATCGGCCTGCTGTCGGACGGTCTTCTGGGTACTCATGTGTACACCTGTATAAGTTCGGTACGCCCATAAAGGTTGCATCCGTGATGGACGGTTTTGGCAGCTTCGACGCCTGATTCGGCAGTATTCGGGATCTTCAGGGCGAGCGATCGGGCAGTCGGCCCGCGCGACGAGACGGGCCGCGTGACAGCACGGTTCCCGGCCGGGAGCATCCCCTCACTCGTCGGTCTCGGATCGCTCGACTTTCGTGAGCGTCACGGCGAAGGTGGCGCCCTCGGAGCCGGGGTCCTCGACGGCCACGTCGCCGTCGTAGCCCTCGACGAGCGCTTGCACGAGGAACAGGCCGATCCCCGTCCCCTCGCTCTCCAGGCCCTTCTCCCCTTTGCCGAACACCGTCTCGGCAGCCCCCTCGGGGATCCCGGGCCCGTTGTCGGAGATCCGGACGACGATCTCGTCGGCGGTCTCGGTCGTCGACACCGTGATCCGGGGAACGGGCTTGTCGTTGTGCTGGACGGCGTTTTTCAGGAGGTTCCGGAACACCGAGTCGAGCATCTCGTCGGCGACCACGACGCAGTCCGGGATCGGCCCCTCGACATCGACGACCGCCTCCGGGTACGCGTTCCGGATTCCCTCGATCTCCCGTTGCAGGACGGGCCGGAGTCCCACGCGGTTGAGCTCCTCCGCGTCCGAGAACAGCACCGCGCTGATCTCGCGGGCGGTCGTCGTGAGTTCGACGGCGTGTTCCGCGCTCGAACGGATCGTGCCGAGGTAGCCCGCCGCCTCCTCGTCGACGTGGTCGGCGAGGATGTCGGTGTAGCCGAGCACCAACTGCAGGTCGTTCCGGATGTCGTGACGCAGCACCTGATTGAGCACGTCGAGGGTGTCCCGCTGGGTTTCGAGGCGCTGTTCGTGTTCCTTGCGCTCGGTCACGTCCCGCGAGTAGACCGAGAGGCCGTTGTCGTCGGCGAACGCTCGGATCTCGACCCAGTAGTCGAACGGCTCGGGCACGTACTGTTCGAACGCGGCCGGCTCACCGGTCGCCATGACCGTCCGGTAGCGTTCCTCCAACTCCTCCGGGACCGAGTCGCCGAACGTCTCCCAGAGGTTCTCGCCGACGATATCGGCGGCGTCGACCCCGGTTCGCTCCGCCATCCGGTCGTTCCAGAACGTCACCTCCCAGTCGGTGTCGACGGTGTACACCGCGTCGGTTGTCCGCTCGAGCAGACGGTACACGTCCGAGAGGTCGGTGGCGGCGAACATCGCGCCGACGACCTCGTCGTCGTCGTAGATCGGTTCGGCGCCGGCACGGTACCGGTGTTGCCCCCATGGTTTGACGAAGGTGAACGTCTCCGTGACCCGCGAACGGGTCTCGATCGCCCGGCGCTTGACCTCCATCGCCGGCGCCGCCGCGTCCCCGGAGAACAGTTCCGTGTCGGTCCGGTCGGAGATCTCCGAATCCGGCGGGTCCGGGCCGTCGTTGTGAACCCAGGTGGGCCGGAGCTCCGTGTCCACGAGCGCGGCGTTCATCCCCCCGGTTTCGAGGGCGAGCGACACCAGCCGCTCGGCCCGATCCGGGGTTAGCCCGAGGTCGGTGTCGTCGTTGTCCATGCGGCTGAACTGGTCTAGGGTAGTAAATCGTTGACCATCTGCGATGCCGGCCGACCCACCACGCGAGAGTGACGACGAGCGGCGGTGTGGCGGGTGGCGCCGACGGGCTCAGCCGTTCGAACGGAGCGCGGGCCCGGGCCTCAGTCGTCCGACGGCGCGGCCCCGTCCTGTGGCGCTTCGGAAACGACCGGACTGACACCCTTGCGGTTGGCGTCGAACTCGGAGAGCCCGTAGACGAGGCCGACGAGCAGCACGACGCCGAGGGGCAGTAGCGCGAGCGGCGTGATCCGGGTGAGCCCCCACACGAGCAGCAGCACGACGGCGACGAGCGCGACGGTGATCGCGTAGTAGAGCTGTGTCCGGACGTGGTCGATGAGGTCGGCGCCGGTGAACGTCGAGGAGAGCACCGTCGTGTCCGAGATGGGGGAGCTGTGGTCCCCGAAGATGGCGCCGGAGAAGATCACGCCGACCATCGCCGCGATGATCGTGTGGTCGCCAGTGAGGTTCCACGCGACCGGGATGACGATGGGCGTCAGGATCCCCATCGTCCCCCAGGAGGTGCCCGTCGAGAAGGCGATGAAGGCAGCGAGCAGCAACACGAGCGCCGGCAGAACCGCGACCGGGAACTGCTCGCCGACGACGCCGGCGACGTACTCGCCGGTCTGCAGCGCGCTCACGACCTCACCGATCCCCCACGCGAGCACGAGGATCGAAACCGCCGTGAGCATGAGGCCGAACCCGTCGATGACCGTGTCCGTCGCCTCCCCCAGCGGGAGGATGCCGTAGAGTTTCCCGAGGGCGAACCCGGTCACGACCATCGCGAAGGAGCCGTAGATGAGCGCCGACGCGAAGTCGGCGTTGGTCACCATGTCCATGAGGCTGGCGCCGGGGGAGTAGCCGGTCCACAGCGCGCTGCCGATGGTGACGGCGATGAGGACGCCGATCGGCGCGAAGAAGCTGACCAGCCGGGGGTTCTCCGCGCTCGGCGCCCCGAGGTCGGACTCCACGTCCTGCATCGGGCGGGCACCCTCGCGGTTCACCTGCCCGGTGCGCCACGAGCGGTGCTCGGCGTCGAGCATCTCGCCGTAGTCGCGCCCGGAGAACACGATGATCGCCACCATCACGATCGCGAGGATCGAGTACATGTTGAACGGGATGGAGTTGAGGAACACCTCGAAGGCGGGCGGGTGATCGGCGACCCCGGCGGCCTCGTACCCGTCGGTGATGAGCGACAGTTGGAACGCCACCCACGAGGAGATACCGAGCGTCGCCACCGGCGCCGCCGTCGAGTCGACGATGTAGGACAGCTTCTCCCGGGAGACCCGCAGGTGGTCTGAGACGTCCTTCATCGCGGAGCCGACGATGGCCGTGTTGGCGTAATCGTCGAAGAAGAGGACGACACCGAGCGCCCACGCCACGGCGCCGGCCTGTCGCTGTGAGTCGAGTCTGGCGATCGCCCAGTCCCTGACGGCGTAGGAGCCCCCGAGGTTCCAGATCATCGCCACGCCCGACCCCAACAGCAGGGTGAACACGAGGATCCGGACGTGGAAGTCGCCGGCGACGGCGGCGACGATCCACTCGAACGTCTGTACGACCCCGAGGCCGCCGGTGAAGATCACTGCGCCCGACCAGATTCCGAGGAACAGGGACAACACCGCCCGGCGCGTCGCGATCGCCAGCACGATCGCCAGCAGCGGTGGGACCACCGAGAGGGCGCCGAACTCTGAAGCCATGATCCCACATATTTCGTTCGAGATTACATAAAACCCGTCTGCGGTTCATCGTGCGATGAGTGTCCGGCGCCGTTGCTCGGCGGTCGATATGTCGCCCGGAACACTAACTGCCAGCCTCATCCCGGGGCTGCGTGCCGCGTCGGCTGGCTAACCCTCGTGCCGGGCGGGTGGGTACGCCACCAGCGGGGCTCTCGCCCGAATGTCGCGTACCCGGGTTCTCCGCGCGATCATCGCTCCCTGGACGGGAGTACTCCGGCGGGGATGTGGGGCACGCACTCAAGGTTCGACGCGGGCCGGGATACGTTTTCCGCCCGCGCCGTCGGCGCCGTCAGGGCGCCCCGCCCGACGATTCGTCGGCGTGACCTCCGGCGCTCCGAAGGTTCGCAGCCGAACTCCCGGCGACGGTTCGAAACCGTCGAAAACGCCCCGATACGGCCCTGTTGCGGCCGCTATCCGAACGCACTTATCGGCGGCAGCCCAGCCACGAGTAATGTCAGTACGTGTCGGCCTCCTCGGCGCCACCGGCGCCGTGGGTCAACGGTTCGTCCAGCTGCTCCATGACCACCCGACCTTCGAGATCGCCGCGGTCACGGCCAGCCCCGAGAGCGCCGGCGAGTCCTACCGCGACGCCGCCAAGTGGCGCGTCGACACGCCGATCCCGGAGTCGGTCGCGGGGATGACCGTCATCGAGACCAGCGCCGAGGCGATCCCGGACGATCTGGACCTGCTGTTCTCCTCGCTCCCCTCCGGTGTCGCCGCCGAGGTCGAGCCGGAACTCTGTCGGGCGGGCCACGTCGTCTCCTCGAACTCCTCGAACGAGCGCATGGCCGAGGACGTGCCCCTGACGATCCCCGAGGTCAACGCCGACCACCTCGACCTGATCGAGACCCAGCGCGCAGAGCGGGGTTGGGACGGCGCGCTCGTCAAGAACCCCAACTGCTCGACGATCACCATGACCCCCACCCTCGCCGCCCTCGACCAGTTCGGCCTCTCCCGGGTCCACGTCTCCACCCTGCAAGCGGTCTCCGGCGCCGGCTACTCCGGCGTCACGTCGATGGAGATCATCGACAACGTCCTCCCCTACATCGGCGGCGAGGAGGAGAAGATGGAGACCGAGTCCCGCAAGCTACTCGGCAGCGTCGAGGACGGCGAACTCTCGCTGCACGACGTCGAGGTCGCCGCCTCCTGTAACCGCGTGCCTTCGCTCGACGGCCACCTGGAGAACGTCTTCGCCGAACTCGACGAGAACCCGACCGCCGCCGAGGTCCACGAGGCCCTCGCCGACTTCGCCGGCGTCGACCTGCCGTCGGCGCCCGAACAGCCGATTCACGTCTTCGAGGACCCCGAGCGACCACAGCCCCGACTCGACAGGATGCGCGGGCAGGGGATGCAGATCTCGGCGGGCGGCCTGCGTGAGACGCCCGAGGGGATCCAGTACAACTGCCTCGCACACAACACGATCCGCGGTGCGGCGGGCGCGTCGGTACTCAACGGCGAACTGCTCGTCGAAGAAGGCTGGGTCTGAGGCTGCGCGCGGACTGATTCAGACGACGCGGTTCTCGATATCGCCGCCCGTCTTCAGCGCCTCGTAGTTCGCCGCCACGATGTCGCTGAGGCGGTCGAAGTACTTCGGCGTGTGGCCGGCGTTGTGCGGCGTGATGCGGACGTTGTCGAACGCCCAGAGCGGGTGGTCCGCCGGGAGCGGTTCGGGGTCGGTCACGTCGAGGAACGCGGCGCCGATGTCGTTGCTGCGGAGCGCGGCGACGAGCGCGTCGGTGTCGACGACGCCCCCGCGGGCGATGTTGACCAGCGTGGCGTCGGGCGAGAGCGTCTTGAACGCCTCCGAGTCGATCAGTTGCTCGGTCGCGTCCGTGAGCGGACACGCGAGCACGAGCGAGTCCGTGCGGGCCAGCGCGTCGTGAATGTCCTCGAATCCGAGCACCTCGTCGGTCGGGCCACCCTTCTCGGGGCTGTATCGGACGCCGATGGTGTCGACACCGAACGCGTCGAGTCGCTCGACGGTGGCCTGTCCGATGGCGCCCATGCCGACGATGGTGACCGTCGAGCCCTGCAGTTCGTCGGTGCCGAAGGACTGCCAGACGTGGTTTCGCTGGTTCCGGGCCGCACGCGGGAAGTCCCGCGCCATCGAGAGTAGCGCACCGAGGACGTACTCCGAGATGTTCGGCCCGTGGACGCCCGAGGCGTTGGTGACGGCGACGCCGGCCTCCTCCAGCGCCTCCATCGGGAGGTGACCGGTGCCGGCGAACGAACAGGCGAACAGTTCGAGGTTCTCCGCGCGCTCCAACATCTCCGGGTCGATGTTGAAGCCGGCGACGACTCGCGCGTGCGGGATCAGCTCTCGCTCCTGTTCGGGGGTCTCGGCGACGGCGATGTCGGCGTCGGGGAGCCGTTCACGCATCGCTTCGGCGTAGTCGTCGACGGAGATGCCGTGGATCTTCTGGCGCAGCAGTAGCACGTCTGGTTCGCTCATGCTCGCGGCTCGGAACGGGCGCGAAAAGAGTGTACCCTTCTCGGCTCGCGTCGCGAAAGCCGCCGGAACCGTACCCGATTTAGGCACCCTCGGCGAACCGCGACTGTGCTCTCCGCGGACACCCGACAGCGACTCCTCGTCGCCGTCGCCGCCGCCACGCGCTTCGGCTCGGGGGTGCTCCTCGGGACGGGGCTGGCGTTCTACCTCGGCCGGGACGACGCCTCGGCGCTGGTCGTGGGGCTCGTCACGACCGCGTACTTCCTCGGGATGACCGTTTTCTCGCCGTTCTGGGGCGCCGTCGCCGACGTGACCGGGCGTCGCCGCGCGGTGCTCGTGGCGACCGGGCTGGGAGCGACGCTCGCGCTCGCCCCGCTGTTCCTGTTCTCGGGCGTCTGGGTTCCCATCCTCTCCCGCGGGCTCTACGCCGTCTTCGCCGTCGGGTTCGCGCCGGTGATGCTCGGCGTCGTCTCCGCGCGCGGCGGCGACGAGGGCCGTGGGCGCTCGCTCGGCTTCTTCAACGCCGCGCGGGCCACCGGCTTCACCGGCGGCCAGCTCGCGGTCGGCCTGCTGCTCGGCATGCTCGCGCCGGAGTGGATGTACGCCGTCATCGTCGCCGGCAGCCTCCTCTCGACGCTCGTCGTCGCCTTTCTCGACGACAGCGCGGCACCCAAGCCCGACAGCCAGCCCACCGTTCACGAACTGCTCGCGGAGGTCCGGCGGCGCCTGATCCCGGCCGTCGACGACAGGGACCACCTGCGCCGTAACGGCCTCTGGATGCTCTACGTCGCGCTCGCGTTCCGCAACGCGACGGTGATGGGGCTGTTCGGGCTGATGCCGGTCTACCTCCCCGAAACGCTCGGAATCTCGGAGTTCGCGATGGGGGCGCTGCTGGCTATCAACCCCGCGGGCCAGACCGTGTTCATGCTCCTGTTCGGCCGCATCGCCGACGCGTGGGGCCGCAAGCCGCTGGTCGTCGTCGGCATCGCCGGATCGGGGCTGTTCGCGCTCGTCGCCGCCGCCGCGACGCTGTTCGCCGGCCCCCTCCGACTCGTCGTCGCCGCGCTCTCGTTCGTGATCATCGCCGCCGCCTACTCGGCGATGACGACGGGCGCGCTGGCGTTCATCGGCGACGTGGCGCCCGAGTCCCGGGAGTCCGAACTGATGGGGTTACGTTCGACCGCCAAGGGCGTCGGCGGCGTGTTCGGGCCGGTCCTGATCGGCGGCCTCGTCGCCCTCGTCGGCTACCCGACGGCGTTCGCGGTCGGCTCCTCGATGGCGTTCATCGCCGCCGGACTGGCGGGCTGGAAGCTGGTCGAGAGCCGTGAGGGCGTAGTGTTCCCGGGGCGAGGAGCCGTTCCGGGGGACGACTGATCGGTCCGGCGCCGTTCGGCCGGACTGGACGACTGATCGGTCCTCACACCCACAGAGCTACGAGAGTCGTCAACGCGCACCATTATCCCCCCGCCGCTCGAACCCCGGGGCATGACCGAGATGCAGTACACCCGGCTCGGCGCGACCGGGCTGGAGGTCTCACGGCTCTGTCTTGGCTGTATGAACTTCGGCTCCGGCTCGGAGTGGATGATGAACGACCGCGGCGAGAGCATCGACCTGCTCCACGAGGCGATGGACGCCGGGATCAACTTCCTCGACACCGCGAACGTCTACTCCACCGGCGAGAGCGAGGAGATCGTCGGCGAAGCCATCCAGTCCCGGAACCGAGACGAACTGGTCGTGGCGACGAAAGTGCGCGGCGAGATGCACGAGGGGCCCAACGGCTCGGGGCTCTCCCGCAAACACATCCTCGATCAGGTGGAGGCCAGCCTCGACCGGCTGGGGACCGACTACATCGACCTCTACCAGATTCACCGCTGGGACGACGACACGCCCATCGAGGAGACCCTCGCCGCGCTCGACCACCTCGTCGAGACCGGGCGAGTGCGCTACATCGGCGCCTCGACGATGTCGGCCTACCAGTTCACGAAGGCGCTGTACACCTCCGACATCGAGGACTACAGCCGCTTCACCTGCATGCAGCCGGAGTACTCCGCGGCCGCGCGCCACGAGGAGGCGAACCTCCTGCCGGTCTGTGAGGGCGAGGACGTCGGCGTCATCCCGTGGTCGCCGCTCGCGGGCGGGTTCCTTACCGGGAAGTACGAGCGCGACGCCGACGCCCCCGAGGGCTCCCGCGGCGCCGCGAGCGAGCACGTCGAGCGGAAGTTCACCGAGGCGAACTGGGAGGTGCTCGACGAGGTCCGGGCCGTCGCCGACGATCACGACGCCACGCCCGCGCAGGTGAGTCTCGCGTGGCTGCTGGCACAGGACGCCGTGACGGCGCCGATCATCGGCCCCAAGAACAGCGAGCAGTTGCAGGACAACCTCGGCGCGCTCGACCTCGACCTGAGCGACGACGAGGTCGAACGCATCGCGGCACCGAAGACGCCGCGCTGGCCGGCGGAGTAGCCGGGACCGTCCGTGGTGGACGGACCGTCTTCGGCGTGAAAAGAGACGAACCCCCGTTCAGGGCTCGGAGACACCCTCGTCGGTGATGAGGGAGTCGATCAGTTCCACCGGCGTCGCGTCGTAGGCGGGGTTCTCGATCTCGACGCCCTCGACCGGTTCGCGCATGACCTCGCTGCCCGGGCGGAACTCGTTCTCGAAGCGGAAGTCGTCGATCACCTTCGTCGAGGAGCCGACAACGGTGACCGGCACGCCCTCCCGAGCGGCGACGGCAGCGATGGGGTAGGTGCCGATGCGGTTGTAGAGCGTGTCCTCGACGATGCAGTCCATCCCGACGATCACTCGATCCACGTCCTCCATCACGTAGCCGGCGGCGCTGTCGACCAGCAGGTGTGGCTCGACGCGGTCGATACCGGCGAGCGTGCGGGCGGTCTTCCGGCCGAGGTAGCGCGGGCGGGCCTCGGTGACGTAGGCGGTGAGGTGACAGCCCTCCGCGCAGGAGGCCTCGACGGCCTCCAGCACGGTCGAGGAGTAGTCGTGGGTCAGGATCGTCTCGCCGTCCTCGAAGGTGTCGGCGGCGTGGGCGGCCGCGCGGCGCTTGCCCGACTCGACGCGGGTGACGGCGTCCTCGATGGCGCCTTCGAGCAGCGACTTCGCCTCCTCGGGGGTGTCGGCCTCGCCGGCGACGGCGTCGACGATACTGCGCATCGCGGTGTGCAGCGAGGCGTGGGAGGGGTTCGCCCGCCGGAGCGCGCCGGCGTTGTGTTCGAGGTCCCGGTCGAACGTCTCCGCCGAGACGTACTCCCGGTCGAGCAGTTCCCGGAGCGCCGTCGCGGCCTTCACGGCGACCGCCGAGGAGGAGTGACTCCGCATCTCCCGGATCTCGGCGACCGTCTCGTCGATCATGCTCACGGCGTGGGTCGCTCTCCCGATAGGTGTTGCTACTCGGACGCTCCGGGCCGCGTCGGCGACGCCGCCGCCGAAAGCCACGTGACCCTCGCGGCCCTATATCGGATCATGTCCTACCCCGTCACCTACTACTGCCCGCGCTGTGGGGCGGTCCACGAACTCCAGCGCGACGGCTACCTCGCGGACAAGACAGTCACCCCCTACCCGCTCGAGGGCTGGAACTACGTCGACCCCGACGACGAGTTCGAGGAGGTCGACGGCGTCGACGGGGTCCGGATCGTCTGTGGCGACGAGGACCTGCTGCTCTCCGGCGACGATCTCCCCGAGGCTGCGGAAGCACCTGATTCGGGCTGTGGCGAGCCGTTCTACCTCTCGTTCGTGAAGTTCGAGGACGGCGTCGAGGTCGAGCCCCGACAGGAGGGCGACCGCGTGACCATCGGTGTCGGCCCGAGTCGGCCGCGGGGGCCGGACCAGCCCAGCGGGCCGGCGGGGCCACACGGCGACTGAGCGCGGCGCTTACTCGCCGTACTCCCCCTGCATCCACGCGTAGACCGTCGGGTGGCTGAGGAGGTACGCGACTGGCAGGAGGAACATGAGCAGGGTGCCGGCGACGACCACCTGCGTATACGGATCGGGCGGGCTGGCGACCGCCGCGAGCGGGAACGCGACGACGATCGTCGCGACCGCGATACTGACGAATCGGAACAGCCGCGATTCGAGCATACCGCCCGTAGCGCCCGTCCCGGCCTGAAGCTTACCCCTTGATGTTGCAGACCGGGAACGTCCGCGCGACCTTGTCGCCGATGCCGAGCGCGTCGCTCACCGCGACGACCTCGTCCACGTCCTTGTAGACGCCGGGGGCCTCCTCGGCGACGGTCGCCCCGGAGTTGGCTTTGACGTAGATGTGGTCCTGTTCGGCGAGGTCGTCCTGCACGTCGCCGCCCCAGAACTCCTGTTTGGCCTGCGTGCGGGACATCAGCCGGCCCGCGCCGTGGGCCGTCGAGCCGAACGTCTCCGAGAGGGAGCGCTCGCCGCCCTTCAGCACGTAGCTGCCGGCGCCCATCGACCCCGGGATGATCACCGGCTGACCCACGTCGCGGTAGGCGTCGGGCACTTCCTCACGGCCGGGCGGGAACGCCCGCGTGGCGCCCTTCCGGTGGACGAACAGTTCCCGATCCTCGCCCTCGACCTCGTGGGTCTCGCGCTTGGCGATGTTGTGGGCCACGTCGTAGAGCAGTTCCACGTCCTCGCTCTCGACGCCGTCGAACACGTCGGCGAGGGTCTCGCGGGTTCGGTGGGTGATCAGTTGTCGGTTCACCCACGCGAAGTTGACCGCGGCGCACATCGCGCCGTAGTACTCTTCGGCCAGTTCCGAGCCGGCGGGGGCCGCCGCGAGGTCCTTGTCGGGCAGTTCCTCCAGCAGGTCGCCGTGCTGTTGCTCGATCTTCCGGACGTAGTCCGAACAGATCTGGTGGCCCAGCCCGCGGCTGCCACAGTGGATCAGGACGACGATCTGGCCTTCTTCGAGCCCGTAGGCGTCGGCGACGCCGTCGTCGAACGTGTCGGTGACGCGCTGGACTTCGAGGAAGTGGTTACCCGAGCCGAGACTGCCCATCTGGTTCATCCCGCGGTCCTTGGCCTTCTTCGAGACGAACTCGGGCTTGGCGTCGTGTCGGCAGCCCTCGTCCTCACAGTGGGCGAGGTCGGCCTCGGTCGCGTAGCCCTCCTCGACGGCCCACTCGACGCCCCGCTCCATCGCCCCCTCGACGGCGTCGCGGCTGCCGTTGACGACGCCGCCGCCGCCGAGTCCCGAGGGGACGGCGTCGAACAGCGCCTCGACCAGTTCCTCCTCGCGGCCACGCACGTCCTCGTACGTGAGCGGAGTTCGGAGCATTCGGACACCGCAGTTGATGTCGAAGCCGACCGCGCCGGGGGAGATACAGCCCTCCTCGGCGTCGATGGCGCCGACGCCGCCGACGGGGAAGCCGTAGCCCTGGTGGGCGTCGGGCATCGCCAGCGCGTACTTGGTCATCCCCGGGAGGTGGGCGGCGTTTTTCAGCTGTTGGAGGCTGTCGTCCTCGCCGATGTCGTCGAGCAGGGCTTCGCTGGCGAGCACGCGGCCGGGGACCCTCATCCCGCCCTCGCGGGGGATCTCCCAGACGTGCTCCCGGACGCGTTCGAGCGTGACGCCGTCGAACTCCCTCGTGGTCATACCCGTGGGTGCGTCCCCGAGAGGAAAGACCGTTCCGTCCCGCGTCAGTCCGCACTCGGCGCCGCCCCGCCGCTCCACTCGTCGTGGCGTTCGGTGCCGAACCGATCGGCGAGCCGTCGATCCAGCGAGTACGCGCCCCCGCCGGTGATCACCAGCATCGACACCAGCCCGAACAGCGAGATGTGGGCGAGTACGGGGTCGTCGGGCAGGCCGAACAGCGTCGTCGTGAACATGGCGATGGCGACCCCACAGCCGGCGCGGGTAAACAGCCCCAGCGCGAGCGCGACGCCGAGTGCGGCCTCCGTCAGCCCGGCGCCGACGACCCACAGTTCGGGGGAGACGGGCACCACCGCCGTCAGGTCGTACTTCGTGACGACGCCAAGCGCCTGGCCCGGCATGAGCAGCTTCTGGACGACGCCGAGGTAGACGAAGGAGACACCCAGACCGACGCGGACGACCACCGGCACCAGCCCGTCCCGCGCCGCCAACGCCTTGCCGACGGGGGCGAGCGTCTCCCGAACCGGGTCGACGCGGCGGTACACCGTCCCGTCGGCGTCGGCGAGCCGGGAGAACACGTGGTCGGCGCTCGGCCGGCCGCCGCCGAGCAGCATGATCGCGACGAACCCCGGCACGTACTCGAACGCCAGCAGCAACAGCGCCGGCGAGAGCGCCAGTCCGACGAGGTAGCCTGCGAGCCCGGCCGCTGCCGAGATGCGGGTGGCGAAGCCGAAGACGAGCAGGAAGCCGACGGCGATGCCGAACAGCCGGACTGCGGGGCCGGGAACTCCGAGCACGTCGGCGGTCGCCGCCGGCGAGAAGAGGTAGCCGGTGAACCCCGCACCGACCATCGGCAGTCCGATCGCCAGTCGGGCCAGCCACGGTAGCAGGTCGTCGTAGCTCCGGAGCGTCCCGCGGAGCACCGCGAGGTCGATCCGGAGGGGACGGAGCCGGAGCCAGCCCAGCACGGCGACGGCGACGCCGATACCGCCGCCGGAGAGCAGCGCGAGCGCGAGGGGGTCGCCGGCCACCGCTCCGAGCAGCTCCGCCAGCCGCTCCCTCCCTTCGCCGGGGGTGACGTACCGGACGTGGGCGGACACCTGCCCCGGGATGACGGCGAGAAGAACTGCCAACCCGAGCGCCCTCGGACCGAAGTGACGCGTCATGTGCCCCCTCCGATGGGCTGACCCAAAAAAGGTCGTTCGTGCCGCCAAGGCTATGCCGGCGCCGGCCACACGCGAACCCATGCCGACCGCGAGACGGTGTCCCGACTGTGGCGTCACGATGGAGACGGCGAAACTGCGGACCTCCGATGGCTTCGAACTCTACCTCGTCACCGACGAGCCCAAGAAGGGTATCCTCGGCAGCCTCGGGGTGAAGGAGAAGACCAAGCCGACGACGTACGTCTGTCCGGAGTGTGGGCTGCTCCGGCAGTACGTGGACCTCGAGGACTGACGGCAGCAGACTCCTTCAGCCGTTGGACAGAGCCCCGCCCGGTCGCGGGCCGTGATCGCTTACACGTCGAACACGACGTACGCCTCCCACCCGCCGTCGACTGACTCCAACCGCATCTCGGAGTAGGTGACGGCCTTCACCTCGCGGGCGACGACCGCCGAGAGCGCCACGCCCCGGTAGCTGGCGTCGACGACCCACGCGCCGCCGTCCCCGTCGACGGTCGCAGCGTTGTCCACGGGAAGCACCGCCGCCACGTCCCGTTCGTAGATGAGTTGGTCCAGGTAGTCGTACAGCGCCGCCTCCGGGCCCTCGCTCTCGACCCGGAGTTCGTGGCGCGCGCCACCGGCCGGGTCGTCGGGGGCGGGCCACTCCTCGCACATCGCCGACGTGAGCCCGTCGGCGACGGCCGCGAACACCTCGCCCAGCGTGTTGCCGGTCGCGGCCACCGCCACGTCGGCGGTGTGCTCGCGGAGTTCGAACGAGCCCATCAGTTCCGCCCACCGCGGTCGTCGTTGGCCTCCTCCGCGGGGCGCTGTTCGGTGTCGTCCCGGTCGGTCTCCTCGCGGTCGGCCAACGCCGCCGGTCGCGCCTCCGTCGACTCGCGGTTTCGCTCCTCGCGGTCGGCCATCTCCGCCGGCCGCTCCTCCGTCGACTCGCGGTTCTTCGCCGCCCTGTCGGCCATCTCCGCCGGCCGCTCCTCCGTCGACTCGCGGTTCTCGGCCGCTCGGTCAGCCATCTCGGCGGGCCGTTGCTCGGTCGAGTCGGCCTCGTTGGCGTAGCGCCCGGCTTCCTCGGCCGGCGTGACGCTCGCGTCGTCGGTGTCCACGCCGTGGGCCCGTTCCGCGGGCGTGTCGGCGTCTGCGGCGGGGCCCTCAGCTTCCGGGCGTTCCCGTCGGGCAATGTCGTCGGGCGTCGTCGCCCGTGCCGGCTCGACGGACTCGTCGTACGTGTCGGGGCGCTCGGTGCTGACGGGGTCGGACCGGCGGACCGATGGCGACTCCTTCTCGGGGTCGAACTGCTGGTCGGCGTGTTCGACGCCCGCGAGGTCGCGGAGCTGTTCCTCGGACATCCCGTTGCTCGTGGCCCCGTCGCTCCCTGCGACCGCGACGCCGCTGGTGACGATAGCGCGGATCCCCTCCTCCACGGTCATCTCCACGTCCATCACGCGGTCGGCGGGCATGTGGACCAAGTGCCCACCCATGACCGGGTTGGGCGCGAGCGGGAGGAACAGCGTCAGCATCTCGGCGTGGCCCGCCGGGTCGGACAGCGACGACGGCGTCTCGGTGGTGACGAAGCCGAGCGTGTACGCGCCCTCGTGGGGGAACTCAACGAGCTTCACGTCACGGAAACTCTGGGTATCGGACTCCAGCATCACGTCGCTCATCTGCCGGAAGGAGTCGTAGACGCCGCCGACGGCGGGGATCTGGGAGATGAAGTAGTCGAAGTAGTCGACCGCACGCTCGCCCCACTTGGTGGTGTTGGTGAAGATGCCGACCACCATGATGATGACGAGCAGGATCACCGGCGTCACCAGTTGGATGACAAACACGCCGACCGGGATGTCGCCGATGACCGGGAGCATGATCTCCTCGTCGGCGGCGACGATCCCCTGGGCGAACAGCGAGAGGTAGTCGTAGACGTACTGGAACGCGACCGCCAGTACGATGACGGTGACCAGCATCGGCACGACGACCGCGAGGCCGGTGATGAACGACTCCCGGAGCGTCTCGCGGGTCGACTTCCTGACGCGCTGGTCCATCCGCAGGTCCGACTCGTCCATTCGTGCACACCAACGCAGTGACCCCCGCTAAAGCCTTCGGCCCCGTGTGGCGCTGAAGTAACCCACACGGGCTGCCACGACGCCCACCACGCGTACCCGGCGAGCCGTCGACGAACGCTGCATGGCACCGAGAGACGGACTGCTCGTCGGCGCGCTCGGGATCCCGGGCGTCTGAACGCCGACCGCTCCCCAGCGTTTATCTCCTGTCCGTTCCCGGCGTCGCGTATGTACGGACGGGTTCTCGTCCCGACGGACGGCAGCGACCACAGCCGAGCGGCCGCCGAACACGCGATGGACCTCGCCGCCCAGTTCGATGCGAGCGTCGACGCGCTGTTCGTCGTGGAACAGGCCGGCCCCAGCGGCCACTGGGACTTCGAGGTGGAGAAGCAGGAGGCGGTCGGCGAGCGAGCCCTCGACGGCGTCGCCGAACTCGGCGCGGAGCGCGGTGTCCCCGTCGAGCGTCACCTCCGGCGGGGCGTGCCGGCCGAGGAAATCGTCGACGCCGCGGACGACTACGGCGTCGACCTGATCGTCATGGGGACCCAGGGCCGCACCGGGTTCGCCCGTATCGCCAGCGCCGGCAGCACGACCGAGCGCGTCGTTCGGCTGACCGGGGTCCCGACGACGGTCGTCGGCGGGGCCGGTGTCGGCGAGGAGTAACGCCGCCGTCAGGCGACCGCGTCGGCGATCAGCATCAGCCCCGCGATGACGGTGACGCTCCCGACGAGGAAGCCGACGAACGCCGCGTTCTCGTCCATCTCGATGTCCGCTGGCCGTTGGTTCGTTCCCGCGGACGTGAGCCAGCGGTTGAGCCAGTCGATTGCCGGGTGATCGATCGCCACCAGCGCGCCGCCAACGAGCAGGAACAGCCCGAACGCGGCCTGTCCGATCTCGACCATGGCTGGAGAGATGTCGGAAAGGTGGATAGTTCTGTTCGTCCGTTCTCGGGAAGCGCCGCCGTGAGCGGCTACACGACCACGGCAACACGCTCCCAGCACCGAAGCGGAGGTCGCTGCAGGTCACCAGCCGTCGACGGGCTACGTCCGACTGGCAGACGAGAGCTCCGCTCTCGTCGACGCGATCGGCTTACTGCGTCGCGTAGCTTTCCGTCACCGGCTCGTCGTCGAGTTCGGCCGCCGTCGGCTCGAACTCCTCGCGGTGGACGATGTCGTCGACGGTGCGGCGGAACTTCCGCGGGCTGTTGGTGTCCTCGGCGTTGGGCGCGGCGTGACCCATCGTGACCAGCATCACGGGCTCGTACTGCTCGTCGATGTCGAACGCGTCGTGCAACGCATCGGGGTCGAAGCCGCCGATGGGGCAGGTCGACAGGCCTTGGGCACGCGCGGCGTGCATCAGGGTCATCGCCGCCAGCGCGGTGCTGTTGGTGGCCCAGGTCCGGTTGGTCTCCTCGTCGCGCTCGGCCATCCCCTCGAACGTCTCGAGGAGGTTCTCCTTTGCCTCCTCGGTGGGGAGGTAGCCCTTCCGGAGTTGGTCCTCGGCGACGGCCTCGCCGTGCGTGCTGGGGTCGGTGTTTGCGAGCACCGCGATCGCGACGGGCGCGTCGGTGACGTGTTCCTGCCCGTACGCGACCTCCTGTAGGCGCTCGCGGTTCCCGTCCTCGGTCAGCACGAGGAACTCCCACGGCTGGAGGTTGAAACTGGACGGGCTGTAGCGAACCTGCTCGAAGACGGCCTCGATGGTGTCGTCGTCGACCGGTTCGTCGCTGTACTCGTGGACGCTGCGGCGGGTGAGAACGGCGTCGTCGAACTCCATGCTCGGGTAACGCCGGCGAACGTTTTGTACTTTGTCGACGTGCGCGTAATCAGGTTGCGTGTGTGTCAGCAGCGCACGCTAACACGCCGCATCTCCGCCTCAGCGGACGACGGTGACCGGGATGGGCGACTCCCGGACCACCTTCTCCGCGACGCTGCCCAGGATCATCCGCGAGACGCCGGTGCGGCCGTGGCTACCGATGACGAGGTGGTCGAACTCGGGCGCGTCGACGTCCTCGCTCTCGCCGGCGGCGACCTCGACGATGGCTTGTGGCGGGCGACCCACGGCGGTCTCGGTGCGGAGGTCGCCGTCGAAGTCGGCTTCCGCCTCCTCGAACAGTTCCGCGGCCTCCTCCTGTGCCTGCTCGAACCACTCCTCGCCGCCGCTGGGGATCCCGACGCCGGCGCTGTAGCCGGCCTCGACTGGGTTGATGACGTACAGCAGCGTGATGTCGTGCTCGCCCCACTCCTCGGCGACGAACTCCAGTGCTTCCTCGGCCTGTGGCGTCCCGTCGTAGGCGACGAGTATGCGCTTGGTCATGCCCGGTCGTTCGACGGCCTGTGTGAAAAGCGAGGTGGCGGACCCGGGGGCAGTTGCCGGTGACTGCGCCGCGGTCGCGGCGCAGTCCCCCGGAGGACCGGGCGAACCATGTCACCAATAGTTTGATAACGAGTGGCAAGTCCGTTGGTAACATGACGTATTCGAGACGTACGGTTCTCCGCGGGTTGAGCGCGGCAGCGTTCGCTGGGGCAGCGATCGGTGCCGAAACCCGAACCGTCGAGGCGACGGACCACCCGTGGTCACAGACCAATCGCGGCCCCCGGCAGACGACGTATCGGGCGGCGGCCGGCGGGCCGGTCGACCGTGGGTTCGCGTGGGAACAGACGGACCGATCGGGGACAGGGCCTAGTGGGTTCGCCCGGATGGGCGTTACCGACGGCGAACAGGCCTACTTGGCTGGCGAGGGGCTCTACGCGCTCGATCCAACGACGGGCGAGATCGCCTGGAACGCGCTGACCGACGAGGATACGACGACGCGGGCACCGCCGCTGGTCCGTGACGAGACCCTGTATTACGCCGTCGATGGCGGGGAGTTCGGTGCGCTCGACACCGCCAACGGTGATTCCCGGTGGACGCTCTCGCTGCACGAGGAGGCGAAGCCGTGGGGGCTGACCAGTCGCGGTGGCACGGTGTACGTCAGCGGCTACCTGCTCGGCGACAGCAGCCGTAACGGCTACCTCGCCGCCGTCGACACGACGGAACAGGACGTCGAGTGGGAGGCGACGCCGGCTGACTGGATCTCCCCGATGGCCGTGGGACCGGATCGGCTGTTCGGGACCGTCAACTTCGGCTCGTTCCAAGCGCGCGACCGCTCGACCGGCGAACGCCTGTGGCAGGTCGAGTTCCCGAGCGAGGGGATCGTGTACGCGCCCGCGCTGGGCGAGGAAGGCTGTTTCGTCCCGCGACAGGGGGGCCTCACACTGGTCTCCCGCGACGGCGAGCCGTTGTGGAACGCGTCGACCCAGGGCTACGGGCCCGATTCGCCGGTACTCACCGACGAACTCGCTATCGTCGCCTACACGAACGGCCCGTCGAAGGCGACGGCTCGGCTCACGGCGTTCGAGCGCACGACTGGCGAGGTACGCTGGACCGTTCAGGCGGACGAACGGTCGTTCCGAAAGCCCGTCGCCGTGGGCGACACCGTCTACGTCGGCGCTCGCAGCGGGCGGCTGTTCGCGTACGCGGTGGACTCCGGCGAGCGCCGTTGGGTTGCCGAGAGCGACGTAACCCACCCGACCGCCTCGCTGATCGTCGGCGACACTGCCGTCGTGGCCACCCAAACGGGCGGGACGGTCTACGGCCTGAGGGCCGACGGTACGGAACTCCCGAACGCGACCGTCGACGGCCCCGACACGGCCCTGGCCGGCCGTGAGGTGACGTTCGACGCCAGCGGGTCGACGGACCCTGACGGCTCGGTCGAGCGCTACGAGTGGACGATCTACCGGAGTCCTCGGTACGGTGACGAGTACGAGGAAGTCGGGACGGCGACGGGCGAGACGCTGACACGAACGTTCGACAAGGAAGGACGCTACGACCTGCTCCTCCGGGCCGTCGACGACGAGGGGCTGTCGGCCAGGGTGCAGCACCGAATCGACGTCCAGCCCATCCGCCTGGAACTGAGCCGTGAGAGCCTCGTCCCGGAGAGCGGACTGGTCGAGCGACTCCCCGGCGTGCCGTTCACCGCGACGTTCGCCGTCAGGAACAACGGCGGACGGGCGGTGAACGCGACCCTCTCCCTGTCGCTGCCGGACTCGCTACCCGTCCAGGAGCACACCGACGCCGACGGGACGTGGACTGGCGGCGGGTGGGAGTGGGAGTCGATCGCTCCCGGCGGGTCCCAGACCGTGTCGCTGACGCTGGCGCCGCCGGAAAACGCCGATACGGGCCAGCACTCGGTCGGGGCGACGCTCCGGACCGACCCCGGCGGTACGCTCGCGGAACAGGAGTATCGACTCACCATCGTCGGCGAGGCGACGACGGTCCGTGACCAGTTCGTCGGCGACGACGGTAGCGTCACCGCCACGCAGGTCCAGCAGGCGCTCGCCTACTGGGAGGCCGACCAGATCGTCGGCGGCACCGGCGGGGAGACGGTGAGCGACCAGCTACTACTCGAACTCATTCGGATGTACCGTAACGGGGGTGGTGCCTGATGCGTCGTCGTGTGCTGCTCGGACTCGTGCTAGCGGCGGCGGTCCTCGGCGCGACTGCGTCAGGAGCCACCGCAGCGACCGGCGAACTCTCGACGACACCGACGGCGATCGAAGCGGACCCGGGTGACCGCGTCGAAGTGGCGCTGACGCTCGGCCACACCGGGTCGAACACCACAGCCTACATCGTCGACGCCGACCTACCTGCGGAGTTCGCCGCCGGGAACGGCAGCGCCGGTCTGACACAGGAGGGCGACGCGAAGTGGCTGCTCGGGACGGTCGAACCCGGCGCCACCATCGAGATGACGTTCGACCTCCACGTGCCCGAGAGCGCCGCCGGGAGCTACGAAGTGCCGATCGTGGCGAAAACCGCCGACGGGGTACAGGCCCGGGCGACACTGACCGTCGAAACGCCCGGGGAACGGACCGAGCGTAGCGCGACGACGACGGCCGCTGATGGGGCGGCTGGAACCGACGAGGCGGCCGGGACAGACGGGGCGGCCGGGACCGACACCGCCGAGACAGCAAACACCGACGGCACGACCGAAGCCACCGACGGCGACGTGGGACAGGCCTCGGCTAGCGCGTCGAGCGCACCCGGGTTCGGCGCCGCCACCACGCTGGTCGCACTCGTCGTGGCGATCGTCGCTGCCGGCCGGGAGGTCGAGTGAACAGGCAGACACGGTCGTTGAGTCGGCTCCGGGAGACCGAGACGGTGGGCGGCGCTCAGCCGTGCGCCGGATGCGGTTTCACTCGCCGTGGCGAGTGACACACTCCGAGAGCCCGATCAGCTCCACCGGCTCGGAGTTGTCCGGCGAGTAGACCACCATCTGGCCCTTCTCCATGTAGGGCACCTTCTGGGCCAACGCCGAGGGGATGTTGACCGAGGAGATGGCGTCCTCGTCGCCGAGGTTGAGCACGACCTTCGAGTTCACCTGTTTGAACACCGGCTCGGCGATGTCCTGTGGGTCCTGCGTGATCAGGAACAGACCGAGGCGCTCCTTCCGGCCCTGTTTGGCGGCCTCGGTGAACTTCTGGACGACCTTCTGGGCCTGTACGTTGTCGGCGTTCGAGAGGAAGTTGTGGGCCTCGTCCATCCCGAGCACCAGCGGCGTCTCCTTGATGCGCTCGCTGTTCGGGGAGTTCGAGAGCTTGTCGTCGACGAGCAGCGAGGAGACCGCGAGGACGAACATCTCCTTGGCCCGCGAGGTCGAGAGGTGGTAGGTCGGCACGACCGTCAGGCCGCCGGGGCGGACCAGTTCGTGGTCCAGTTCGGTGATCGGTCGGGCGTCCTGATCGAAGATGCCGTTGGGGATTCCCCGAACGCGGCGCTTGACGGCGTCGAAGGTGGCCTCGTGGACCCGGCCCGACTCGTGAAGTTCCTCCTGTAGCCCCGGGTCGTCGAGGTAGCTGAGGAACTGCTGGTAGGTTCCGTTGTGGCCGTAGTCGCTGAAGAAGCGGTTGAGCAGCGTCAGGAGCGCGGGGTACTGGTTGTCGTTCAAGCCGCCGCCGGCGACGAGCCACGGCATATCGTACTCGTCGACGACCGAGAACGGGATGGTGAAGCGCACCTGCTCGGCGCGGTGGTTCTCGCCGCCGTAGCTCACGCCGTCCTCGACGGGGACCAGCGCGATGGTGTCGTCGTGGCCGCCGTGGGCGATCCCCTCCCGGTCGAGCTGCCGAGCGAACTGGTCGCTCATCCCGGGGTTGTCGTCGTGCATCTGGGCGTACTCGTCCTGCGGGTCGAACTGGACCACCGCGGGCGAGACCGCCCGGCCGTCGTCCATCGGGTAGGATCGGTCCTCGGCGAGATACTGCCGCAGGACGTTCTTCGAGGCGTGAGTCTTCCCCGATCCGGTGCCGCCGGCGACGAGCGTGTGGCGGAACACGAGCGGGTCGCCCTCGGCGTAGTCGTCCTTCACGCGGTAGTCGACGGTCGGAGGCTCCGCCGCGGTACGGACCTTCTCCCCGCCAACGGAGAGGTGTCCGAGGAACACGCCGTCGCCGGGGATCTTCAGGCCGGTCTTGATCTGCTCCTCGTCGGCGGCCTCGCGGGCGAGCGCGCCGGGCTTGGGCACGCGGTCGGTCATCCGTCGCTTGAGTTCGCCGCCCTCCTCGTAGATGACGGCGACCGGCTCCAACTCGGCCATGAACTTGTAGTCGCGCTCCTCGAACCCCTCGCGGCGCATCTGCCGGCGGGCGTGGATCTCGGTTGCGTCGTCGGACTGGAACTCCTGGGCGTACTCCAGGGCGGCGATCGAACAGAACAGCGTCTCGTCGTCGGGGTAGGGGACGAGCAGGTAGCTCCCGAGCCGGACGGACTCTCGGTTCCCGGTCGTGATGAACGCCCGCAGCCGCGTCTCGTCGCCGTCCTGTGAGACACGGAGGCCCTGTGACACCGAGACGGTCCCGAGGCCCGCGTCGCTGCCGGCCGGTTCGGCGTCGTAGCGCTCGAAGTCGGCGTCGGTGTCGGCGTCGCCGGTGTCGCCGCCGACGCTCGCGGCGCCGTCGGCCGTCCCGGCATCGTCTCCGGCGCCGTTCGCGGCCGGGTCGTCGTCGCCGCCGTCGAAGTCGGTGAAGTCCCCGAGGTCACCCGAATCGCTCATGGACCGGAGGTGGGCGGCTCCCGGCATACGCCTTTCCCCTGCCTCCGACGGCGCGGCCCGCCGCAGCCCGGTCGGCCGTGGGCAGCACTCCTAAAGGCCCCGCCGGGTTAGGTGATGTATGATCCACGTCCACGGCAGCGGCGGCGGGACGGCCCTCACCGGCACGGTGTTCGAGCGCGGCGAGGAGCCGCCGTCCTACAAGGGTGCACCGGACGAGGACGCCGCCTACGTCTGGGTTTGTGACGCCTTCTACGAGGTCGAGAGCGGCGGCTCGCCGATCGAGATCGACGGTGAGGAGATCCGGATCGCCTTCGAGTCGCCGATGGCTCGCGGCTTCGATACGCGCGAGGGGGCCCTCGACGCCGCCCGCGAGCACATCCGGACCCAGTTCGCCCGCATCGGCGTCGACGACGTGGAGATCGAGATCGAGGAGGAGCAGGCAGCCTAATCTTCGCCGTCCCAGCGCAGGCGGTCGTAGGTCATCCGGGACTCGCTGCCGAACGTCTCCTCGAACTTCCGCCGGATCGCGGTCTTCTCGCCGGCGCCGATCTTCGCCAGTTCGTCGGCCTTCCCGATAGCCTCCGGCGGCCCGCGCTCGGTGGCGACTTCGCTGAGTAGCTGCGTGGTGAGCGCCGCCCGCGTCTCCTCGTCGCGGGTGACGGCGTAGGGGGCCTCGATCTTGTAGGTCACGTCCGTTCGTGGGTCGTAGAGGTAGCAGAAGGTCACCTCGTACGCCTCGGGCGCGAGGCGGCGCTCGATCCCCATCGCGTCGCCGTCGACGGACATCGGCTCGTCGGAGGACCCACGCGAGCGGAACCACGAGGTGAAGGTGAGGTCCGACTCGTCACGGGCCGCGGCGGGGTCGTCACCCGCATCGGCGTCGGCGTCGACGCGCTCCTCACGCCGCTCCAACAGCCGAGTGAACAGCGCGGCGTCGTCGGTCCACGGCGTCGGCGTCTTGCCCGAGAGCGTACGGACCAAAAAGCGCGAGGTGGGGTTCTTGACGAAGCCCGCGATCGGGACGCCGCGCTCGACGAACCTCTCGACGAGGCGGACGTAGTTCTCGACGAAGGCCTGCGGTGCCGCCTCCTTGGTCGCCTCCGCCAGCGCGGGGTCCCGGGACTCCCAGTTGAACAGCCGCTTGGGGTAGAGCGGCCCGTCGAGCAGGAGGAGGTCCTCGACGCTGTCGGCGTGTTCGAGCGCGTGGGAGGACTCCGCGAGGTAGAGTGCGAGTTCGTGGGTGACCTCGTCGGCGAACTCCCCGACTTCCGGGACGTGGAGGACCTGCCGACGGCTGTGGCCCTCGTCGTAGCGCTGCCAGTCGGTTCCGTACTCCCGTGTGGCGTCGTTGGCGTGGACGGTCGCGACCAGCGAGCGCGAACGGTGGAGGTCGAGGTCCGTCGGCGCCGACGCCATCGCGGCCTGTGCCACGTCGAGCAGCAGGCCGTTCTTGAACCCCGTCGGGTTCAGCGTGCCCGCGTCGAGGCCGTGAGTGGTCGGGAACGGGCGGTCGGCCAGCGCCACGTCGTCGACGGCGGCGGCCCGGAGCGCCTGCTCGCCGAGCGGTTCGACCACGACCCGGCCGTTCTCCCGCAGCGGGTCGAGCAGTTCCCACGCCGCGAGCGCGTGCTCGTCGTGGTCGGTGTCGTCGACGGTGCCCGCGATGGAGGCGGCGATGCGGGCGATGGTGTCGACGTGGATGGGGTCGAGCGTCACTGGGCGTCGGTGGGACGCCCCGCGGGAAAACTCCCTCGGCGCGCCGATACCGAAAAGCGAAGTAGCCCCCGACCCAAGCGCGGGCCATGGCTACGCTGCAGGAGTTCGCAACCCGGATCGCCGAGGACCTCCCCGAGATGGCGCGCCTGTTCGAGGGCGTCGTCACGCAGGACCCCCTGTCGGCCGTTTCGGTCGTGATGGGTGCCCTCTTCGTCGTCGCCGCCAGCGCGGCGCTCGGCCTCCTCGCGTTCGGCGGCGTGCTCGACCTCCTCGGCGCCGGCGCGACGCGGTAGTCGGCCGAAAACCGGTCCCCGTTCTCAGCCCTCGTACTCCCACTCCCGGAGCGCCTGCCGGACGAAATCCCCGCGCAGGTCCCGGAAGAGGTTGTCGCTACCGCCGTGGTCGCCGAACTCCCAGTCCCGCACGACGATCACGGGGGTGCCGCCGTCGCCCTCGCCGGAGACGAGGTTCGCGGCGCCCGCGAGTTCGTCGACGACGCTCTGGACGGTCACCTGCAGCTCGTGGCCGTCGCGGTCGGTCTCGCCGCGCCAGTCCCGCGAGGCGGGCATTCCCGCCCAGCCGAGCGTGACCGCGCGCTGGCCGTGCCGGAACGAGCGCCCGGAGGTGTCGGTCACTAGCACCGGCGGCGACGCGTCGAGGTTCTCGTGGATGCGCTCGGCCGACTCACTCGGCCGTTCGGGGAGGAGCAGCAGGTCGTGGTCCGGGACGTTCGAGCGATCGATCCCCGCGTTGACGCTGACGTGGCCGAAGGGCGCCTCGGTGAGGATGAAGGGGGCGTCCATCACCACGTCGGTGCTGTTCTCCAGCACGGCCTGGGCGAAGCGGGGGTCCTTCTCCTCGCCGGAGATCTCCTCGAGGTTGCGGGCCAGTTCCTTCGCTCGGGGGCCAGCGGGGAAGTCCGCGAGGTCGGCAGTCCGGCCTTCGGCCTTCGAGACGACCGTGGAGGCGACACAGACCACGTCGTCGGGCCGGAGGTCGACGCGGTCGTCGATCATCGCCGCGAGGTCGTCACCCTCGCGGATCTCCGGTAAGTCCGGGACGGCGAACAGTTCCATACCGTCCGGTCGGTGTGGCTGTGCAAAAGTCGTGTGGAAGGGAAGTGACTGGTCCGTGGAAAGCAACAAGAATACGTAGAGCCGCCCTAAACGTGCGAGCAATTGATGCGGGATCAGGACTTCCTCGACTCCGAGTGGGACTACTGCCTGGTGCTCGACGCCTGCCGGTTCGACGCCTTCAGTGAGGTCTACGACGAGTATCTCGATGGCGATCTGGAGAAGCGCCGCAGCGTCGGGTCGTCGACGCCGGAGTGGGCCTACCGGAACTTCACCGACCAGTACGACATCGCCTACTTCTCGGGGAACCCCTTCATCAACGATCTCGGGATCCCGCTGAACGAACTGAAGTGGGGCGCCAGCTGTGACTACGAGTGGACCGCCTCCGACCACATCTCGCAGGTGTTCGACGTGTGGAAGACCGGCTGGGACGACGACCTCGGGACGGTCCCGCCCGAGGGGATCAGCGAAGCGTTCCGGAACAACCGCGAGGCCGTCGAGGAGGCCGACCGGACCGTCCTACACTACATGCAGCCCCACGCGCCCTACCTCTCCCGGGGGAAGGGTCAGAAGCTCAAGCAGATCCAGAAAGGCATCCGAAAGCAGGAGGAGGCCGAGGAGAACGGCGACGGCGACGGCGGCGCGCTGGCGTCGATGAGCGATACGCTCCGCACCAACGTCGAGAGCGTCCTCGACGGCAGCGAACTCGCCCAGAAGGCCGGTCTCTGGCTCGAACTCGACCCCGCCGACGTGGTGAAAAACGGCACCCAGGAGGCCGCGATGGGGCTCTACGAGGAGAACCTCCGGATCGTGCTCGAGGACATCGCCGCGTTCATCGACGAACTCGACGGCGACGTGGTGGTGACCGCCGACCACGGCGAGGCGTTCGGCGAGCAGGGGGTATGGGAACACCACATCGAGACGTACATCCCCCCGCTGGTCGAGGTGCCGTGGCTGGAAGTCGAATAACGAACGACTGATACCGGGCCGGCGGCAAGCACCGCCGGGCGGCAGTGACGAGGGTTACCCCCACCGAGCCCCGTGTGACGATGGATTCTCCCGAGCCGCCCGTTCTACATCGCCGAGCGTCGAGCACGCCGAACGGTTGCTACCGCCGAACGCGCTCCGGTAGCCCGAGCACGTCGACGGCCGCCGACGCGACCGCATCGCGCTCGCCCTCGGGCGCGAACACGCCGAGTCGCCAGCCGTCGCGCTGTGCCGCCCGGATCGCACCGACCAGCCCGGAGGCCTCCTCCAGGCGCTGGACCACGCCGCCGACGACGACGCGGGCGTTGGACTCCTTCATCGACGGCCGTCGGGGCACGTCGACGATCACTTCGGACTCCTCGACGCCCGCGCGGTCAGCGATCTCCCGCTCGGCGGCGCGCTCGTCGTCGTGGGTCAGTTCGACGAGGTGGGCCGGGGTGTCCGAGAGGCCCGCCCAGACCGCGCGCTTGTAGAGGTCGCGGCGCTCGATCCGGCCGCCGAGGTCGGGGACGTACTCGCCGAGCGCGACCAGCAGGTCGTGGTCGGCCATCCGGGCGAACTCGTCGATCCCCACGCCGTTCTCGCGGTCCAGCAGCGCCTCGGCGGCCCGTTCGAGCATCGAGCCCGCGATCCGGGAGACGTGGTGCCGGTAGACGATCCCGTTCATCAGCCCGCGGGCGAGCAGGAGCGACTCGGCGGTCCGGACGTTCCCCTCCGCGAGCACCAGTTCGCCGTCGCGGTAGCGCAGCGAGCGCACGAGCCGTCCGTGGTCGATCGAGCCGTACGGAACCCCGGTGTGGTGGGCGTCCCGGACGAGGTAGTCCATCCGGTCCACGTCGAGTTCCCCCGAAACGAGCTGGCCGAGTTCGCCCTCGCCGCGGACGAGTTCGGCGACACGGGTCGGCGAGAGGTCGTGACTCCGGAGGGTGTCGGCGATGCCGCAGTTCTCGATCACGTCGCCGATCTCGTCGTGGTGCCGGCCGGCGCGGCGCATGATGACCTCCTCGGTCTGGTGGCCGTAGGGGCCGTGACCGACGTCGTGCAGCAGCGCCGCCGCGCGGACATGGTCGGCGCGGTCGCCGTCGACGCGTAGGTGGCTGAGCGCCTGCTCTGCGAGGTGGTAGACGCCCAGCGAGTGCTCGAAGCGCGTGTGGGAGGCCGAGGGGTAGACCAGCCGGACCGTCGAGAGCTGCTTGATGTGCCGGAGCCGCTGGAAGGCGGGCGTGTCCAGCAGGTCCGCCGCGACCGGGGAGAGGGTGATCCAGTCGTGGACGGAGTCCTTGATCGCGTTCATACGGGGACCCCGGCGGCGAGGTTCAAAGTCGCCCCGGTGCGGCGTCGCCGGGAGAGGAAGCTTCAACCCCGCGCCGCCGATAGCCCGTGCATGGTCACGTTCCTCGCGGGGGGGACCGGCACCCCCAAACTGCTCTCGGGCGACGAGCCGGTCTTCGCCCGCGACTCGGTCGCCGTCGTCGGCAACACCGGCGACGACGTGGAGTTGGGCGGCCTGCTGGTCTCGCCGGACCTCGACACCGTGCTGTTCGACGGCGGCGGCGTCCTCGACCGCGACCGGTGGTGGGGGATCGACGGCGACACCCACGAGACCGACGACGAACTGTTCCGACTCGCCGACGCGGCGGGGCTCGAAGAGGGACCGCGCTACCTCCCCGAACCGGCTCAGACGAGCGGTCGGGAGATCGCCCGCTGGCGGCGCTTCTCCGGGATTGCCGAGTTCATGACCATCGGCGACAGGGACCGCGCGGTCCACATCACCCGCACCTCGCTGCTCGACGAGGGGCACACGCTGACCGAGGCCACCAGAACCCTCGCCGACGCGTTCGACCTCGACATCGACCTGCTGCCGATGAGCGACGACCCCGTCGCCACTATCATCCACACGCCCGAGGGCGAGATGCACTTCCAGGAGTACTGGGTGGCCAATCGGGCTGCACCGACCGTCGAGGACGTGGAGTTCCGCGGCGCGGGCGAGGCCGAACCCACCACCGCAGTCCGCGAAGCGCTCGCCGATCCCGTCGTCGTCGGCCCCTCGAACCCCGTCACCTCGGTCGGGCCGATCCGGGCGCTCCCGGGCGTCGACGACGCGCTCGACGCGACGCCAGTCGTGGCCGTCTCGCCGTTCTGCGAGGACGAGCCGTTCTCCGGCCCAGTCGCGGACCTGATGGCCGGCGTCGGCGCCGAACCCTCGACGGCGGGCGTCGCCGAGACGTACGGCTTCGCGGACGCGTTCGTGCTCGACAGCGAGGACGCCACCGAACTGGACCGCCCGGTCGTCCGGACCGACACGAAGATCGACGGACCCGCCGACGCCGAGCGGGTCGCCCGGGCCTGCGCACTCGCGCTGGCAGCCGTCGGCGCGTCCCCGGCTTCCCTCGGTCTCGTCGGCGTCGACGACCCAACCGAACTGGACGGCGACGACGTCGATACGAGCGAGCTTCCCGCGGTCGGCGGAGGTGAACGATAGGTGTTCGAGCCACGGCTCGCGCTGGCGTCGCTCTCGGGCGAGGCCGACGCCGAGTGGGCGAAACAGGGCGCCGAGTGGGCCGGCGCAGCCTTTCTCGGCGGCGTCTCGCTGGACGAGCCGACCCGGGCGGCCGCACGGGGCATCGTCGCCGACCGCGACCGCTCCGAGTTCCTTCCCGCCGACCCGGTCGCGTTCGTCGACCGGCAACTGTCGGCGCTTTCGGGTGTGGACGTGCGGCCGGGGATCAACGTCCGGTCGACGACGGCGGCGCCGGTCCGTGAGGTCGCCGCGGTTGCCGCCGAGCACGACGCAATCGTCGAGATCAACGCCCACTGCCGGCAGGCCGAACTCTGTGCCGCCGGCGCGGGCGAGACGCTGCTCCGGAACCCGGATCGGCTCGTCCCACTCGTCGAAGCGGCCGCGTCGGCGGGCGCCGACGTGAGCGTGAAGGTCCGAACCGAACTCGACGGCGTCGACCTCGTCGACGTGGCCGGTCGGGTCGAGGCCGCCGGCGCCGACGCGCTCCACGTCGACGCGATGGACAGCGAGTCCGTCGTCGCCGACCTCGCGGCGGCGACCGACTGCTTCCTGATCGCCAACAACGGCGTTCGCGACGAGGCGAGCGTCCGGGAGTACCTCGATTTCGGTGCCGACGCGGTCAGCGTCGGTCGGCCGAGTGACGACCCCGCGGTCCTCGAACGCGTCGCCGACGCCGTCGCCGCGAGCCGGCGGCAGAAAGGCCAGTCTGCGGACTGATACGGACCGGACAACTAAGGTCGCAGCCGCCGACTGGATGTGCATGAACCCGCCAACCCAGTCGGGGCAGTTCGCCGTCCGTCACGACGAGAGCCCGAAGGAGACGCTACTCTGTGGGTTCGCCAGCTACGGCCTCTCGGGGCTGACGGCCGTCGACTTCCTGATCGACCAACTCGAACTGGTCGAGACCGGCCACGTCACCACCGAGGCGATGCCGAGCATCACCCCCTTCGAGAACGGCCGGCCGACCCACCACACGCGGCTGTTCTCGAAGCCGGAGCTCGAGATGACGCTGTTGAAAAACGAGCTGTTCGTCCCGCCGGTGTTGAGCGGGCCGTTCGGCGAGTCGATCCTCGAGTGGACCGAGCGACACGGGGTACAGGAGATCGCCATCGTCGACGCCGTCCCGATGCGTCACGGCCCGGACGACCACCGGACCTACCACGTCGCGACCGACGACTACCTCGCACGACGGCTCGGCGGCGTGCCCGAACCGCCCGCCGCCGGCGACGAGTCCGTCCCCCTCGCCGGCGCCGGTGCGCCCTCCGAGTCGACGGAACAAACCGAGCCCGTCGAGACGCCGGAGACGCCGACGACGCCGATGGCGCGGGGGTACCTCGACGGCGTGACGGGAGCCCTGGTCGAGAAGGGGATCGACTCCAGCCTCGCAGTCGGCGTGTTCCAGACGCCGGTCCACCAACAGCTTCCGGACGTGGAGGCGTCGATCCGACTGATCGAGGCGCTCAACGACATCTACGGCCTCGGCGTCGACACCGAGCCCCTGCAGGAGTTCGCCGACGAAATCGAGCGATACTACACCGAACTCGCCGAGCGCTACGAGGCCGCGACCGAACGCGAGGAGGCGTTCGAGAACCGGATGTACATGTAGGCCCGCCGCCCGCCGGCGGTCGTTGGGGTGAGGCGGGTCGAGTCAGTAGCTTTAACGCGGCGAGTACGCACCTATGCAGTTATGGAACGCGTAGACGTCGCCATCGTTGGCGGGGGGCCGGCGGGGACCGCCGCGGCCCACGCCGCGGCCGAACACGGCGCCGACGCACTCGTACTGGAGAAGGGCGTCCCGCGGGACGACCGCGAGGGACTCGGCCCGGACTCCACCGACGCCGCCGGCATCCTCGACTACTGGGTCGACATCATGGGGATCCACCCCGACGAGATGCCCGACGGCGTGGTGCAGAACGTCCTCGACCGCGCGGAGTTCCGCGGACCGAACACGGCCTGTAACCTCCGCTCGACGGGGATCGACGCCTCCTACGACCACTTCGGCTACACCTTCCACCGGGCCCGCTTCGACGACTTCCTCCGCTCGCGTGCCGAGGACGCCGGTGCGAGCTATCGCGTCGGCGTCTCGGTGCGCGGCGTCGAGACCGACCCCCGCGGACACCCGCGACACACGCTCTCGCTGGCGAACGGCGAGGAGGTAGGCGCGGATTACCTGCTGCTCTGTGACGGCCCCCAGCGGACCGTCACGATGAACGTGCTCGACGAGTACCTCCCGACCGGCCGGAAGGCGAGCGAGGTGCTCGCGCCGCCGACGGCCAACCACATCGCCTATCAGGAGTACCGGAAGTTCCCCGAGGAGATCTACGAGCAGGTGCAGGACGCCATCGTCTTCTGGTGGGGGCTGATGCCCGGCCACACCGCCTACCCGTGGGTGTTCCCGAACCAGGACCGGGTCTGCCGCGTCGGCCTGACGATGCCCATCGGGATGGACATCGACGAGGTCGAAGACCGCGAGAAGTACGACCTCCTCAACCCTCAGGACGAGCGCATCCCGCAGGGCGGGACCTACATCGAGCGCCTGCTCGAACGGGAGTACGGCGACGAGTACGAACTCTCGGACTTCCCGAAGGTCGAGGGGGCGGGGAAGACGAAGGGGACGGAAACCTACCCCATCTCCTCGACGCGGCCGATCGATTCGCCCGTCGACGCCGGCATCGCCGTCTGTGGCGGCGCGATGGGGACCACCTCCGCCTTCCACGAGGGCGGCGACCACCTCGCGGTCCGGACCGGCGCCATCGCCGGCCGCCTCGCCGCGCAGGGGAAACTCGGCCACTACAACGACGAGTGGCACGAGGCCATCGGCGACGAGGCGCTGCGGAACGTCTCGCTGGCGGATCTGGTTCGGGGCTACGGCCCCGACGACTGGGACCGCGTGTTCGACGCCGGGTCGAAGATGCTGGCCGAGTCGGGGAGCGACTCGATGCTCTCGGGTCGGCTGAACGCGGGGCTCACGGGCGTCGAACTGCTGGCGCGCTACCGGCTCACCCGGTTCCGGAACCGGAACACGTACGTACAGCTCCGAGCCGACGAGTACAGCTACTGAAAAGTCGCCGGTTCAGGCTTCGGCGGCGGCCGCGGCGGCGCCGGCTTCCTTGCGCGTGATGTAGCCCGCGATGCGGTTGCGGACTTCCTTGGACTCGACGTTGGTGAGCGCGGAGACGCTCTCCTTGTTCGTCTCGAAGTTCTGGTTGAACGACTGGGGGTACTTCTCCAGCAGAATGGTCCCCATCTGCTTGACGTACTTCGGCTTGATTGCCATACCGGCAGATTCCGCGGAGAGCCACTAAAGCGATTCGTTCCGAGCCAAGGGTTTTCCCGCCCGGTCGGCTACGGCCGGTGTGACGGAGTCGGCGGACCGTCCCCCGGGCGTGGAACTCCGCCGTACGGGGGATTCGGTGATCGCCCGCCACGAACCAACGGGTGTGGCCTGCCACGGCGAGAGCGTCGACGCCGCGCTCCGGTGGCTCGCCGAGGGGATCGCGCTCGATCTGGGCTGTGAGAGCGAGATCGACGACCCCGAACGGTTCATCGCCGACGTGAGTGCGGACTGCCGTTGACCGGTCGAGAAAGTAGGTTTAACACCGGTCCGGTCTCCCCTTCGAGTACGATGGAGGTCGAGCTTCTGGAGGCGACCGAGGACCCCGAGGAACTGATCTGTAAGGCCGCGAGAAACGACTACGCGTCGGGTTTCGTGGGCGAGCAGTCCTTCGAGGAGACGATGGCGACCGTCGACGGCGACGACATCGAGGCCAAGCAGGCGACCCTGATCGGCCACCTGCTGAGCCACGGCCACTACGGCCCGTTCGAGCACGCGCAGGCCACCTTCGCGGTGAAGGGGATGTCCCGCTCGTGTATGGCCCAACTCACCCGTCACCGCCACGTCTCCTTCGACGTACAGAGCATGCGCTACGTCGCCTTCGACGACGTGGACCCCGAAGCCGTCGGCGAGGGCGAGATGGTCGTCACGCCGCCGTCGGCGACCGACCCCGACTGGATCGGCCGCAATCAGCAGGGCGGCGCCGTCGACGAGGAGACCGTCGCCGAGCGCGAGGAAGTGTTCCGGAACTCGGTGCAGCGCTCCGTCGAGGAGTACCAGCGCCTGCTCGAACTGGGGATGCCCCCTGAGGACGCCCGGTTCGTGCTCCCGATCGGTACCGAGGTCAACGTCGTGTTGAGCCTGAACGCCCGGACGCTGATGCACATCGCCGACATGCGCGCGGCCGCCGACGCCCAGTGGGAGATCCGCGGGCTGACCGAGGAGATCCTCGACTACGCCGCAGAGTGGTGCCCGATCACCTTCGACTACTACGACGAGCACATGAAGAACCGCAAGAACCGGCTCGCACCCTGAACGGCGAGCGCCAACGCCTTTCTCCCCTCGCACCGTTCTTCGGCCATGGATCGGCATCTCCGCGCCGTCGCGGTCTGTTTGCTGCTCGTGTTCGCGGGCTGTGCTGCCGGGCCCGCGGCGACCGACGGCGGCGACCCCCTCGGTACCGGGACCGCAGCGTCCACCGACACCGCCGGCACAGCCGAGTTCCCGCCCGCAGAGCCGCCCAAGGAGAACGCCATCGAGGCCGAGGTGACCCGTGTCGTCGACGGCGACACGGTCGACGTACGGCTCCCGAACGGCACCGAGGACACGGTCCGCCTGCTCGGCGTCGACACGCCCGAGGTCTACACCCAGAACGACCCCGCGGAGTTCCCCGGCGTACCCGAGACCGACGCCGGCCGGAGCTGTCTGCGCGAGTGGGGCGAGCGAGCCAGCCAGCACGCGAAAGACGAACTGGCCGGCCGGACAGTCACCCTGAGCTTCGACGCGAACGAGCCACGGCGAGGCTACTACGGCCGACTGCTGGCGTACGTCCACGTCGACGGCGAATCGTTCAACTACGGGCTGATCACCAACGGACTCGCCCGACGCTACGACGACTCCGGTTTCGAGTACCGCGACCGCTACGGCCGTGCCGAGGAGATCGCGCGCGCCAACGGGATCGGCCTCTGGGGCGCCTGTGCGACCGATGACCCGAGCACCGCGACGGCGACGCCGACACCCGCAGTCGCCGACGGCGGCAGCGCGCTCCGGGTCGCCCGAATCCACGCCGACGCCGATGGGGACGACCGGGAGAACCTCAACGACGAGTACGTGACCTTCCGGAACGCGGGCAACGAGACGCTCGACCTCTCGGGGTGGACGGTCCGCGACGAGGCCGACCACGTCTACACGTTCCCCGAGGGCACGACGGTCGAACCGGACGGAACACTCACCCTCCACACCGGGAGCGGCGACGACGCCGGCGGCGACTACTACTGGGGCCAAGGCAGCCCCGTGTGGAACAACGGCGGCGACACCGTGATCGTCCGGAACGCCAGCGGAGGGACGGTGATCGAGCGCCCCTACGACGGCTGATCCGGCGCCGGAAGCGACTTCCCCGCGGCCGTGATCCGGCGGACGTACACTCGACCGTGGTCCTCGCTGGTAGGCGAGTACGCCACCGTCGTCGCTCTCGGAGCCCTACCCCATGCCGGCGAGCGCGTCGCTCACGGTGGCGAAATCCACGTCGGGCTTCGCGGCCATGTGCTCGATCAGTTCCCGCAGCATCGCCGGGCGGGGGCTGCGGCCGCTGACCTGCGGGTGGAGCGTGAGGACGTAGGCCCCGCCGGCGTGGTGCTCGTACATCCAGTCGAACTGCCGGCGCCAGTGGTCGAAGACGGCGGCCTCGTCGGCGAACGCGCGGGACCCCGAGAACGCCAGCGCGGGGTAGTCGTCGCGCTGCCACGAGACGGGCATCTCGGTGATTTCCACCGGTTCGCCGACCTCGTAGGGGTCGTCGACGGGCGCGTACTCCTCGGTGAGTTCGTAGGGCTCGAACTCCCGGGCCATCCCGCTGGAGGACCACTCGAAGCCGAACTCCTTGAGCAGGGAGACCGTGTGTGCCGAGAAGTCCCACGAGGGCGAGCGGTAGCCGGCGGGCGCCGAGCCGGTGAGGTCCTCGATGCTCTCGATCCCACGGGCGATGTCGGCGCGCTCGGCCGCCCGGCTCTCGTAGTCGCTGGGCGGGGTGTGGCTCCAGCCGTGGTGGCCGATCTCGTGGCCGGCGTCGACGGCGCGCTGGCAGGGTTCGGGGAACGAGTCGATGGTGTGGCCGGGGACGAACCACGTCGATGGCACGTCGAGGCGCTCGAACAGGTCGAGCAGCCGCGGCGCACCCACGTCGGCGCCGAACCGGCCGCGGGAGCGTTTGACGGGCGTGGAGCCGAACTCCCGGGCGTGGAGCCACGGCGAGACGGCGTCGAAGTCGATAGTGAGACAGACGGTGGCGCGGGTCATACAGGCCACAGCGTCCCGGCGAGCATAAAGCTCCCCGAGCCGGCCGGTTTCGGGGGGTCGCCCCGCGAGCCATATGGCGCCCGTATGGACCGACACGGATCACCGAGGCCCATTACGTCGGCGCTCGTCCGTGGCAGTACGGCGCGTTCGTTTGCCCGGCGGGCGTGCCGGCGATGCCGGAACGGCGTCGTGGACCGGGTCGCGGCTGCCGTCGACGGGGGGCGGCGGCCCGCGGGCCGGTCCGGCGCGCTCGCTGACCCTGCCCGGTACTCGGCGAGCCAACGACGTGGCCGTCACTGTGGCTCTGCCCGGAGCCGTCGGCGGCCGCGAACCGACCCTTCTGTGTCCACCCTGCCACGGCGAGGAGTACATCGACAGCAGCGGTCGGGGTGGAAAATCCCGCTTAAGCAGGGTTTTTCAGTCGGGGGGGCGTACCCATCACCGATGACCAACAGCGAAGTCGTCCCCGCGACGGAGGACTCCCTATGAGAGGAAACGATCAGCAGGCCTACGACCGCGGCACGTCGCTGTTCTCGCCCGACGGCCGGATCTACCAGGTCGAGTACGCCCGCGAGGCCGTCTCCCGTGGGGCGCCCAGCGTGGGCGTCCGGACGAAGGAGGGCGTCGTGCTCGCCGCACAGGCACAGGCGAGTTCGAAGCTGATGGAGTCCGAAAGCATCGAGAAGATCCACAAGCTCGACGACCACATCGGCGCCGCCTCCGCCGGCCACGTCGCCGACGCGCGTCAGCTGATCGACTTCGCGCGCCAGATGGCCCAGAGCAACCACCTGCGCTACGGTGAGGCCGTCGGCGTCGAGACGCTGACCAAGTACATCACCGACCACATCCAGGAGAACACCCAGATGGGCGGCACCCGACCGTACGGTGCCGCGCTCCTGATCGCCGGGATCGAGGGCGGCGTCGAGGGCGAGGAAGGGACCCCGCGCCTGTTCAGCGCCGACCCCTCGGGGACCCCCCACGAGTGGAAGGCCACGATCATCGGCGGCGGCCGCGAGGAGATCCAGGAAGTGCTCGAAGAGGGTTGGTCCGAGGACCTCACCCTCGAAGAGGGGCTGAAACTCGTCCTCCGGAGCCTCCGTGCCCACGAGGAGGAGATCGATGCGGACTCCCTCTCCCTGTCGGCGATCACCATCGACGACGGCTACGAGGGCTACGGGACCGAGGAGATCGCGGACCTCCTCGACGCCCTCGACGAGGAGTAACGCCGACTTCCTTCGGCGCCAGTATCTGAAGAAGCGGCGGGAAGCCGCTCAGTACGCGTTCTACCCTCGCCGGCGGACACCGAACAGGATCACGAGAGCGACGAGTGTGCTCGCAACGTCGAACCCCGGTGATTCAGTCGTCGTCGAACCCGGTCGGTCGTCCGTATCCGTGGCTCGGAACTCGGTCGTTGGCACTGCCGTGCTCCTGGCCGTTCGATCGGGTGGCGACGTCGCCGCCGTGTTCACGGGCGTCGGTGTCGGTTTCGACGTCGGCGTCGATGTAGCCGTCGGCGCCGGTTCCATCAGCCGGACGGAAAGGTTGTACTTGGTGATCTCAGAAGCATCTGTGTCCCCATCAACGCGGATGTAGACGGTCTGTGCCTCGTCGAACTCCTCGGAGAGAGCGAGCGACGCCGTCGAAGACGCTGGGACCGTCTCGTAGTTCGAGGTTCCTCCGATCCGCCCCTGCTGTGGATCGTAGAGATCAACGCTCGGCGCGGTTCGGGGAAGAGTACCGTCGCGTTTCTCCGAAACGAGCGTGACGTTGAGTGTTGCCCCAGCCGTGACGTCGACCGCGAAGTAGTCTTGATCGTTACCACCGGCGATCCGAAGGTCCTCGTAACTTCCCGGTTCGATGCCTGCCGCCGTATCAAAGCCCCCGTTGTGTTCGAACTGGTCGTCCTGGGTCACGAGTGTCAGCCGGTAGTCGGTTATCGCAGGGCTGTTCCCATCCCCCTCGACGCGGATATAGACGGTCTGTGCTTCGTCGAACTGCTCGGAAGCGTTCATCGTCGCCGTCGCCGCGGAAGGCACCGTATCGTAGTCGGAGGTCGAGTCGACACTCCCCTGTGTTTCGCGATAGATCGTGAGGTCCGGCGCCGACTCGGGCAGTCTCCCGTCTCGTTTCTCCGCCGTTAGCGTCACGCGAAGCGAGGTTCCGGCTGCGACGTCGACCGCGAAGTAGTCCTGATCGTGACCACCGGCGATCCGAAGGTCCTCGTAACTTCCCGGTTCGACGAGCGCGGCCTGTTCGAAGTCGCCGTTGTGTTCGAACCGGTCGTCCTGGGTTACGAGTGTCAGCCGGTAGTCGGTCGACTCCTCAGTGTTCCCATCCCCATCGACGCGGATGTAGACGGTCTGTGCTTCGTCGAACTGCTCGGAGGCGTTCATCGTCGCCGTCGCCGCGGAGGGCACTGTATCGTAGTCGGAGGTCGAGTCGACACTCCCCTGTGTTTCGCGATAGATCGTGAGATCCGGCGCCGACTCGGGCAGTCTCCCGTCTCGTTTCTCCGCCGTTAGCGTCACGCGAAGCGAGGTTCCGGCTGCGACGTCGATCGCGAAGTAATCTTCGTCGTCGCCGCTCTCGATCGTGAGCCCTTCGTGTTCACCAGGTTCGATCGTCACCGCGTCCTCAAACGAGTCGTTGGGCTCTCGGTCCTGTGCGATAGCTGCTCCCGTGAGTCCGGAGAGGAGAATACAGCCGACAACAAGGAGTGTCAGCGTTCGTCTCATGGGGTCGACCTGTCTCTGATAAACTATAAATCCGGGGGAGGCTGTCGGTTACGGACGATAGCCGCCGACACCCGACGCTTTAGGTACTCAGCGTTCGCAGCGATGACCATGCAACTACTCGAAGGCGGCACCATCGTCGACGCCGACGGCACCCTCGACGCAGACGTACTGATCGACGACGGCACGATCGAACTGGTGGGCGACGCGAGCGACGAGAACGTCGACTCGCGCATCGACGTCTCCGGCCGGTTCATCGCGCCGGGGATGATCGACACGCACGTCCACCTGATGATGGACGGGCGCCCCGACGCCGAGAGCGTCCAGGGCGACAGCGAGGCCGCGATGGCGTTCCGCGCCGCGGAGAACCTCCGGAACGCCGTGCGGGCGGGTGTTACTACCACCCGAGACCTCGGCGCGGCGGCGACGCTGGCCATCGATGCCCGCGACGCCGTCGCCGACGGGCAGGTCCTCGGCCCGCGCGTGCAGGCCGCCGGCAAGAACGTCGTGATGACCGGCGGCCACGGCCACTGGTTCGGTCGGGAGGCCGATGGCCCCCACGAAGTCCGGAAGGCGGTTCGCGAACAGCTCAAAGCCGGCGCGGACGCGATCAAGTGCATGGCCACCGGCGGCGTGCTGACGACGGGCGCCCAGACCGGCGCCCCCGAACTCACGCCGGTGGAACTGGAGGCGCTCGTCGAGACTGCCGAGGCCGCCGGCGTCCGAACCGCGGCACACTGCCACGGTACGCAGGGGATCAAGAACGCCGTACTGGCGGGCATCGACAGCGTCGAGCACGGGACGTTCATGGACGAGGAGGCCGCCGAACTGATGGCCGAACGGGACACCTACTGGGTACCGACAGTATCGGCGCTGAAAGGCATCGTCGGCAACAGCGACGCCGGCATCCCGGCACAGGCCGTCGAGAAGGCCAAGGAGGCCGGCGACCGGATGGCGGCGGCGTGGGAGTACGGCCTCGACGCCGGCGTGCCCATCGCGATGGGGACCGACGCGGGAACGCCGTTCAACTACCACGAGGACGCCGCCCACGAACTGGCCTACATGGTTGAGTACGGCCTCGACGAGGCGGGCGCGCTGGAGGCGGCGACGGTCAACGCCGCCGACCTGCTGGGCCTCGACGACACCGGGATGATCGAGAAGGGCTACCGCGCTGACCTGCTGGTGCTACCCGAGAACCCGCTCGAGGACGTACAGGCGTGGCAGTCGCCAGAGCAGGTGTACCTCGCGGGCGAGCAGGTTCGGTAGGCGTCGGCGCGGCTGGGACCACGGCGGCGTGATACCTGCGAATCCGCCACACGGCGGCGAGGAAACGCAACGGTTTTACGTTCCTCACCGCTACTGTTGGTTGCGAAGCGCTCTGGTGGTGTAGTCCGGCCAATCATATCACCCTCTCACGGTGATGACCGGGGTTCGAATCCCCGCCGGAGCATTCTTCCGACGCTACGATCCGACAGCGTCGCTACCGTTCTCGACGCAGGCCTCCGATCCGAGTACTGATAGAACCGGAAGAGCGATCACTGATCGCCAGCAGGCGAACGACTTCGGACGAAATTCCCCCTCGGTCGGGTCGGAGTTCCGCGGGTTTTGTGTCAGTTTTCGGAAAATACGTAAGTCGGTCCCAGTGCTTCGAACGGATGGAGATGTTCCCCACGAACTCGGGCGGCGACGACGACGATAGTGCGCGAAGCAGCCGACGCCGGTTCGTCGGCGCGATGGCCACGCTCTCGGCGGTCGGGCTGGCGGGGTGTGCGGGCGGCGACGCCACCGACACGCCGACCGACGGGCCGATGTCGACGATGACCGACACGCCGACTGCGACGGCGACCGAGGAGCCCACGCCGGAGCCGACGGAGGAGCCCACTGAGACCCCCCAGCCCGCGGCGCCGGACGTGCCCGTGCTGAACTACGCGCTCACGCTGGAACACCTGGAGAACGTGTTCTACCGTGACGGGCTGGAGACGTTCAGCGACGACGAGCTGATGAACGCCGACGCGCTCTCGGCGTTCAACGAGACCGTCCGGATGCAGGTGCCGGAGTACCTCCGCACGGTCGGCGCCCACGAGCAGGCCCACGTCGACGCGCTGACGGCGACGATCGAGGACCTCAACGGCGACCCGATCGGCGAGGGGGAGTACGACTTCGGCTACGAGACGCCCTCGGAGTTCTTCCAGGTCGGTGCCGCGCTGGAGAACACCGGCGTCGCCGCCTACGCGGGCGCCGCCCCGAAGGTCGTCAACAACGACCTGCTCGCGGTCGCAGCGGGGATCCACTCCAACGAGGCCCGCCACGCGGCGTTCCTCAATCTGGTCAACGACGACGCGCCGTTCCCGAACGCCGTCGACGAGGCGATGAGCGTCGACGAGGTGCTCGAGGTGGCGGGGCAGTTCGTCACCAGCGAGGTCGACCCGAGCGCCTACGAACTGGACGAGGACCGGCCCACCCACGACCGCAAGGCCGAGAACGACACCAGCGACGTGGACGTGTTGAACTACGCGCTCACGCTGGAGCACCTGGAGAACGCGTTCTACCGCGACGGCCTCGCGGGGTTCAGCGACGAGGAACTGATGAACGCCGACGTGCTGAGCGACTACGACACGAAGATCCAGGAGAAGGTGCCCGGTCACTTGGCGATGGTTGGCGACCACGAGGCGGCCCACGTGAGCGCCATCAGCGACACGGTCGAACAGCTCGGGGGCACACCCGTCGAGGAGGCCGAGTACGACTTCGGCTACGAGACACCCTCCGAGTTCCTCGGCGTGGCGAAGGCCCTCGAAAACACGGGCGTCGCCGCCTACGCGGGCGCGGCGCCGACGGTCTCCGCTGACGCGGTGTTCAACGCCGCCATCGGCATCCACTCCGTCGAGGCCCGTCACGCGAGCTTCCTCAACGAACTCAACGTCGAATCCCCGTTCCCCGTCGCCGTCGACGAGCCGATGACGATGGCCGAAGTGCAGGAGGTCGCCGGCCAGTTCATCGTCGAGTGAGGCTCCGGCCCGCCGCCCGTTGGAAGGACGGTCGGTGGGCTTAGGTAGGTCGGGAGGCTGGGTTCGCACGATGGAGGCGGCCCTCTGGTACGTGCTATCGGGTACTCGCGGCGGCCCGAACCGGGCGCGCGTTCTTCGGGCCGTCGACGAGCGCCCGCGGAACCCGAACCAGCTCGCCGAGGCGCTCGACCTCAACTACGACACCGTCAGACACCACCTCGACGTGCTGGCGGACAACGACATCGTCCACGCGAGCGGCGACGACTACGGCGCGGTCTACCTGCCGACCGACCGCGCCCGGAACAACTGGGACGTAGTCGAGGAGATAATCGAGGGACTGGAGCAACCATGAGCCGGAACACACGAACCGAGCCACGCTCGACGGGGGACCGATGAACACGCTAGCGACCGCCGCACAGATCACGGTCGGGGTGAACCTCCTCTTTCTCGGGAGTCTGATCTGGGTGTGGGTGCGGAACTACCTCGCGCTCCGATCGAAGCACACGCTCGGGATGCTGGTGTTCGCGAGCCTGCTGTTCATCGAGAACGGGTTCGCGCTCTACTACTACCTCCTCGACCCGGACCTCTCGGTGTGGTTCAGCACGCAGGTCCCCGACATCGCGTGGTACGCGATGCTGTCGTTCCACGTGCTCGAGGCCGTCGCGCTCGCGTTTCTGGCGTGGGTCACCCTCGATTGAGTCCCGAACCGGAACACGCAACGGAGAAACGAATCTTTATACCCTCGCCACGGCCATTCTTTGCTAACGTAGCGTACCATGGCATCGACGATCTACCTCGTGAGTGCGGCGCTGATGGCTCTCCTCCTCGTCGCCGTCGTGGCGGCGGTGGTGGGTCGGAACTGGAAAGATTACACACCGAAACTGGGTGACGACCAGTCGCTTGCGAGCGCACTCGCCGGCAACGAGTCCGTCTGGACGCTGGCGTTCATCGTCGGCGCCTTGGCGCTCGGCTTCGGCGCCATGCTGTTCGTGAGCGGCGACGCGTTCTCCACGTCGCTCGTGAGCGTCGGCGGCATCGTCGTCGCGCTCTCGCTGGCGCTGTCGTTCGTCTTCTACCTCTTCTACGGCACCTACGCGGCCGCGAAGGCCCGTGGGTTCCAGCGTGCGGCGGCCGTCATGGCCGGCTCGTGGATGCTGGCACTGCTGCTCGTGCTCGTCATCACGGTGCAGCTAGTGACGGCCTGAGCCGCTTGCGAAACGTTCCTGTAGCTTCCCGCCCGACGTTCGGGCACGTGAGATCGAGCTACCAGACAGCGGCGTCGGTCGCACGGCCGCAGCACACGAACCCGCTCACGGCGATCGCCCGTCGTTCGGTCGGCGGCGCCTGCGGGCGCGCCCTGCTGGTAACCGCCGCACTGGCGCTGTTCGCGGCGCCGGTCAACGCACACGGCGGGCCGGGTATCTCGTCGGGGAACGTCGATACACCGACGTGGCTGTTCCTCATGACCGGGGGCGGCGTCATCGCCGTCTCCTTTCTCCTGACCAGTTTCGTCACCGACCGCGACCTGCTCACCGCCTACCACGACCGGCGCGTCACGGTCCCGAACGGGGGCGCGGTCCGGCGCTGGGGCGGTCGGCTGGCTGGCCTCCTCGGTGTCCTCGGACTCGGCGCCGTGCTGGCGACGGGAATCGCCGGCCCCCCGGAAGCCGGCCGGAACTTCGCCGTCCTGTTCGTCTGGGTACTCTGGTGGGCAGGGTTCACAGCGAGTACGTACTTCCTCGGGAACTCCTGGCCCGCCCTCGACCCCTTCGGACGGCTGGCGTCGGTACTCCCCACGACCGGCTCCGTCGAACTGCCCGATTGGGTCGGCCGATGGCCCGCCGTCGCCGGCCTGCTCCTGCTCGTGTGGTTGGAGGTCGTGACCGAAGTGGCCTCGGACCCGCGTCAACTGACCGTCGTCGTCGCCGCCTACGTCGCCGCGACGCTCGTCGCGAGTGTCGTGGTGGGACGTGAGACGTGGCGCCGGCAGATCGACCCGATCGCGGGCGTGTTCGACCTCTACGGGCGCGTCGCGCCGGTCCAGCGGACTGACGAGGGGCTGGAGATCGTCGCCCCCGGCGCGGCGCTGACGGAAGGGAATACCGACGCGACGACCCGTGAGAGCGAGATCGGCTTCGTGATCGCGCTGCTGTGGGTGACGACCTTCGACGGCTTCGTCGCCACGCCCGCGTGGCAGTCGCTCGCGGCACCGATCGTTCGGGCGGGCCTGCCCGCCGAGTTGGCCTACTTCGCCGCGATGCTGCTGGGCTACGCCGCCTTCTTCGGGATCTACTGGGCGGCCTCGAAGCGGGTTCGGACCAGCGGGCCGACCTACCGGTCGGCGCCGACCATCGCCGCCGCGTTCGCGCCCGCGCTGTTGCCCATCGCCGCGGGCTACCACCTCGGCCACTACCTTCCGTACCTGCTCCAACAGCTCCCCGCCGCGGTGGTCGTCGCCGCGGCGCCGTTCGCTCCGCCGCTGACCCCGCCCGTGCTCGGACTGCCGGGGTGGATCAGCTGGGTCGGCCCGCTGTCGGTGCTCGCGGGGCACCTGCTCGCGGTATGGGTCTCCCACTCTCGGGCGTTCGAACTGTTCACCGGGCGGCTCCAACCGATCCGGAGCCAGTACCCCTACGTGGGCGTGATGGTGCTGTACACCATCACGGGGCTCTGGCTACTGGCACAACCGACCATCGACGCACCCTTCATCTGATCATGACCGAACCAACCACCGACGAGGCGGCGTTCGTCGTCGACGACGACGAGGCCGCACGCTGTCCGTACTGTGGCCGACCGTTCCCGAGCGACCACCTCCGCACGCTCCACGTCGGCGAGACACACGGGGACACGATGACCGACGCCGAGGCGGAAGCGTACGCCGAGGCCGACGACCAGGAGAGCGACGACCTGTTCGTGTTCCACCTGAAAGTGCTCGGCGCGCTCTCGTTCATCATGTTCCTGTTCGTCTACAGCTACTCCTTCGTCTGGTCGTAGGCCCTGCTGGCTGTTTCTTCGTCTGTCGGGCTTCGTGGAGCGTGACGTCCCTCGCCGTCCTCGAAGTCGCCGGCGTGGATCGTCTGGTCGTCGGCCTCGATCCGGTCACGGAACGGGTCGGGGAGGGACGGTTCGCACGTGCCTGTCAGAGATGACGGCTAGCTCAATGGCCGCTGGCGGGAAGGAGACAGGAAAACAGTGCCGGCGCTGTGTGACTCCGAGGGTAACGCGTGAGCGCGACGAAAAAGACCGCGTCCGTGACGGCGCCTTACTGGATCGAGTACGACGCCGCGACCGTCAGCGCGAGGAAGCCGACGAAACCGAGCAGCATCACGTAGGTCACCGAGCGGGGCTCCCAGACGAGGTGCTGGAAGTAGCCCGCGACGACCACCGCCTTGATCACCGAGAGCACGGTGATCAGCGCGAGCGCGATGACGTAGGCCTCCTCCATCAGGGCGGTCCGTTCGACGACCACCTGGAGCGTCGCGATGACGAACAGTGCCACGTAGATTCCGGTGTAGAGTTTTGTTCGTGCCATTGGTCTAGACGATGTAGAACAGCGGGAACAGGAACAGCCAGACGATGTCGACGAAGTGCCAGTACAGACCGAAGTACTCGAGCGTCTCGTCGTTGCCGTCGGCGTATGCGCCGTTCCAGGCCCGCCAGATGAGGTAGGCCGTGATCAGCAGTCCCGCGATCACGTGACCCATGTGCAGGCCCGTGGTGAGGTAGTACGTCGAGGCACGCACGCTGGAGTCCAGCCACGTGCCCTCGTGGAACAGTTCGATCCACTCGATCCCCTTGTTCACGAGGAAGCCAAGCCCGAGCGTGAACGTCACGACGAGGCTGGCCACGATCCCCTTGCGGCTGTGTTTCTTCGCAGCCACGAGTGCGAGGATCACCGAGAACGAACTGGTCAGCAGCAGGTAGGTGTTGACCAGCCCCGGGATCGGGTTGTGCGGGATGGGATGCCACTCCGTCCAGCCGTAGGCTACACGGAGGAAGATGGCGGCACCGATGAAGGCCCCGAACAGCACCACGTCGGAGGCCAGGAACACCCACATCCCCATCTTCGTGTTCTCGACGCCCGCGAAGGGCCACGTCTCGCCGAAGCCGCCTTCGTGGGCCGTGAAGTTCTCGTAGCCCATAGCGGCGATCGAGCCGATCAGGCCGACGACGCCGACAACCGAGGTCGCCATGTAGAACACGCCCTCGAGGCCTTCGGGGTAGCTCCCGACCTGGAGGCCGGAGAGCCCGATGACCGTGACAAACGTGAACAGGCCGATGACCGCGGGCCAGATGCTCGCGTGGTCGACGTGGACGTCGTCGTCGTTCGCGTGTTCGATCGCGTCGTGTGCGGTGGCGTGACCGCCGTCGGTGGCGGCCGTGCCGCCGTCGGCAGCGGTTGCCCCGCTGTGACCGCTATCGCTCGAACCGCTCAGGAACTCGAGCGCGCCGTTCTTGTAGGTCGGCGTACCGGGGAAGTTCTCCATCGGCGGCGGAGAGGAGACCGCCCACTCGGCGGTCGTCGAGTACGGCCACGGGTTACCCGCGGCGTCCTCGCCGGCGAGGAGGCTCTTGGTGAGGTTGTAGATGATCAGCAGCACCGCGATCCCGAGGATCACCGCACCCACGGAGGCGATCCGGTGCCAGACCAGGTACTCGGGCCGGTAGGCGAAGACGCGCCGGGGAGTCCCCCACGCGAGGAACAGCGGGAAGTAGAGCAGGTTGAACCCGGTGAAGAACACCGCGAAGCTCACCTTCCCGAGGAACTCGTCGTAGGTCTTCCCGGTCATCTTCGGGAACCAGTAGAACAGGGCGGCGATCAGCGCCGTCGCCCCGCTCACCATCACGTAGTGGAAGTGCGCGACGACCCAGTAGGTGCCGCGGAACTCGTAGTCGAGCACGACCGCGCCGAGGAACACGCCGGTGATCCCACCGACGATGAACAGCACGAGCGCGCCGAACGCGTACAGCATCGGGGTGTCCCACCGGATCCGCCCCTTGATCAGGGTGTAGATCAGCGAGAACACCATCAGGTCGAACGGCAACGAGATACCGATCGTCGTCGCCATGAACAGCGTCTTCACCTCGAGGTTGATCGAGGTGAGGAACATGTGGTGCATCCAGACGATGAAGCTCTGGAGCGCCACCAGCACCATCGAGACGATGAACCACTTGCGGCCGACGATCCGGTTACCCGAGAACGTCTGGAAGATCTCCGCCATCGCCCCCAGCGCGGGGAAGAAGACGATGTACACCTCGGGGTGGCCGAAGAACCAGAAGAGGTGGGTCCACAGCACCGACCCACCCTCGGTGGTCATCGAGAAGTACATCGTTCCGAGCATTCGGTCCGACAGCAGGATCATTACCGCGGCCAGCAGCGCCGCGAACGCGAGCAGCATCATCCAGACGGTGAGCAGCCACGACCACGTGAACAGCGGGAGGCTGCGCATCGTCAGGCCAGGTGCCCGCATGCGGTGGATCGTGGTGATGAAGTTCACCCCACCGACGGTGACGGATGCACAGAACGTGACGAGCGCGAACACCGTCGTCGTCGCGCCGATGCTCGGCATGAACGCCGGGATGTTCAGCGGTGCGTACAGCGTCCACCCGCCAGCGAACGTCGATCCCTGGAAGAAGGATGCGAAGACCATCAGCCCCGAGGCCAGGTAGAGCCAGTAGGACAGCGCGTTCAGCCGCGGGAACGAGAGGTCCTCGGCCCCGATCTGGAGCGGGACGATGTAGTTAGCGAACCCGGTCGCGAACGGCGAGATGAACCAGAAGACCATGATCAGCCCGTGCAGCGAGACGGACTGGTTGTACGCCATGGCCGAGAGGATGCCCTCGCCGGGCGCTCGCGGACTCCACATCTGGGCGCGGATCAGCAGCGCGAGCACCCCGCCGAAGAGGAGGAAGAACATCGACGTCACGATGTAGAGGATGCCGACGTCCTTGTGGTTGGTCGTGACTATCCAGCGCTTGAGCGACGAGCGCGGTGGGAGGTGCCCACCCTCGTCGTGGCTGTCACCCGGCAGTGCCGTCGCCGTGCCGCCGTCGGTTCGTGGTTGAGTGTCGTCAGTCATACGTTACGCCTCCGCCGCAGCGATGTTGCCGGCAGAATCGTTCTGCGCGGCCGCGTGCTGCTCCGCGTACCAGTTGTTGTAGGCTTCCTCCTCCATGACGATTATGTCAGCGTCCATGTAGGAGTGACCCTGCCCACAGAGTTCGTAACAGTGGGCAGTGTGGTTCCTGGGCTCCTCTGCCTTGAACCACGTCTCCGTGTACTCGCCGGGGATCGCGTCACCTTTCACCGAGAGCGACGGGATCCCGAAGTTGTGGAACACGTCCGCTGACGTTATCCGTAAGTTCACCTGGGTGTCGGCGGGAACGCGCAGCGTGCCCGTCGTGTTCACCCCCGTGTACTCACCGTCGTCGTCGAGGTAGTGGAAGTTCCAGCCGAACTGGTAGCCCTCCACCTCGACGTCGATCCCCTGTTCGCCAGTCTGCCCTTCGACGAACAGGAGCGTCCCGTAGGTCCACGCGATCAGCGAGATCACGATGATCGCACTCAGGCTCAGCGAGAGGAACAGCTTCTTGCCCTTCCCCCCACCGGTCGGGATCTCGCCGAGTTTGGGGCGGTCCTCGTCGTCGGTGCCCCCTCGGTAGCTGTATTCGTACGCATTTTTCAACATGTAGCCGATAACGACGGCTCCCACCAGGGTTCCCAGACCGAGGAACACCCAGTAGATCTCACTGAACACTTCCACCCGTGTTCCGCGGGGGATCAGCCCCCCCATCTGGAGCACGGATGCGGTTATGGCATCAGGTATCATCGGCACTCTTGATACACATAGTCGCCACGCTCCGACCTTAGTGGTTTCGAACGCTCGCGTGCGCGCGGGGCGTGGAAATAATTCGCCGGGTCGCGACGAGAGACAGGAATAAGGTGACGGCATCCTAAACCGCCACGTATGCTTCACGCCGAGGGACCGATGCTTACCGTCGACGTCGGTGACCGGACCGCCGAACGCGTCGACATCGACGACGTGCTGGAAAACACGATCGGCGGACGTGCCACGGCTACGGCGCTCGCTCACGATCGAATCCCATTCGACGCCGACCCGTTCGGCCCGGAGAACCGCGCGTACCTTTCGACCGGCCCGATGCAGATGAGCCGGATGTCCTTCACCGGACGGATGAACATGACCGGCCTCTCGCCGCTAACCGACGGGTTGGTGTCGACGAACGCCGGGGGCTACCTCTCGCGGAACTTCACCGGTGCCGGGCTGTCAGTGCTCGAACTGGTCGGCGAGAGCGACGAACTGCTCGCAGTCCACGTCACCGACGGTCCCGACGGACCGGAAGTCGAGTTCGAGGCCGTCCCCGAACTGGAGGGCGCGGAGACGAGTCGCGTCTCGGCGTACATGGAGACCCACCACGACCTCGGGCCCGAGAACTGCATCACGATCGGTCCCGCCGGTGAGAACCTCGTTCGCTACGCGTCGGTGATGACGTTCGACTCCCGCGCGTTCGGACGCGGGGGGATCGGCGCCATCCTCGGCTCGAAGAACGTCAAGTGTGTGACTTTCGAGGGCGACTCGACGCCGGAGGTCGAGATTCCCGACCCGCCGGCGATGGACGTTCACCGTGAGGCCGCCACCAGCGACGACCTCATGCGTCGACAGGGGACGACTGGCAACACGGAGTTCATCAACGACAACTTCTCGATTCCGACGCGGTACTTCGACGACTACGAGTTCGAGAGCATCGCGAACATCGGGGGCGACGCCGTCGAGGAGAAGAAGTACAAGAAAGGCGCCTGCTCGCAGTGTGCCTACGCCTGCAAGCTCCCGACCAAAGACGAAGAGCGTGGCGTCGAGACCGAAGGGCCGGAGTTCGAGACGGTGTACTCCTTCGGGACCTGCCAGGGCGTCGGCGACATCGTCGACGTGATGATCTCGAACGAACTCTGTGACGAACTCGGGATGGACACCATCTCCGCGGGCGTCACCGTCGCGGCCTATCTCAAAAGCGAGGACGCGTTCGGCGACGCCGAGTTGGTTCACGAGACGCTCGAGAAGATCGCCCGCCGCGAGGGGATCGGCGACCTGCTCGCCGAAGGCGTCGACCGAGCCCACGAGGAACTGGGCGTGAACAACTACACCGTGAAGGGAATGGAGTTCGCGGCCCACGACGGACGGACACTACACGGACAGGGGCTCTCCTACGCAGTCGCGAACCGTGGCGCCGACCACATGTACGGCGGCATGCTCGGATTGGAGTACTCCGGACAGGTCGATCCGGAGGGGACACTGGGCAAAGCAGAGACCCTCATCGGGCTGGAGAACCACAACGTGGTCCGGGACTCCGGCGTCGTGTGCGCGTTCGGCGGCGAGTACCTGACCGACGAGCGACTCGAACAGCTGTTCGACACCGAGTACGAACAGCTCCAAGCGGTCGGCGCCCGCGCCATCGAACGCGAGCGTCACTTCAACAACAAGCGGGGTAAGGACGTGGAGAACGACCGACTCCCCTACGAGATTCCGGACCTCGCGGAGGCCGTCCAGGAGTACTACGAGGCCCGCGGCTGGAACGATGACGGGACGATCCCGGACTCCTCGATCGACTCGGTTGCCCCGGCGGCCGCCGACGACTGACTCGACGGACGAAGCCGGTCCAGTCGCTCAGCCACCGTAGACCGAGGGGACGATCCGGACGGTGTCCCCCTCGGAGAGTTCGGTGGCGAGCCCGTCGATGTGTTTGACGTTCTTCTTGTTGATCGTGACGACGGTCGATCCCGCTGTCGTGTCGGCGGACTCGTCCACGATACGCCCCTCGAGAGTCGGGTGGTCGGCCTCCAACCCCCGGAGCAGTTCCCCGACAGTCGTGCCAGTGTCGTACTCTCCGCCTACGTCCTCGACGCCGGCGTCGTCGCGGAAGGGACCGAACAGTTTGCACTCGATTTGCACGTTCGACCGGTGGGCCGGAGCCCAAAAGTAGCCAGCGGTCAGCCGGTGGTGACGATCTCGATCACGTCACGGTGGGAAAGTCGGTGGTCGGAACCGACTTGCCGGCCCGAACGGCAGTCGATGCCGTGGAGTAGCCCGTCGCCCACGTCCGAGTGGATGGTGTACGCGAAGTCCTCGACGGTGCCACCCTCCGGCAGGATGAAACAGTCACGGAACACCCCCTTCTCGTCTTTCGAGCCGTTGGCGCTGCCGGGGAAGACGCCGAGACAGCCCAGCGTCTCGAACAGTGCGGTCTCGAGGGCGTCCTGGACGCCGGTGCCGCCGTAGGCGTCGATGAACGTCCGGATCTGTTCGAGTCCCTGTTCCTGCTCGGCACTCACGCCGCCGACGATTTCGAAGTCGTCCTCCCCGGGCGTGTAGTCGAGGACACCACCCTCACTCGCCTTCTTCAGGGACTTCTCCGCGTGGGCGCTCACGGGAACGAAGTCGAGGTGATCGTACTGCTGTTCGTCGGTGATGGCCTCCCAGTTCTCCTGTGCGGCGGGGGTGTCCATCTTGTTGGCCGCGATGACGATAGGCTTGGTCCGCTTTCGGATCTCGCGGGCCAACTCCTCGCGCTGCTCGCCGTCCCACTCCTCCGGATCGAAGCCGATCCCCTGGCCGAGGATGATCTGCTTGATCTCCTCTTCGACGATACCGAAGGCGTCCATCTGTTCTGCGAGTGCCGCCTCGACGTCTCCCTCGCCACCGTGGTAGCCGGTCAGGTGGCGCTCGATCCCCTTGTTCAGCACGTCGAGATACCACATGTCGATCTCGTTTTCGAGGAACGCGATGTCCTCCCGGGGGTCGTGACCCTCAGTCGCTTCGCCCTCGAGGTCAGTCTCGCCGGAGAAGTCAACGACGTGAACGAGCACGTCGGTCTCGTTGAGGTCCGCGAGGAACTGGTTCCCCAAGCCCTTCCCCTCGTGGGCGCCGGGGATCAGCCCCGCCACGTCGACGAGTTTGACGGGGACGAAGCGAGTGCCGTCGTCGCAGTAGCCGACACTCGGGGTGCACGTCTCGTCGAACTCGGGGGCAGCACACTCGACGCGCACGTACGCCTCGCCCATGCTCGGGTCGATGGTGGTGAACGGGTACGCGCCCTCGGGCACGTCGTTCATCGTCGCCGCGTTGAACAGCGTCGACTTGCCCACCGAGGGCTTGCCGACGAGTCCGATCCGGTAGCTCATTGGAACGGCCGATGTGGTTAGCGGACAAAAGCCGTCCCATCGGCGCCGACAACGGCTGTGAACGTCACGCACACTTCGAGCCGGTGGGAATTTGACACAGGACGCGAAACGAGTGGCTGTGAGCGACGAGAGCACGGATACGGGCGAACGCGGGGACACGTTCGGTGTCGGGATTCGAGTGACCGAGGCGGAACTCCGTGTCGTCGTCCGGGTTCCGTCCGACATCGACGCCGGGTGGACGGACCCGGAGTCATTCCAAGCGCTGATCGAGCGACGCCTCTGGGAGGAACTGGATCGAGAAGAGACACTCAGGGCGGTCGCATCCACGACCGAGCCCGGCGAAACGGCGATGCTCGGAAGCGTGACCCTTCGGCCGGACGGGTCGGTGGTCGGGAGTTCACTCGAAGCGCCGTCGTGAGCTACTCGGGGAGCGAGTCCACGACCAAACCGAGTTCTGCTGCGCGCTGTGGGTCGTAGCGTCGACAGTCGTACCGGTTCGGGCCGTTCGTGTCGGCTCGAACCGACAGTACGCCGAGGCGGGCGAACGCCGAGAGTGTTGTGCCGAGTACGCGCGACGAGAGGTCGGTTTTCGGCGCGAGTTGGCCGGCCTGTACGAACGAGCGGTCGGTCCGCTCCAGGACGGCGAGTGCGTCCCGCCAGTAGCTCCGGAAGTAGCCGAACGTCGTCGGGTCGTGGACACGGAGCCGCTGGACAGCCGTCGTGGCTTCCGCGTCGACGGCCGGTTCGCCGACGGTCGCCGCGAAGAAATCACTGAACCTGGCAGTCGTGCGCGGCGGACAGGCTTCGGTCGCCGTCGCCACGATGCCGGATCCGGGTTGGTCAGTCCATGATCGGAGCTGCTGGAGGAGCCGACAGACGCTGTCGTAGTCACTGTCGGCGACGAGTGCCCCGAGAGAGTCGAGATAGACGAGCGTACTGTTGGAGCCGCGGTTCCACCCTTCGAGGAACTGTTCCAGTACGGTACGGAGTTGACGGGTCTCGACGGGACGCTCAACGGTGGCAACGGCGAGGTCCTCGGAAACAACGCTTGTCTGTGTCGCCGCTCCCGCACCACGAGCGAGGTCGAAGCACTCGACGATCCCGACCTGCTCGGAGTTGACGCCGGTCCGCTCCCAACTCCGTCGCCATTCGTCGGCCGTGGTGTCAGTAAGAACGGCGAGGACGTTTCGTCCCGCCGCGTGGCTCCGGACGGTCTGCATTGCCCGTTCGGCGCCGAAAGCGAGTCGTTCTGAAGCGGCGTCGAAGGGCATATGCGGATTACAACGACTGATTAGGTATAAAAATACGGGTCACGGGGGATAGTTGATCCTCGTGAACCGTGGTGAGTGGCCGCGAACGCGACCGCTCTTCGATCGTTATGAAAACCGCAATGAATGGAGAGACGGCGAGTCGAGTTTTCCAGCGGGTCGCCCACGCCAGTACTCCTCCACACGTGGGTGAGCTTAACTTCCGTGTTCGGGATGGGTACGGGTGTTACCTCACCACTCTGGCCGTCTCACGCCGAGTCGCGGAATCGAACCGCGATCATACCAGGCTCGGTAGGGTCCACAACCGTGTATAAGCGTAGTCCAGTTCGCACCTGGACCCGTATGATACGGGTACAGTGCAGAGCGATCACCGGATGAGTGATGGCTTCGGTCTGTTAGTGCTCGCGGACTCAACGCCTCGTTGCCTTGGCGCGTACATCCCGAGTCTATCTAACTCCTCTTCT